>NZ_JBEZNU010000011.1:6730-216886 GCF_040653375.1 Streptomyces sp. NPDC047974
CTACCAGGTCCACGTCTGGACGGTGGACGACCCGGAGGACGTCGAGCTCTGTCTGCGCCTGGGCGTCGACGCGATCATCACCAACCGCCCCAAGGCCGTTCTCGAACAGCTCGGACGCTCCTGATCCACACCCCCGGGCGCCCCGCCGGGGCGGCCGGGGGGTGTGCACCGGCGCGTTCGGCACGTACGCGATCGTCACTTGTGCTCCACCCCACCCGGAACAGGCGGTTTCCGGTCGCGGTCACCGGGGCATCCACACGGTGGCGTGGGGCGAAGGAGGTCTCGGGGGTGGCGTTGGTGGTGGCACAGAAGGTGCCCACGTCGTCGAGCATGGCCGTACCCCATGGCCCTGCGGGCGTGGGGGAAGCACGACACCGGATGCGGGACGAGCTGTACCGCGGCGGGGTGTCGGAATCGGTCGTCGACGACGCGGTCCTGATCCTGTCCGAACTGCTCAGCAACGCCTACCGGCACGGCAGGCCGCTGGGCCGGGCGGACCGGGGAGAGGGCGACGTGCTGGCGGCCTGGCGGCTCGATCCGTCGGGCGGGCTCACGGTCGAGGTCACGGACGGAGGCGGTCCCACGAGACCCGTCCCGTCGACGCCCTCGGTCACGGCACGCGGCGGACGCGGGCTCAACATCATCGGCGCCCTGGCCCAGGACTGGGGCGTGCGCGACAGCGCGGCGGGCGAGGTCACGGTCTGGGCGATCGTCACGGAGGGCCACCGCCGCGAGGACTTCGCGACCCGCGTCGGCGCCGGCGGCTCCGGCTTCGACCTCCTCGACGCGTACGACGACCTGGACTGACGCGACACCCCCGAACAGGCATGCGGGGGTGCGTTTCCGGCCGGTTCGCGGATACGGCTCCGGGGCCGGCGGCCGCTTCGGCGGAGCCCGTGACCGATCCGCGGGCGGGGACCGGATCCGATCCGTCGGGTGGTCATGGCACGGCTGAGCTTGCCGCGGCGTCCGGACGGCTAGGCTCGCGCCCGACACAGCACCGCGATCGGGAGAAAGCCACACCATGGCCAAGAAGCGCCCCCAGACGAAGGCCGGCAAGAGCGGCCAGGCACAGGTCACGAACGGGGAGATCCCGGTCGTCGGCGCGCGCGAGCCGTGCCCGTGCGGTTCGGGCCGCCGCTACAAGGCGTGCCACGGCCGGGCGGCCGCGCACGCCGTGACCGAGCACGTCCAGCGCCCCTTCGAGGGCCTGCCCGGCGAGTGCGACCTGGTCGCGCTGCGCGAGCTGGTGCCCGCCGCCACCGTGCCGCTCACCCTCAAGGCCGGGCTGCCCGAGGGCGTGCCGTCGGTGACGCTGGCGACGGTCCTGCCGATGGCCTGGCCCGCGCTCCGCCGCGACGACGGCTCGGTCCTGCTCGCCCTGCAGAACGACGGCACCTCCGGCGACCTGTCCCGCGACCTCGCCGACACCCTCCAGCGCGCGCTGGAGACCGAGCCCGGCAACCCGGTGCCGCCGCGCCGCGTCGAGCCCGAGGGCCCGCGCCTCCAGGACCTGCTGGACACGGACGCGCCCTTCGCGCCCGAGGTCCACACCGGCTTCGAGTTCTGGATCCCGAAGTCGGCGGACGGCGCCGACCCCGAGGTCGCCGCCTCCCTGGAGCGGGCCAACGCCGCCGCGATCCCCACGGAGAAGCTGGCCTCGGTCGACGCCGCCTACTGGTGCGAGACCCCGGACAAGAACCACCTGCGCTGGGTCATGCCGCACCCGGAGGAGAAGCTCCTCGACGCGCTCGCCCGCCTCCAGGCCGCCGGCACCACCTCGCTCGGCCCGGACACCCGTCTCGTCGGCTCCTTCCGTGCCCACGGCCTGATGGTCCCGGTGTGGGACCTGCCGTCGGCGATGACCGCCGAGCAGTGCGAGAAGCCCGCCGCCGAGTTCGCCGGGCGACTGGCCGAGGCGCTCGCCGCGGACACCCCGCTCACCGCCGAGGAGCGTCGCGCGCGCGGCGGCCTCACGAACCGTCAGGTGACTCTCAGCTGATACCCCAGGTGGTATCGGTGACTGACAGACCGACCAGTCGGTGACTTCCGCCACAGCGGAACCTACGGAGCGGTAAATCCCTGTCCGAATAACCGAGATCGAATTTGCGAACCGCAGATCTCTTGTTACCGTTCTGGAAGCCCGGTCGCTGGTGCATCCCCCGTCGCCAGCGACCGGGCGTTTCCATGTCCGCCCCGCCGTCGCGCCGGGGCGTTTTCTCAACTCGCTTCGCCCTCGGCCGTGTTGCTACCCGAGCGGAGCAGCAGCGGTGCGTCGCCGCCTTCTTCCCTCGCCGCGAATTCCGCCACCGCCGTATGCGCGCGAGCGGCGCCCGTACCCGGCTCCCTCGGGGTCTCGCAGGTATCCGGCTCGTCCCGCGCGGGGACCGCGCACCGCACCTGGATCGTCCGGCCACCGGGCGCCATGAGGGTCAGAATCGCGTCGATCTCGCGGCCGGTGGCGTTGCGGTAGTAGGTCCGCGCCCAGACGTCCGGGCCCTCGGACAGGACGCAGGTCTGCGCCTCGACGCCCTCGGGCGAGGCGAGTTCGGGACCGCAGCGGCTGACCCTCTCGGGCGCCCCCGCGGCCTCCGCGTCGGCGCGCGCCGACGGGGGTGCCTGCTGCGGGACGGCGGGCCGTGCGCCCTCGCCGGCACGCTCCCTCCCGCCCGTACGGTCCTCTCCGCCGGTACGGCCCTCCTCGCCGAGCCCGAGATCGCCCAGCAGCCCTCCGGCCGCACCGCCCGGCTTGGCGTCGCCCACCGGGGCCGGGGCCACCGGAGCCTGGCCCGCCGGAGCGTGGGGCGCCGGAGCCTGGGCCCTCGACTGCGGTGCTTCGCCCTGCTGGCCCGCCTTGGCGGCCAGCGGGACGAGGACGGCGATCGCGACGGCGGTGCCGAGGCCGGCCATGCGGAGGTGCGCCGGGCTCAGCCGACTCATGCGACCCACCTGCTCTGTTCGGGGACCGGTCCCGGGCCGGGAACGATCACGGACGGTGGGCCGAACCTACCCGCGCCGGACGGGCGCCCGGCGGGCCGCGCGCCGGATTCCCCTGCGCGTCGGCCCGGGACACACCCGTTCGGGTGAACGGTCAGTAGGCGAGCCTGGTCCCGCCGCCGGGGGTGGCCGTGCTCGCCGCGACCAGGGCGTCGACGACCGCCTCCACGTCCGGCAGCCAGGGGCGGGCCGAGCCGGCGAGCGGCTCCCGCTCCCAGCGGACCTGCCCGGTGCCGGCCGTGGACGGTGGCAGCAGCAGGTAGCCGCCTTCGCCGTGGAACCGCAGCGAGCTGGGCACGCTGTCCTTCGCGTACAGCAGCTCGCCGAGCCGTTCGAGGCCGTACGGGGCGACCAGGATCGACCAGCGGGTCGGCGTCGCCACCACCGGGCCGAGCCGCATGCCCATCGCGTCGAGGTCCCGCAGGGCGCGGGCGCCCGCGAGCGCCGGGAGGCTCACCGCGCAGGGGGCGCGGCCGCCGGTGGCCAGCACGACGGGGGCGTCCGGGCGCCGGGTCCACCACCAGCGGATCATCCGCTCGTCGGTGGTGGCGGCCAGCAGGCCCGGGTCGAAGGGGTGGGCGCCGGGGACCACGCAGTCCGGGTCGGGACAGGCGCACACCGGGCCGTCGCCGCCGGTCCGCGGCCCGCCCCCGGACCTCTCGGCCGTACGGCCGGCACCGGCCCTCTCCGCACGGCCGGCCGCGCCACCGGTGGCCGGCAGCTCCGCACGGCCCGCGCCGGACCGCTCCGCCCTGCCGGCTCCCGAGACGGCCCTCCGGCCGCCGCGGCCGGAGGTCTTCGCCCCGCCGGCGGGCTCGGCCAGGCCCACTCCCGGCAGGACGGGCCAGTCCCACTCGACCGCGAAGGTCACCGCCGCGTCCTGCCGTGCGGTCCTCGCCTTGCGCCGGAACCGGAGCCTGCGTCGCCTTCCGAGGATCTCGCGCATGAGCGCTCGTTCCTTTCCGTTGAACGCCGAATCCACATCACACCATGTGCAGATCTCTTCACCGTGCGTATCAGCGCGTACAGCGTCGGCGGTGCGTCGCCCCGCCCGGGGCGGGGCCGGCCGGAACGGGGCCGGGTCACAGTCGGGTCGAAGCCGGTTCGGAGCACGATCCCCGCCACGCGGGGAGGGGCTGCGGCCTGCGGCACGTACGACGCCGGGGTTCCGCTTCTCGATCCCGGGGCGGTGTCAACTGCCCCTGCCTGTCATCGATTACGTACCCCACACGCTCAAAATGACGCGCTTTCAAACGACGCCAGTCGACCGCAAATGGTGCACAGCAGGGTCAATTTTCAGCCAACTTCCCGCCCACTTCAACCCCTGCGCACGAGCTCGCGGAACGCCACGCGGACACCACAAGTCCCATCGGGACAATGCTGGACATCGCTCCTCGGGTGCGTGTACATGTGGAGACATCGAGCGGCGCAATATGACATGGGGGTTTGCGATGCCATGGCGTCAAACGCACCGGTCGGAAAGCCGACCGAGATGAGCTCCCCACACCTGCCGAAACACCTGCGGCAGCACCTTCCGAAAGTGGCCGGAATCGACTCCACGGTTCCCGCGCCACCGCACACTAAGGCGCCTCTCGCGGGCGTCCCCGCCGCCGCGGCACCGGCCGACGCGGCCCCCGGACCCGGCGTCCAGATCACGGACCGCCTGGCCGGCTGGGTCTCCGACCTCACCACCCTCCACGAACTCACCGAGCGGCTCATCAGGACCGCCACCCTCGACGAGGCCCTGCACGAGCTCCTCGGCGCCGGAGCCGCCCTCGTCGGCGCCCGCCGCGGCATGGCCGTCCTCGAACCCGCCGACGGCCTCGGCCCCACCGCCACCGTCGGCCTCGGCCTCGCCCACGCCGACCTCGGCACCATCGAGACCGTCCCCCGCGGCGCCACCAGCTACGGCCGCCTCCTCGACGGGCTTCCCGACCCGTCCGATCCGGACCGCGTCCCGGAGGCCATCTCCATCCACGACGTCCGCACCGAGGAAGGCCTCGACCCCCGCCACCGCGAGGTCGCCGCCCGCCTCGGCTACGCCGCCAGCTACGCCCTCCCCCTCGCCACCGAGGAGACCGGCCGGATCGGCGCCGGCGTCTGGCTCTACGACGAGCCGGCCGCCCCCACCGACCGCCAGCGCCACCTCGTCGGCCTCTACGGCCGCTTCGCCACCGAGCACCTCGCCCACCTCCTCCGGATCGAGCGGGCCCACGTCCAGGTCGCCACGGTCGCCGAGGAGCTGCTCCCGAGCCGGCTCCCCCGGGTCCCGGGCGTCCGGCTCGCCGCCCGCCACCGCACCGGCCCCCGGGGCGGCGGCGACTGGTACGACGCCCTGCCGCTGCCCGAGGGCGCCCTCGGGCTCTCCGTCGGCTCCGTCTCCGGCACCGGACCCAGCGCGCTGGCCGCGATGGGACGGCTGCGCGCCTCGCTGCGCGCGTACGCGGTCATGGAGGGCGAGGACCCGGTCGCCGTCCTCTCCGACCTGGAGCTGCTGCTCCGGCTCACCGAGCCGGCCCGCTCGGCCACCGCCCTCTTCGCCTACGCCGAGCCGGCCCGCCGCCGGCTCGTCCTCGCCGGCGCCGGCCACACCCCGCCGCTGCTGATCGGCGAGCGCCGCACCGAGTACGTGGAGACCTCCCTCTCCGCACCGCTCGGCATGCTCTCCTGCTGGGAGGCGCCCAGCGTGGAGCTGTCCCCCGCACCAGGAGAAACGGTGCTGCTGTACACGGACGGGCTGCTGCGGCGTACCGGCGACCCCATCGACCGGGCCTTCGCCCGGCTCCACGCGGCCGCCGCGAGCGTGCCCCGGGCGGAACGCGACGATCCGGGCGCGGTCGCCGACCACGTCCTGCGGACCGTGCTTCCGGACGGGCTCGACCCGGCGGTGGAGGGCGAGGACGTGGTCCTGCTCGCCGCCCGCTTCGACTGATCCCGCCGGTCACCGCTCGATCCGACCGGTGACCGCTCGGTAACGGGTCTTCCGGCCCTGGGCCCCCTTCCGTACGACCGTACGATGGAGGGGGTTCAGTGTCGTACCAAGAGGAGGCAGACCCGTGGCCGAAGAGCTCACTCCGGAGACCCCGGACGAGGCCGAGGAGCCGATCAAGCAGCGGAAGAACGGCCTGTACCAGGGCGTATCCGACGAGCTCGCCGAGAGCATGAAGTCCGGCTGGGCCGACACGGAGCTGACCGGCCTCGCGCCGATCCCGCAGGCCGAGCGGACCGCCGCCCGGCGCGCCGCCCTCTCCGCCCGCTTCCCGGGCGAGCGCCTGGTGATCCCGGCCGGCAGCCTGAAGACCCGGTCGAACGACACCGAGTACAGCTTCCGCGCCTCCACCGAGTACGCGTACCTCACCGGCGACCAGACCCACGACGGCGTCCTCGTCCTGGAGCCGGTCGCGGACGGCCACGAGGCCACGATCTACCTGCTGCCCCGCTCGGACCGCGAGAACGGCGAGTTCTGGCTCGACGGCATGGGCGAGCTGTGGGTCGGCCGCCGCCACTCCCTCGCCGAGGCGGAGCAGCTGCTCCGCCTCGCGGCGAAGGACGTCCGCGAGCTGGCCGCCGCCCTCACCGAGGCCACCGGCCCGGTCCGCGCCGTGCGCGGCCACGACGCCGGCATCGAGGCCGCCCTCACCGACAAGGTCACCGCCGAGCGCGACGAGGAGCTGCGGGTCTTCCTCTCCGAGGCCCGGCTCGTGAAGGACGCCTTCGAGATCGCCGAGCTGGAGAAGGCCTGCGCCTCCACCGCCCGCGGCTTCGAGGACGTCGTGAAGGTCCTCGACAAGGCCGAGGCCACCAGCGAGCGCTACATCGAGGGCACCTTCTTCCTCCGTGCCCGCGTCGAGGGCAACGACGTCGGCTACGGCACCATCGCCGCCGCCGGCCCGCACGCCTGCACGCTGCACTGGGTCCGCAACGACGGCGCCGTCCGCTCCGGCGACCTGCTCCTGCTCGACGCCGGCGTCGAGACCACCGAGCTCTACACCGCCGACGTCACCCGCACCCTGCCGATCAACGGCCGGTACACCGACGTCCAGCGCAAGATCTACGACGCGGTGTACGAGGCGCAGGAGGCGGGCATCGCCGCAGTGAAGCCCGGCGCCGCCTACCGCGACTTCCACGACGCCGCCCAGCGGGTGCTCGCCGAGAAGCTCGTCGAGTGGGGCCTCGTCGAGGGCCCGGCCGAGCGCGTCCTGGAGCTGGGTCTCCAGCGCCGCTGGACCCTGCACGGCACCGGCCACATGCTCGGCATGGACGTCCACGACTGCGCCGCCGCGCGCACCGAGGCGTACGTCGACACCACCCTGGAGCCGGGCATGTGCCTGACCGTCGAGCCGGGGCTCTACTTCCAGGCCGACGACCTGACCGTGCCGGAGGAGTACCGCGGCATCGGCGTCCGGATCGAGGACGACATCCTCGTCACGGAGGACGGCAACCGGAACCTGTCGGACCAGCTGCCCCGCCGGTCGGACGAGGTCGAGGCGTGGATGGCCGGCCTGAAGGGCTGACCCCGCACGCGTACGGGCCCCGTCGGCGACCTCGCCGGCGGGGCCCCGTCATGCCAGCAGGAGGGACGGGCTGTCCTTCCACTTCAGGATCTTGTCGAAGCTGACGACCGCCCCGCCCCGGCCCGATCGGCCGAAGTGGACGTGGTCGGAGAGCTCCTCGATCAGGCGCAGGCCACGGCCGCTCTCGGCGTCCGGCCGGGCGGCCGGGGCGGGCGCCGCCGGCGTCCCGGGGAAGCCCGGGCCCGCATCGGCGACCTCGATCCGGCAGGTCTCGCCGTCGAGGAAGGCCGTCACCCGGTACGCCTCCGAGGCCCGGCCCGCGGCGGTTCCGCCGCCGTGCTCGACCGCGTTGGCACACGCCTCGGTCAGGGCCACCGACAACTCGTAGGAGACGTCGGGATCCACCCCGGCCGTCTCCATGGTGCCGAGGAACAGGCGCCGGGCGAGCGGCACGCTCGCGGCCTCGCGCCGCAGATGGAGTGACCACCAGATGCTCATGCTCCAGCCTCCCGGCAGCGGCTCGACATACCCCTAGCTATTGCCGCGCGCGGCGGTCCGTAAGCGCCCTGAAGCGTCAAGAGCGCCCGTTCGGCGGACGCGAGGCGGTCGGACCCCGGTGTATGTCCGCCCGAACACCCCCAAGGCCGACCTTGCGGACCTGCCTCCTGCGGGCGGGTGCCCTGGTGCGATGATGGGGCCGCCATGTCTGCCCCCGCGCTCGCTCCACGGCTGCTGAGGGCCGCGGTGTTCACCGCGGTCTGCGTCGTGCTGTCCGCGCTCGGACACGCCCTCGCCGCCTGCGCGGGCATCGCCCTGTGGACCCTCCTCGCCGGCTTCCTCGGCGTCTTCGGGGCCACGGTCCTGCTCACCGGGCGCGAGCGCTCGCTCGGCTTCGTCGTCGCCACCCTCGCGGGCGGACAGCTCGGGCTCCACCTCCTCTTCGGCCTCGGTCAGCGGCAGCTCGCGCCGATGGCCCAGGCCGACGACGCGCTCGTCCGCATGGCGGCCAAGCTCGTCTGCGGCTCGGGCGCGGCCAACCTCACCCCCGGCGACGCCGCCGGGATCCTCGGCCGGGCCGGAATCGACCCGGCCGCCGCGTCCGCCCACGCGGGCGCGCACGGGGCCGCCGCACCCGCCGACGCGCTGCTGCCGAGCCTGCCGATGGCCCTCGGGCACCTGCTCGCCGCGCTGGTGGCCGGCTGGCTGCTGCGCCGGGGCGACCTGGCCCTGGTCCGACTCGTGGAGCTCTCCGAGCAGCGCGCCGGCGAGGTCGCCGAGGGCGTCACCGTGCGCTCCCTGCGCGCCGCGCTCCGCCTCGTCCGGGCCCTGCTCGCCGGCCTGGCGGCGCTGGCCCCGGCCGGTCCGGGCGGCCGGCCGCGCACGGCCCTCGACTCCCCGCCTCCGGTGGCCGGGGCACTCCAGCACACGGTGATCCGCCGCGGCCCGCCGGCCGCCGCCTGCGTCCTCGCAGCCTGACGCGGTCCGCTCCAGGGGGAGCGGGGCCGCGCCCGTCCGCGCCCCTCCGCCCGGGTCCACCCGTGGCGCCGCGGGCCGCCGGACCGGACCGCCTTCCCTCTCGCGGGCCCGCCACGGGTCCCTTCACCGAGCCGGAGTGTCTTCCATGAACCTGTCCCGCGTCGTCCTCGCCGCCGCCGGCACCGCCGCCGCCTCCGTCGTCCTCCTGTCGGGCACGGCCTTCGCCCATGTGAGCGTGCAGCCGCAGGGCGAGGCCGCCAAGGGCGGCTACGCGACCGTGAACATCAAGGTCCCGAACGAGCGCGACAACGCCTCCACCGTGAAGCTGGAGGTCAACTTCCCGCTCGACCACCCGCTCGCCTCCGTCATGCCGCAGCCGGTCCCCGGCTGGAAGGCCGAGGTCACCAAGTCCAAGCTGGACAAGCCGCTGACGCTGCACGGCAAGCAGATCAACGAGGCCGTCTCCAAGGTGACCTGGACCGCGGACGGCTCGAAGATCGGCCCCGGCCAGTTCCAGCAGTTCCCGCTCTCCCTCGGCCAGCTGCCGGAGGACGTCGACCAGCTCGTCCTCAAGGCCGTCCAGACCTACGACAACGACGAGGTCGTGCGCTGGATCGAGGAGCAGAAGGGCTCCGAGGAGCCGCAGAACCCGGCCCCGGTCCTGAAGCTCTCGGCCGCCGGCGCCGACCACCACGGCGGCGGCGCCACGCCCACCGCCTCGGCCTCCGCCGCGACGGACGCGAAGGCCGGTCACGACGCCGGGGCCGGTGACCACACCGAGACCGCGTCCGCCTCCTCCAGCGACACCACGGCCCGTGTCCTCGGCGTCATCGGCATCCTCGTCGGCATCGCCGGCGTCGCCTTCGGCGTCCTCGCCGGCCGCCGCCGCTCGGCCTGACGCTCACCCCGGTCGGCATACCCGGCCCGCCGCGGCACACCTGGTACGCCTGGTGTGCCCGGCGCACCAGGCGCTCCCGGCGCCCGGTGAGAGCCGCACGTCCCGCACCTCCCGCACTCCGAAAGACACTCACCGCATGTCCACAGAGAAGACGTCCCCGTCGCAGAGCGGCGGGGACGGCACCACAGGCCGCCCCGGACGGCGCACCCCGCTGATCATCGCGGCCGTCGCGATCGTCGCCGCCCTCGGCATCACCGCCGCGGTCGGCCTCGGCGGCGACGACAAGAAGGACACCGCCTCCTCCGGCGTCGCCCTGATCGAGGGCGTCACCGAGAAGACCCGGGCCGCGACCGTCCTCGACCGGCCCTTCACCAAGCCCGACCTCGTCCTCACCGACACCAAGGGCGAGCGCTACGACCTGCGCGAGCGCACCAAGGGCAAGCCGACGCTCATCTACTTCGGCTACACCAACTGCCCCGACGTGTGCCCGCTGACGATGAGCAACATCGCCATCGCCAAGAAGCAGCTCCCCAAGGCCGACCAGGACAAGCTCCAGGTCGTCTTCGTCACCACCGACCCCGAGCGGGACACGGCCCCCTCGCTGGCCAAGTGGCTGCCGGGCTTCGGCGACCCGTCCTTCACCGGCCTCACCGGCGATTTCGCGACGATCCAGGCGGGCGCCCGCTCGATCGGCATCGGCATCGACCCGCCGAAGAAGGAGAAGGACGGCACCGTCGTCTCCATGCACGGCGCCCAGGTCGTCGCCTTCTCCCCCACCACCGACCAGGGCTATGTCCTGTACGGGGAGGACGCCACCGTCGACGACTACGCCAAGGACCTGCCGAAGATCATCAAGGGAGAGAACCCGTGAACCGCCGCACCACCGCCCTGTCCGCCTCCGTGGCGCTCGCCGCCGCGCTCGCGCTCACCGGGTGTTCGTCCGACAGCGGAAAGCCCGAGCTGAAGGTCAGCGGCGCCTACATGCCCCAGCCCATGATGGACATGGCCGGCGGCTTCCTCACCATCGAGAACACCGGCGACACCGCCGACAAGCTCACCTCGGTCACCAGCCCGCTCTCCGACGACGTCACGATGCACGAGACGAAGAACCAGAAGATGCAGATGGTGAAGGCCTTCGACATCCCGGCCAACGGGGAGCTGAAGCTGGCCCGGGGCGGCAACCACCTCATGTTCATGGAGCTGAAGAAGAAGCCGAAGCAGGGCGAGAAGGTCAGCGTCGAGCTGCACTTCGAGAAGGCGGACCCGATCACGGTCGAGCTGCCCGTCGAGGCCACCAACCACAACCCGCAGCAGCACTGAGCTCGTTGACGGAGTGACACAGTGACGACACCCACCGCCCCCCGCCTCGGTACCGCCCTGGCCCGGCTGCTCGTACTCGCGGCCGCGCTCCTGGGCGTGCTCCTCGCCGGCGCCGCCCCCGCCTCCGCGCACGCGGCGCTGACCGGGAGCGACCCCGGCGACGGGGCGGTGGTCGCCACCGCCCCCAAGGAGGTCGGCCTCACCTTCTCGGAACAGGTCGCGATGAGCGCCGACTCGATCCGGGTCCTCGACCCCTCGGGCCGGCGCGCCGACACCGGCGAGATCATCGACCTGTGCAGCGGCGCCGTCGTCAAGTACGGCGTGGCCCTGCGGGCCGGTCTGCCGGACGGCACCTACACCGTCGCCTGGCAGACCGTCTCCGCCGACAGCCACCCGATCGCCGGGGCCTTCACCTTCTCCATCGGCGCCCCCTCCGCCACCTCGGTCGCGCTGCCCGAGCAGACGGCCGGCGGCGGGGTCGTCGGCGCCCTCTACGGGATCGCGCGCTATCTGTCGTACGCCGGCTTCGCCGTCCTCGTCGGCGGCGGCGCCTTCGTGCTGCTGTGCTGGCCGCGCGGCGCGGGCGTCCGGCCCGTGCAGCGGACCGTGGTCAGGGGCTGGCTGACCCTCACCGGCGCCACCCTGGTCATGCTGCTGCTGCGCGGCCCGTACACCGGCTCCGGCAAGCTCGCCGACGTCTTCGACCTGGCCGGGCTCCAGGCCGTGCTCCAGACCAAGACCGGCGCCGCGCTCACCTCCCGGCTGCTGCTGCTCGGAGCGGCCGCGCTCTTCGTCGCCGTCCTGTTCGGCGCGTACGCCCGGCGCACCGACCCCAAGGAGCGCAAGGACCTCGCCTTCGGCCTGGGCCTCGGCGGCACCGTGGTCGCCGCGGGCATCGCCGGCACCTGGGCGCTCGCCGAACACGCCTCCACCGGCATCCAGCCCGGCATCGCCATGCCCGTCGACATCCTGCACCTCCTGGCGGTCGCCGCCTGGCTCGGCGGGCTCACCACCCTGCTGGTCGCCCTCTACCGGGCGCCCTCCGTGGAACGCGCGGCCGTCGAGCGCTTCTCCCGGGTCGCCTTCGTCTCGGTCGCCGCCCTGGTGGCCACCGGCCTCTACCAGTCCTGGCGCCAGGTCGGCTCCTGGTCCGCCCTCACCGGCACACGGTACGGGCAGCTGCTCCTGGTGAAGATCGGCCTGATGGCCGTACTCGTCGGCATCGCCTGGATATCCCGCCGCTGGACCCGACGCCTGGCGGAACGAACGGCGTCGGAGACCGAGGAAGAGGAGCGTGAGAAGGAGCTTGAGAAGGACCTTCAGGAGGAGCCCGAGGACGGGCTTGAGGACGGGCTTGAGGACGGGCTTGAGGGTGGGCCGGAGAAGGAGCTCGAGGGAGAGCGCGAGGGAGGAGAGCCCGAGGGAGAAGGCCTTCGGGAGGGGACGGACACGGCGGAGTCCGCTCCCGGGGACGAGCCCGATCCCGAGCGGGCCGCCCAGCTCGCCCGCCAGCGGGCCGCCATGGCCACCGCGCGCCGGAAGAAGGCGCGGGACGCGGATCCCGAGCGGACCGGCCTGCGCCGCTCGGTGCTGACCGAGGCCGCCGTGGCCGTCGTCCTGCTCGCCGTGACCACCGTCCTCACCTCCACCGAGCCGGGCCGCACCGAGGAGGAGGCCGCCCGGAACGGCGGGACGACGGCCGGATCGGCCGCGGTGCCCGACCGCCCGGTCGACATCCGCCTCCCCTTCGACACCGGCGGCGTGGACGGCAAGGGCGTCGTCCGGCTCAGCCTCGACCCGGGCCGCACCGGCGCCAACGCCCTGCACCTCTATGTGGAGCGCCCCAACGGCAAGCCGCTGGACGTCCCCGAGATCAAGGTGAACCTCACCCTGGAGGAGAAGGGGGTCGGTCCGCTTCCCGTCGCCCCCGACCGGATCCAGACCGGGCACTGGAGCGCGAGCGGCGTCCAGCTCCCGCTCCCCGGCGAATGGCGGATCCAGGTGACGGTCCGCACCTCCGACATCGACCAGACCACCATCGAGAAGAACGTCAAGATCGGCTGAATGACCGTGAGCAACCCCGTGACCGGCGCCACGCCCGACGGCACCCCCGCCTCCGCCCCCGACGGGGGCCACCTCGACATCTCCCGGCGCCGGCTGCTCGGCACCGTCGGCGCGGCGGGCGCGGCCGGCCTGGTGATCGGCGCCGCGGGCGGTGCCGGGATCGCGGCGGCCGTCTCGGAGGACGGCACCGCCACGCCCGGGGCCGGCGGCTCCGGCGCCCTCACCTCGGTGGGGGCCACCGAGGTGGGGTTCCACGGGCGCCATCAGCCCGGGATCACCACCCCGCTCCAGTCGCGGGGCCACCTGGTCGCCTTCGACCTCGCGCCGGGCGCGGGCCGCAGGGAGGCCGCCGCGCTGCTGCGCCGCTGGTCGGCGACGGCGCGGACGCTGATGGCCGGGGAAGCCCCGGCCGAGGACACCGGGATCGCGCTGGACGCGGGCCCGTCCTCCCTCACGGTCACCTTCGGCTTCGGCCGCACCTTCTTCGACCGGACCGGCCTCGCCGCCCGGCGCCCGGCGCAGCTCGAACCGCTGCCCGCCTTCTCCTCCGACGCGGTCGACCCGAAGCGCTCGGAGGGCGATCTGTGGGTGCAGATCGGCGCGGACGACGCCCTGGTCGCCTTCCACGCGCTGCGCGCGCTCCAGAAGGACGCCGGGGACGCGGCCCGGGTCCGCTGGCAGATGAACGGCTTCAACCGCTCGGCGGGGGCGACCGCGCGCCCGATGACGGCCCGGAACCTGATGGGGCAGGTCGACGGCACGAACAACCCGAAGACCACCGACCCCGACTTCGACCGGCGGATCTTCGTCCCGGCCGGGGCGACGGGCGCCCAGGACTGGATGGCGGGCGGCTCCTACGCGGTCGTGCGGCGGATCCGGATGCTCCTGGACGACTGGGAGCGGCTGGCGCGGGAGAAGCAGGAGCAGGTCATCGGCCGCCGCAAGGCGGACGGGGCACCGCTCTCGGGCGGTTCGGAGACCACCGCGCCGGACCTGGACAAGCTGGGCCCGGACGGGAAGCCGGTCATCCCCGGCAATGCCCACGCCCGGATCTCCGCCCCCGAACAGAACGGCGGTGCGGCGATGCTGCGCCGGCCCTTCTCCTTCCACGACGGGATCGGCGCGGACGGCACCCCGGACGCCGGGCTCCTCTTCATCTGCTGGCAGGCCGACCCGCTGCGCGGCTTCGTGCCGGTGCAGCGGAAGCTCGACCGGGGCGACGCGCTGTCGGCCTTCATCCGGCACGAGTCGAGCGGTCTCTTCGCCGTGCCGGGCGGGGCCGCCGAGGGCGAGTACGTCGGCCAGCGGCTGCTGGAGTCCTGAGACCGGCCGAGACCCGGAGACCGGACGAGACCCGGGGGCCGGCCGAGACCCGGAGGCCGGCCGAGGCTGCCCGGGGGCCGGCTCCCGGCGCGGTCGGGGGGCCCGGGCCGGGGGCGGGTCGAGGGCTGAGACGGGGCGGGCCACGGGGCCGGGGCGCATTAGGGTGACGGTATGTCCGCCACCCGGTACACCTACCTCGGTCCCGAAGGCACGTTCACGGAGGCCGCGCTGCGGAGCCTGCCCGAGGCGGCCACGCGGGAACTCGTCCCCATGGTCTCGGTCCCGGCCGCGCTCGACGCCGTACGGAACGGGGAGGCGGCCGCCGCGCTCGTCCCGATCGAGAACTCGGTCGAGGGCGGGGTGACGGCGACCCTCGACGAGCTGGCCTC
Organism: Streptomyces sp. NPDC047974; assembly: GCF_040653375.1. NCBI lineage: Bacteria > Bacillati > Actinomycetota > Actinomycetes > Kitasatosporales > Streptomycetaceae > Streptomyces > Streptomyces sp. NPDC047974. The sequence goes on from NZ_JBEZNU010000011.1 coordinate 21,712, forward strand.
CGGCGAGCCGCTGATGATCTACCGCGAGGTGCTGCTGCCGATCACCTTCGCGCTGCTCGTGCGCCCCGGGACCGCGCTGTCGGACATCAAGACGGTGACGGGCCATCCGGTGGCCCAGCCGCAGGTGCGCAACTGGCTGCGCAAGCACCTCCCGGAGGCGGTGTGGGAGTCGGCGGCGTCCAACGCGGACGGCGCCCGGCTGGTGCAGGAGGGGCGGTTCGACGCGGCCTTCGCGGGTGAGTTCGCGGCGGCGACGTACGGCCTGGAGGCACTGGTCAAGGAGATCCACGACGCGGAGAACGCGGAGACGCGCTTCGTGCTCGTGGGCCGGCCGGCCCGGCCTGCGGCGCCGACCGGCGCGGACAAGACCTCGGTGGTGCTGTGGCTGGGTGACGATCATCCGGGTGCCCTTCTGGAACTCCTGCAGGAGTTCGCGGTGCGTGGGGTGAACCTGATGCTGATCCAGTCCCGGCCGACGGGGGCGGGGATCGGGAACTACTGCTTCGCCGTGGACGCCGAGGGCCATGTCTCGGACCGGCGGGTCGCCGAGGCGCTGATGGGTCTGAAGCGGATCTGCCCGCAGGTGCGCTTCCTCGGTTCGTATCCGCGGGCGGGTGCGTCCCGCGCAGACGTCAGGCCGCTGCGGCGGGGGACCTCGGACGAGGAGTTCACGGCTGCCTCCGACTGGCTGGCGAGGGCCCAGGACGGCAGGGCCTGACCGCGATAGTGACCGAGCGGCGCGGTTCGTGCGTTCGTTCGTCCACAGGCAGGCATCGTTAGTCCTACCTGCATATTTTTCGGTTTCCCACATCAGTTATCCACAGGCCTGGCAGGCAGGCTGGGGACAAGTCGACACCCGCCCCCGACAAGGTCGACAAATCACCCCCGTCACCCCTCGCGCGCACGACCTCCATCCACAGGGCCCATGGCCGTCCGCGTCAGAGCAGGCCCACCCCACTCACCCTCCGGAGCGAGCGATTCCCCTCGAAATGAGTGCGGGAATCGTGTTTGATCACGCAATTCAGAGGTGGCGGACCCGGAATCCACAGAACTTCCTCACACCCTGTGGATAACTTGATTCCCTGGAATTCCCCGGACCCCAACAAGAACCCCAATTCGGGCATACCAACACGCCCTCCTTAATCCGGTGAGGGCGCGCGAGCGCACACCGGTAGCCTGGTGGGGTGATTGACCTTCGCCTGCTCCGTGAGGACCCCGACCGTGTTCGCGCCTCCCAGCGCGCCCGTGGAGAGGACGTCGGCCTCGTCGACGCCCTGCTCTCCGCCGATGAGCGGCGCAGGTCGTCCGGCGTCCGCTTCGACGAGCTCCGCTCCGAGCAGAAGTCGCTCGGAAAGCTGATCCCCAAGGCCACGCCCGAGGAGCGCGCCGAGCTCCTCCAGCGCGCCGAACAGCTCAAGACCGACGTCAAGGCCGCCGAGGCCGAGCAGAACGAGGCCGACGAGACGGCCCGTGCGCTCCTCCTCCGGCTCGGCAACATCGTCCACGAGGACGTGCCGGTCGGCGGCGAGGAGGACTTCGTCGTCCTGGAGACGCACGGCACCATCCGCGACTTCGCCGCCGAGGGCTTCGAGCCCAAGGACCACCTGGAGCTCGGCGAGGCGCTCGGCGCCATCGACGTCGAGCGCGGCGCCAAGGTCTCCGGCTCGCGCTTCTACTACCTGACCGGCGTCGGCGCGCTCCTGGAGCTCGCGCTGGTCAACGCCGCCATCGCGCAGGCCACCGAGGCCGGCTTCATCCCGATGCTCACCCCCGCGCTGGTCCGCCCGCGCGCCATGGAGGGCACCGGCTTCCTCGGCCAGGCCGCGGAGAACGTGTACCACCTGGAGAAGGACGACTACTACCTGGTCGGCACCTCCGAGGTCCCGCTCGCCGCGTACCACATGGACGAGATCATCGACGCCGACAAGCTGCCGCTGCGGTACGCGGGCTTCTCGCCCTGCTTCCGCCGCGAGGCCGGCACGTACGGCAAGGACACCCGCGGCATCTTCCGCGTCCACCAGTTCGACAAGGTCGAGATGTTCTCGTACGTCGCGCCCGAGGACGCGGAGAACGAGCACAAGCGGCTCCTGGACTGGGAGAAGCAGTGGCTCACCTCCCTGGAGCTGCCCTTCCAGGTGATCGACGTCGCCACCGGCGACCTCGGCGCCTCCGCCTCCCGCAAGTTCGACTGCGAGGCGTGGATCCCGACCCAGGGCAAGTACCGCGAGCTGACCTCGGCGTCCAACTGCGACAGCTTCCAGGCCCGCCGCCTGTCGGTCCGCATGCGCGAGGAGCAGGGCGGCAAGAAGACCGTCCAGCCGCTCGCCACGCTGAACGGCACGCTGTGCGCCGTCCCGCGCACCATCGTCGCCATCCTGGAGAACCACCAGCTCGCCGACGGTTCGGTGCGCGTCCCGGAGGCCCTCCGGCCGTACCTGGGCGGGCGCGAGGTCCTGGAGCCGATCGCCAAGTGAGCGCCTTCCCCTACCGCCTGGTCGCGACGGACCTCGACGGCACGCTGCTGCGGGCCGACGAGTCCGTCTCGGACCGCACCCGGGAGGCACTCGCCGCGGTGACGGCGGCGGGCGCCGCGCACATCGTCGTCACCGGCCGGGCGGTGCCCTGGACCCGGCACATCCTCGACGACCTCGGCTACGAGGGGATCGCGGTGTGCGGCCAGGGCGCGCAGGTCTACCACGCCGGCGAGCACCGGCTGCTGACCTCCCTCACCCTGGACCGGCAGCTCGCCGGGCTCGCCCTGTCCAAGATCGAGGCGGAGATCGGCCCGCTGGCGCTGGCCGCGAGCCGGGACGGCCTGGAGGGCGAGGTCCTGGTGGGCCCCGGCTACCGGGCCCAGGAGGGCCCGCTGCCCTTCGTGTCGTACGAGGACCCGGCCGAGGTGTGGGCGGCGCCGCTCACCAAGCTCTACCTCCAGCACCCGACGCTGAGCGACGACGAGCTGACCGCCGTCGCGCGCGCCACCGTCGGCGGCCTCGTCGACGTGGTCATGGCGGGCCCGGGGATCGTGGAGATCCTTCCACTCGGCCTGAGCAAGGCCACCGGCCTCTCGCTGGCGGCGCGCCGGCTGGGCGTGAAGGCGGCGGAGACCATCGCCTTCGGCGACATGCCCAACGACATCCCGATGTTCGGCTGGGCCGCGCGCGGGGTCGCGATGGGCAACGCGCACGAGGAACTGAGGGCGGTCGCGGACGAGGTGACCGACTCCAACGAGGAGGACGGCATCGCGGTCGTCCTGGAGCGTCTGCTGGCGCTCTGACCCGCGTCCCGTACCGCCGGGAATTCCGTGCGAAGGCCCGCTCCCCCAAGGGAGCGGGCCTTCGTCGGTCGCGGCCCGCGCGGACCGGAGATCCACGCGCTCGAAGCGGCCGCCACCGGGGGATCCCCCGTTTCCCCCGCACAACTAGTGTGCGCCGGGAGGCCGTTCGGTCGCGAACGGTTTTCCGTGCGCCGGATGCCGGGTGAGCGGGTAGCAGGCGAGGCCGATGGCGAGCGAGAGGGCGTGCCCGAGGTCGGTGAAGGTGCGGTCCGTGAGCAGCGGGACGAGGAAGAAGGCCACCGCGGCGGCCAGGTAGAGCCATCGCCAGGGCCGGGCGATGCGGTAGGCGAGGATCCCCGCGGAGGCGGCGAGGCCGTAGCTGACGCCGATGTCGACGACGTGCGCCATGCTCCGCGGCACGTCGTGGTGGGTGATCGCGTAGAGGACGACCTGCTGGCTGACGAGGGTGGCGGCGATGTGGGCGGTGGCCACCGTGAAGAGCCACTTCGGCGTACCCAGCCAGCGCTCCACGGGCGCGTGGAAGAGCTCGAAGAGGATCGCGTAGAAGACCAGCGCGGCCGGGTCCTGGATCCAGAAGGCGCTGCCGAGCAGCGCGCGGACCGGGTGGCGGGCGAGCTGGTAGAGGTTGCTGCTGTTGCGGTGCAGCAGATAGGTCTCGAAGCCGTCGGGCGAGAGGGCGAGGACGAGGCTGGTGGTCGCGATGACCGCGAGCCAGAGATGCGTACCGGGTGACGAACGCACCCACGACCTGATCGGTCGGGATGGTTCGCCACCCGGAGTGGTTTCGCTCGGCACCCGTCAGTGCCTATCACCTGAAGCCGTGGGGCCCCGTGAGGCCCGGCGGGACCTCAGAAGTTGATCATGTGGCCGGCGATGCCGTGGACGGCTTCCTTGACGGCCTCGCCCAGGGTCGGGTGGGCGTGGACGTTCCGCGCGACCTCGTGGACGGTGAGGTCCCACTGCTGGGCCAGGGTCAGCTCGGGCAGCAGCTCGGTGACGTCCGGGCCGATCAGGTGGGCACCGACGATCTCGCCGTACTTGGCGTCGGCGACGATCTTGACGAAGCCGGTGGAGTCGCCGAGGCCGTGCGCCTTGCCGTTCGCCATGAAGGGGAACTTGGCGACCTTGACGTCGTAGCCCTTCTCGCGGGCCTGCGCCTCGGTGTAGCCGAAGCTCGCGATCTGCGGCTGGCAGTAGGTCGCGCGCGGGATCATCGCGTAGTCGAGCTCCATGGTCTCGGCGCCCGCGATGGTCTCGGCGGCGATGACGCCCATGGCCTCGGCGGTGTGCGCGAGCATCAGCTTCGCGGTGACGTCGCCGATGGCGTAGATGTGCGGGACCGAGGTGCGGCTGCGGCCGTCCACGTCGATGGCGCCGCGCTCGGTGAGGGCGACACCGGCGGCCTCCAGGCCGTAGCCGGTGACGTTCGGCGCGAAGCCGATGGCCTGGAGGACCTTGTCGGCCTCCAGGACCTTGCTCGCGCCGTCCTTGCCGGTGACGGTGACGCGGACCTGCGGGCCGGACTCGTCGATGGCGTCCACGCGGGTCGAGGTGAGGACGTCGATGCCGAGCTTGCGGTACTGCTTCGCCAGCTCCTTCGACACCTCCTCGTCCTCCAGCGGGGCCATCCGGTCGAGGAACTCGACGATGGTGACCTTGGTGCCGTAGTTGTTGAGCACGTACGCGAACTCGATGCCGATCGCGCCGGCGCCGGCGATGATGATCGACTTCGGGGCGTCCTCGGCGAGGATCTGCTGCTCGTACGAGACGACGCGGTCGCTCAGCGCGGTGCCGGGCAGCAGACGCGGGCTGGCGCCGGTGGCGATGATGCAGTTGTCGAAGGTGATCGTCTGCGTCGTGCCGTCGGCCTTCGCCACCTGGAGGGTGTGCGCGTCGAGGAAGGTGCCCCGGCCGTCGAACTCCGTGATGCCGTTCTTCTTCATCAGGAAGTGGACGCCCTTGACGCGGCCGTCCGCGACCGAGCGGCTGCGGCGGTAGGCGTCGCCGTAGTCGAAGGTCACCGAGCCGTCGACCTTGATGCCGAAGGTCTTGGCCTCGTGGTTGAAGATGTGCGCCAGTTCGGCGTTGCGGAGCAGCGCCTTGGTGGGGATGCAGCCGACGTTCAGGCAGACACCGCCCCAGTACTTCTCCTCGACGACCGCGACCCGCTTGCCCAGCTGGGCGGCGCGGATGGCGGCGACGTAGCCGCCGGGGCCAGCTCCGAGTACGACGACGTCGAAGCGGTCTGACATGACTGACTCCCGAGGGTGATGAGGGTGTTCGGTGCACGTACGAGCCCACAGTAGTCCGGTCTCCGTGGAGCGGCCGGGGAGATCCGCCACACCTGTGGACGAGTTGTAGGATGACTGGGCAACCGGGTGATCGATCGGATCGGGAGGTACGGGACGGATGGCGGCACTGAGAGCGGCGGGGCGGACCTCGCTGGTGGACTCCGCGGTGGAGCAGCTGCGGGCGCAGCTCGCCGAGGGCGAGTGGTCGGTCGGCGACCGCATCCCCACCGAGCACGAGCTCGCCCAGCAGCTCGGCGTCGGCCGCAACACCGTCCGCGAGGCGATCCGGGTCCTCGTCCACGCCGGGCTCCTGGAGTCCCGGCAGGGCAACGGCACCTTCGTCCGCTCCACCGCCGACCCGGCCGCGGTCCTGCGCGGAGTCCGGCACGCGGGCGCCCGGGACGTGCTGGAGCTGCGGACCGCCCTGGAGGCGGAGGCGGCCAGGCTGGCGGCGGAGCGGCGGGACACCCACGACCTGCTGCGGCTGCGGGCCTCCCTGACCACCCTGCGCGAGGAGGGCGACCGGGACGCCGACGCCGACCTCGCCTTCCACCTCGCCGTGGTCGGCGCCACCCACAACGCCGCCTTCATCGAGGTCTACCGCTTCTTCTCCACCCAGGTCCACGAGGTGCTGGTGGAGGCGCTCGGCGACCGCGCGATGCCGCCGGTCGACATCGACGCCCACGAGGCCCTGATCGCCGCCGTCGAGGCGGGCGACGCGGACGCCGCCGAACGTCAGGCCCGCGAGCTGCTGCGGATACCGGCGGAGACCGTGGCGGCGCTCATGGCGGAGCGCGCCGACGGGACGCGGGCATGAGGGGCACGGAGACGGACCACGCGCGCGTGCTCGTCGACGCCGAGGCGGACGTACGGCCCTCGGCGGCGGGGGCGGCCGCCCGGCGGGCGCTGCTCGCCCATCCGGTGCTGCTGCTGGTCGGCATCGTGCTCGCCTCGCTCAACATGCGGGTCGCGCTGGCGAGCGTGGCGCCGCTGGTCGGTGAGATCGCCGAGAAGTTCGACCTGTCGTCCACGGCCGGCTCCCTCATCACCTCGATCCCGGTGCTCTTCCTGGGGCTCGGCGCGCTCGTCGCCCCGTGGCTCGGCCGCCGCTTCGGCGCCGAGCGGACGGTCCTCGCCGCGCTGCTGCTGCTCGCCGTCGGCATCCTGGCGCGCCTGCTGCCGTCGGTCCTGGCGCTGTACGGCGGCGGAGTCCTCGTCGGCACCGCGATCGCCCTGCTCAACGTGCTGATGCCCGGGATCGTCAAGCGGGACTTCCCGCACCGGGCGGCCGCGATGACCTCCGTCTACACGGGGGCGATGGTCGCCGGAGCCACGGTCGCCGCGGCGGCGGCCGTGCCCCTGGAGGAGGCCCTCGGCGGCGGCTGGCAGGGCTCGCTCGGCTTCTGGTCGCTGCTCGCCGTCGTGGCGGCGGTGGGCTGGCTGCCGCAGGTGCTGATCGCCCGGGGCCGTACCGGGCACGAGGTACGGGCCGCCCCCGCCCCCGGCGCGGCGCCCACGCGCGTGTGGCACTCGGCGCTCGCCTGGCAGGTGACCCTCTTCATGGGCCTGCAGTCGCTCTGGTCGTACGTGCTCATCGCCTGGATGCCGACGATCTTCACCGACCACGGGATGAGCCGCTCCGAGGCCGGCGTGGTCTTCGCCTTCAACAACCTGATCCAGGTCGCCGGGGCCTTCGTGGTGCCGCTGCTCGCGGGCCGCAGGCGCAGCCAGCGCCCGCTGGTGGTGCTGGTGACGGCGATGGTCGCGGCCGGGTACGCGGGGCTGCTCGTCGCCCCGGCCGAGGGTGCCTGGCTCTGGGCCGCGGTCCTCGGCATCGGTCAGGGCGGCGCCCTGGGACTGGCCCTGACCCTGATCGTGCTGCGGACCGGGGACGCCCCGACGGCCGCCCGGCTCTCCGGGATGGCGCAGACGGTCGGCTATCTGCTGGCGGCCGCCGGGCCGCTCGCGGCCGGGGCCCTGCACCAGGCGACCGGCTCGTGGACGGTGCCGATCGCGCTGGTCCTCGGGGTGTGCGCGGCGGCCGCGGGCGTCGGCCTGCTCGCCGCCCGCGACCGTACCGTCTGACGCTCCGTCCGGAGGGCGTCTACTCCTCGCCGGCCAGTGTCAGCGTGCGCAGCTTGTGGCCGGCGAACCAGGTGGCGCCGAGGGTGACGGCGACCAGGAGGACCGTCGCCGTCGGCAGGGCCACGTCCGAGCTGATCAGCCCGTCGCCGGTGACCTTCTCGGCGAGCGCCAGCGCCCACTGCTGGACGCTGAGCGTGCGGGCGCCGGCGATCAGGGAGCCGAAGAGCGCCTCCCAGACCAGGGCGTAGACGAGGCCGATGACCACGGCGTGCCGGCTGATCGTGCCGAGCAGCAGGAACAGCGCGCTGTAGGCGATGGAGGCGACGAGCGCGGCGACCGTGTAGGCGACGGCGACCTGCTGGCCGTTCCCGTTCAGGATGAAGCCGGCGATCAGGGTGGGCACGGCCGAGAAGGCCATGGTCACGGCGATGGCCACGATCAGCTTGGTCATGATGATCGTCGGGCGCTTCACCGGCTTGGAGAGCAGATAGACGATGGAGCCGTCGTCGATCTCCGGGCCGATCGCGCCCGTGCCCGCGATGACGCCGATCAGCGGCACCATCGTGGCGAGCGCGAAGCCTCCGAGGAGGTCGGCCGCGACCTGGTCGTCCGCGCCGTTGATGACGCGGACGGCCGTGGCGATGAGCAGGAGCAGCCCGGGCAGCAGGAAGAGGATCGCCGCCCGGCGGCGGCCGAGGAGGGCCCGGTAGGTGAGCCGGGCGACCGTGGGGTCGTACATCGGGGTCGTGCTCCTTTCAGGCCGCGACGAGATACGAGAAGACGGATTCGAGGGACTCGTCGGACGGCGAGACCGTCAGCAGCCGGATCCCACGCGCGCGTGCCACCTGCGGCAGCAGCTCGGTGAACCGTCCGAAGTCGACTGCCTGGATCCGCAGTCCGCCCTCCACCTCGTCGACCTCGATGCCGGCCGTGGACGGGTCGGCGATCAGCGCGGCGGCGAGCGCCCGGTCGTCGCTGGAGCGGACCAGATAGCGGTGCGGCCGGTCGGTCATGAGGCGGCGGATCCGGCGGAAGTCGCCGGAGGCGGCGTGCCGGCCGGCGACGATCACCTCGATGTGCGAGGCGAGCTGCTCGACCTCCTCCAGGATGTGCGAGGAGAACAGGACCGTGCGGCCCTCGGCGCCCATCCGGCGCAGCAGCTCCATGAGCTGCATCCGCTGGCGCGGGTCCATGCCGTTGAACGGCTCGTCGAGCAGCAGCACGGACGGCTCGTGGACGAGGGCCGAGGCCATCTTCACGCGCTGCCGCATGCCCTTGCTGTACGTGGCGATCTTCCGGTCCTGCGCGTGCTCCATCTCGACGGTCGCGAGGGCCTTCCGGGCCTCCGCGGCACCGAGGCCCTGGAGTTCCGCGTTGGCCACCACGAACTCGCGGCCGGTGAGGAAGTCGTACATCGCCTCCCGCTCGGGGACGACGCCGATGGAGCGGTAGACCGACTCGTTGCGCCAGACCGGCTCGCCGTCCAGGGTCACGCTGCCCGTGGAGGGGTCGAGGAAGCCGCCCATCATGTTGATGAGCGTGGACTTCCCGGCGCCGTTGGGGCCGAGGAGGCCGGTCACGCCGGGTTCGATCGACATCGTGACGTCGTTGACGGCGACGACGTTGCCGAACCAGCGGGAGACGTGGTCGATGTGCAGAGTACTCACAGGCCGACCTTCCGGTAGCGGGCCATCAGGATGCCGTAGCAGCCGGCGATGAGGCCGAGGACCACCACGAGGTAGACCACGCCGGCTCCGGTCCCGACCGGTACCTCGCCGGGGAAGGAGGCGGGCGCGCCGAGGAAGGCGTTCTGCAGGCCGATGATCAGGGTGAGGGGCGAGAAGAGGCCGAGCCACGGGATGGCTCCGGTGTTCTCGGTGGCGTAGGAGATGCCCTGGAGGGTGGAGACCGCGCCGTAGGTGATGGTGAGGACGGCGATCACGGCGGCGACGCCGAAGCCGCGGCGCGGGGTGAGCGCGGCCATGACCAGGCCGAGGCCGGCGAACAGCACCGACAGGAGCGCGACGGAGACGAGGCCCTGGCCGAACAGCTTGGCCTGCTCGGCGAAGTCCATCTTGGCCAGCATCGAACCGATCCACATGATGAGCAGCGGGCTGGCGGTGAGGATGAAGAGCGCCGAGGCCATCGCCCCGTACTTGGCGAGCACGTAGTCGGCGCGCTCGATGGGGCGGGAGAAGTACAGCGGGACCGTCCGGAACCTGAGGTCGCGGGAGACCGACTGCGGGGCCTGGGACGCCAGGTAGACGGCGATGACGAGCTGGAGGTAGACCGCGTACTGGGTGTACTCCATGATGTGCTTCTCGTTCTTCATGTACACCGCGATCGCGGTGACGATCAGCGCCGGCACGCACATCACGCCGAAGAGCAGCATCGGCAGCACCTTCGACTTGGCGCTGCGGCCCAGGCCGTACGCCCCGCGCAGGGACTGCGAGAAGAGCGAGCGGCGGGCGTAGGAGCGGCCGAGCCTCGGGCCGTCGTAGGACCGGTATCCGATGTTGTGGATCCGGGTGGTGTCGGGGGCGGCCCCGGGGGCGGGGGTGCTCATCGGGCCTTGACCTCCTCGTGCTGCGCGGCTGCCTCGGGACGGAAGACCTCGGCGATGTGGTGGCGGCGCTGCTCCATGCGGACCAGGCCGAGCCCGAGGCCGGCGACGGTGTCGCGCACCAGGTCGTACGTCTCCTCGCCGGGGGCCTCCAGGAGGAGGATGTGGCCGGCGCCGGGCAGGCCGTCCTCCACGCCCGCGTGCAGGGTGACGCCGGCGGCGGTGAGCGCCGCGCGGAGGGCGGCGGTGCCGTCCGGGTGGGCGTCGGAGTCGGTGACCTCGACCGCCAGGGTCGTGGTGGTGCGGGTGAAGTCGCTGGTGGAGCTGGACCTCAGCAGCTTGCCGCCGTCGATGACGACGACGTGGTCGCAGGTCCGCTCCAGCTCGCCCAGGAGGTGGGAGGTGACGAGCACGGAGATGCCGAAGTCGGTCCAGACGCGTCGGATGAGGCCGAGCATCTCGTCCCGGCCGACCGGGTCGAGGCCGTTGGTCGGCTCGTCGAGGAGGACCAGCTTGGGGTCGTGGACCAGGGCCTGGGCCAGCTTCACCCGCTGCTTCATGCCGGTCGAGTAGCCGCCGATGGGGCGGTAGCGCTCCTCGTACAGGCCGACGTGGCGCAGGGTGTCGGCCGTCCGCTCGCGGGCGGCGGTCGGCGGCAGGCCGGACATCCGCGCCATGTGGACGACGAACTCGGTGGCCGAGACGTCCGGCGGCAGGCAGTCGTGCTCGGGCATGTACCCGACGCGCTCGCGGATCTCGGGGCCGTGCGTCGAGACGTCGAGGCCCAGGACCTCGGCGCGGCCCTCCGTGGCGGGGGAGAGGCCGAGCAGGATCTTGATCATCGTGGACTTGCCGGCTCCGTTGGCACCCACCAGTCCGGTCACACCGGGCCCGATGTCCAGGGAGAGCCGGTCGAGAGCGGTCACCCGGGGGAACCGCTTGCTGAGGCTTTCGGTGGCGATCACAGTCACGTTTCGACGGTAGTGGCGCGCGCCACAGCCGTCGTCAGCCCTACGGATCGATCCCTCTCCGACTTCTGGCGTACGAACCCCGAGAGGGTTCGCGACGAAAGTCGCCGCGGTCTCGGGGACGGGGTTTTCCACAGGGTCTCGTGCACACCCCTTGACGTAGCCGCCGAGCATTGTCACATTCATCGGTGTCAAGTTACGGACGCGTAGGGCGACCAAGCGCTCACACGGGACGGGCGGGTGGCATGACCTCAGCAGTGGCAAGCGAACTGACCGCGGAACTGCGGGGGTTCAAGGAAGTACAGCAGCTCTCCTACGCCTGCGCGGAAGCGGTCGCGGCCCAGCTCAGGCCGGGCGTGACCGAGCGCGAGGCGGCGCGGATGCAGCGCGAGTGGCTGTACGAGCGCGGTGTGAAGGACTGGTTCCACCGCCCCTTCGCCTGGTTCGGGGACCGCACCGCGTTCGTCGACTTCAGGATCCCCCTGCAGTTCTTCCCCACCGACAAGCGCCTGGAGCCGGGGATGCCCTTCATCCTCGACATGGCGCCCGTCTACAAGGGGTACACGGCCGACGTCGGCTACAGCGGCTGCCTCGGGCTCAATCCGCTGCACGACAAGCTCCTCGCCGATCTGCGCGAGCACCGCGAGCTGATCCTCCGCGAGGTGCGCGAGCGCCGCAGCCTGCGCGAGATATACGAGGACGTGGACCGGCTCATGGTCCGCCAGGGGTACGCCAACCGGCACCGGGCCTATCCCTTCGGCGTGATCGCCCACAAGATCGACCGGGTGAAGGAGCGGCGGTTCGCCCCCACCCTGTTCGGCTTCGGCACCCAGTCCCTCAAGGGCCTGCTGAGCGACGCCGTGCACGGCCACCGGGACGGCTGGTCGCCGCTGTGGTCCCCCTACACGTTCTCCGACCACCCGCCCACGCCGGGCCTCTGGGCGGTCGAGCCGCACCTCGGATTCCGGGGGACGGGCGCGAAGTTCGAGGAGATCCTGGTCGTCACCGACTCCAGGGACCCCGAGCAGAGCGCGTTCTGGCTGGACGACGACCTGCCGCACGTGCGGCGGTGGAACGAAGGAGCGGTCTGATGGCGGGCGCGGGACTCAAGGGGGCGCGGGAGCGCCGGGTCCGTACGGGCGGGATCGAGCTGTGCGTCGCCGAGCTCGGCGACACCGACCGGCCGACGGTGCTGCTCGTGCACGGCTACCCGGACTCGAAGGAGGTCTGGTCCGAGGTCGCGGCGCGGCTCGCCGAGGAGTTCCACGTCGTGCTCTACGACGTGCGGGGCCACGGCCGTTCGACGGCGCCGGCGCCGCTGCGCGGCGGCTTCACCCTGGAGAAGCTGACCGACGACTTCCTCGCCGTCGCCGACGCGGTCAGCCCTGACCGGCCGGTCCACCTCGTCGGGCACGACTGGGGCTCGGTGCAGTCGTGGGAGTTCGTCACCGTGCCGCGCACCGAGGGCCGGATCGCCTCCTTCACCTCCCTGTCGGGCCCGTCGCTCGACCACTTCGGGCACTGGATCAAGAGCCGGATGACCCGCCCCACCCCGCGCCGGGTCGGGCAGCTCCTCGGCCAGGGCGCGAAGTCCTGGTACGTGTACATGCTGCACACCCCGGCGCTGCCGGAGATGGCCTGGCGCGGCCCCCTCGGCAAGCGCTGGCCGAAGGTCCTGGAGCGGATCGAGAAGGTCCCGGCCGGCGACTACCCGACGGCCTCGCTGCCCGACGACGCGGCCACCGGCGCCTGGCTCTACCGGGACAACGTCCGGGCGCGCCTCTCCCGGCCCCGCCCCGACGCCTTCGCGCACGCGCCCGTGCAGCTGATCACCCCGACCGGGGACTCCTTCCTCTCCGAGCGGCTCTACGACGACCTGGGCGCCTGGGTGCCGGAGCTCACCCGGCGCACCCTGCCCGCGAAGCACTGGGTGCCGCGCACCCGCCCCGACCAGCTGGCGGCGTGGATCACGGACTTCGTCCGCACCCACGAGGAGCCGGAGACGCGGGCGCCCCGGCCGGTGGCGGAGTCGACCGCGAAGAGCGGCGTGAAGCCGGAGTACGCGGAGCGGTTCGGCGGCCAGCTGGTGCTGGTCACCGGCGCCGCCAGCGGCATCGGGCGGGCCACCGCCTTCGCCTTCGCGGAGGCCGGTGCCCGGGTCGTCGCGGTCGACCGGGACGCCGAGGGCGCGGCCAGGACGGCCGAGATGGCCCGGCTGATCGGCGCCCCGGAGGCGTGGGGCGAGGCGGCGGACGTCTCCGACGAGCAGGCGATGGAGAAGCTGGCGGCCAGAGTGGCCGACGAGTACGGAATCGTCGACGTCCTCGTCAACAACGCGGGCATCGGCCTCACCGGCTCCTTCTTCGAGACGACCGGCGAGGAGTGGAAGCGGGTCCTGGACGTCAATCTGTGGGGCGTGATCCACGGTTGCCGGGTGTTCGGGGCGCAGATGGTGGCCCGCGGCCAGGGCGGCCACATCGTCAACACCGCCTCGGCGGCGGCCTTCCAGCCCTCGCGGGCGCTGCCGGCGTACAGCACCTCGAAGGCGGCGGTGCTGATGCTCAGCGAGTGCCTGCGGGCCGAGCTGGCGGACCGCTCCATCGGGGTGAGCGCGATCTGCCCCGGGATCGTCAACACCAACATCACCGCGACCGCCCGCTTCGCCGGGGTCACGGACGCGGCGGAGGAGAAGCGGCGGCAGCAGAAGGCCTCGCGGCTGTACGGCCTGCGGAACTATCCGCCGGAGAAGGTGGCGGACGCGATCCTCGACGCGGTGCTGCACGACCGGGCGGTCGTGCCGGTCACCCCGGAGGCCCGGGGCGCCCACGCCCTCTCCCGGCTGGCCCCGGGCGCGCTGCGCGCCCTGGCCCGCTGGCAGCCGCCGGCGTAACGGCGGGGGCCCGGGCGGGCGGTCGGTCGTACGATCCCTCGCAGCAGGGGCCCCGCGCGGGGTGGAACGATCGGCCGGTGGGAGCGGGATGTCCGAGCAGTCAGCAGTGCGAGCGGAGTACCGGATCGAGGACCTCGCCCATCACAGCGGGGCCACGGTCCGGACCATCCGCGCCTACCAGGACCGCGGCCTGCTGCCCCGCCCGGAGCGGCGGGGCAGGGCGAACGTGTACGGGGACAGCCATCTGGCCCGGCTGCGCCAGATCGCCGACCTCCTGGACCGGGGCTACACGCTGGCCTCGATCAAGGAGCTCCTCGACGCCTGGGACACCGGCCGGGGGCTCGGCGGGGTGCTCGGGCTCGTCGCGGAGGTCCAGGGGCCGTGGACGGACGAGGAGGCGGCCCGGATCACCCGCGCGGAGCTCGACGCCCGCTTCGGCGGCGACCCGGACGAGGACGCCGTGCGGGAGGCGGTCGAGCTCGGCGTCCTGGAGCGGGTGCCGGGCCGGGAGGCCGAGGAGTACCTGGTGCCCAGTCCCCAAGAGCTGGCGGTGGCCGTGGAGTTGCACGCGGCCGGTGTGCCGCTCTCCGCGATCACCGGTCATCTGAGGGAACTTCGGGAGCAGGTCGAGCACATAGCGTCCCGTTTCCTGGAGTTCACCACCGAGCACGTCTTCGCCCGCTATCTGGAGCACCGGCCGCCGACGGACTCCGACGCGGCCGAGGCGGCGACGATGGTGCGGCGGCTCCGCCCGCTCGCCCAGCAGACGGTGGACGCCGAACTGGCGCGCGCCATGCGGATCCTGGCGACCCGTCACCTCCAGATCCACCTCTCTCCCGAGGGGCCGCCACCGAGGGACGACGAGCCGCGCCCCGTGCCGATCCCGGCAGACACGATCAGGGCCGTACAGGCGTTGGTTGGCCCGGAGGCCGTCGCGGCGTTCCTGACGGCGGCGGCGGAACGCGAGGTCAACAAAAGGACATTGGACGCATTGACGCTAAATGCCCTGAATTCCCCCACTGTTCAATAAACCGCTTGATCCTGCGGGGCAGTTGTCCACAGAATCCTCAACTGGCTTGTGGATAACTCATGTTGGCTGTGGATCAAACCTGAACGGGGAAGAACGATGGACGAACGTCGCACGGTGAAGGTGTCCAAGTACCTCTCGAAACACCTGCGGCACCAGCCGGAGCGGATCGGCCTGGTCCTGGACGCGCACGGCTGGACCGAGATCGACGCGCTGCTCGCCGCCACGGCCGCCCACGGCTTCCCGATCTCCCGCGCGGAGCTGGACCACGTGGTCGCCTCCAACGACAAGCGGCGGTTCGCCGTCGAGGGCACCCGGATCCGGGCCAACCAGGGCCACACGATCAGCGTCGACCTCGACCTGCCGGCCGCCGAACCGCCCGCGTACCTCTACCACGGTACGGTCGCCGACCGGCTGCCCGCGATCCGGGCGGAGGGCCTGCGGCCCATGGCCCGCCACGACGTCCACCTCTCCCCCGACCGCGAGACGGCGACCCGGGTCGGGGCGCGACGGGGCCGGCCGGTGGTGCTGAGCGTGGACGCGGGGGCGATGCACCGGGCGGGCCACGAGTTCCGGGTCAGCGCCAACGGGGTCTGGCTGACGGCGGCCGTACCGGCGGAGTTCATCCGCTTCCCCGACTGAACCGGGCGGCCACCGCCCGGACCCGTCCCCCCGCGGGCCTCCCGCACGACTGGGGCATGATCGGGTCATGTCGCACCCGCATCTGCCCAGCACCCAGGCCGCCGTCAACGCCGTCCGCGCCCTCGCCCGGGAGTTCGGCCTGGAGATCACCGTGACCGACGACATCGGCGCGGACCAGACCTCGCGCCGCACCGCCGCAGGCGCCTTCCGCGTGCTGGACGAGAACGGCTCGCTGCCGCACGAGGCCTACGTCGAGCTCGGCGGCTCGCCCTCCGTCTCCGTGCAGCTCTACCCCGAGGACGACGCCCGGATCATCGTGGACGGCGTCGAGTTCGCCGACGTGCCCAGGGACGCCGTCCCCGGCTTCGTACGGGCGCTCCACACCGGTCTCGCCCACGTGAAGGGACGGTTCTTCCCGCCCGGCCAGTGGCTGATCGTCCCGGTGCCGGGCGGCGCGACGTACAAGGAGCTCATCCCGCTGATGGCGCTCACCCCGTGGCTGAGCTCCCGCGTCCGCTGACGGATCCGACACCCGGTCAGCCGAGGCGCGCCAGGGCCTCCGTGGCGATCGACTCGAAGACGTCCCGGTCCGCGGCGAACACCGAGTCCTGGATCGGCCAGTGGATCACGATCTCGGTGAAGCCGAGGTCGCGGTGGGTGCCGGCGAAGTCCACGAAGGCCTCCAGGGAGGAGAGCACCCCGTTCTTCTCCGGGGTGAAGCCGGTGAGCAGGACCTTGCCCAGCTCGGCGACGTCCCGGCCGGCGTCCGCGCACGCCTTGCCCAGCCGCTCGACCTGACCGCGCAGGGCGTCCACCGACTCGGCCGCCGTACCCGACTCGTACAGCTTCGGGTCGCCCGTCGTCACCCACGCCTGCCCGTGGCGGGCGGCGAGCCGCATCCCGCGCGGGCCGGTCGCGGCGATCGCGAAGGGCAGCCGGGGGCGCTGCACACAGCCCGGGATGTTGCGCGCCTCCTCGGCCGAGTAGAACGCGCCGCGCTCCGTCACCGCGTCCTCGGTGAGCAGCCGGTCGAGCAGCGGGACGAACTCGGCGAGCCGGTCGGCCCGCTCCTTCGGCGTCCACGGCTCCTGCCCGAGCGCGGTGGCGTCGAAGCCGTTGCCGCCGGCTCCGATGCCGAGGGTGACCCGGCCGCCCGAGACGTCGTCGAGCGAGATGAGCTCCTTGGCCAGCGTCACCGGGTGCCGGAAGTTGGGCGAGGTGACGAGGGTGCCCAGGCGCAGCCGGTCCGTGGCGGTCGCGGCGGCCGTCAGGGTCGGCAGGGCGCCGAACCACGGGCCGTCCCGGAAGGTGCGCCAGGACAGGTGGTCGTAGGTGTACGCGGCGTGGAAACCGAGCTCCTCGGCCCGCTGCCAGGTGGCCCGGCCCCCCTCGTGCCAGCGGTCGACAGGAAGGATCACGGTGCTCAGACGCAGACTCATGCCCCGAGCGTACGTCGCCCCCGCGACACGGGCCTTTCCGCGGCCCCGGCCGCCTCGGTCGAGCACACCCCGCCCCGAGG
Organism: Streptomyces sp. NPDC047974; assembly: GCF_040653375.1. Lineage (NCBI taxonomy): Bacteria > Bacillati > Actinomycetota > Actinomycetes > Kitasatosporales > Streptomycetaceae > Streptomyces > Streptomyces sp. NPDC047974. Next base: position 38,995 of record NZ_JBEZNU010000011.1, read on the forward strand.
ACGTCCAGCTCACGCGCTCCCTCCCCGCCCGGCCACTCAAATGTGCGGGGACACGCACGCCCGTGCGTCCGGTGCGGCACCATAAGGAGGTGACCTCTCCCCACCTCTCCTCCCGTGCTTCCTCCCGGCCCGCCCGTCTCGTCGCCACCGACCTCGACGGCACCCTCCTGCGCGACGACAAGTCCGTCTCCGAGCGGACCGTGGCCGCCCTCGCCGCGGCCGAGCGGGCGGGGATCGAGGTCTTCTTCGTCACCGGCCGCCCGGCCCGCTGGATGGACGTGGTCAGCGCCCACGTCCACGGCCACGGCCTCGCCATCTGCGCCAACGGCGCGGCCGTCGTGGACCTGCACGCGGGCGGCGCCTTCCAGCAGGTGCGCCCGCTGCCCCGGCCCGCCGCCCTCGACGTCGTACGCGCCCTGCGGGCCGCCGCCCCCGGCACCAGCTTCGCCGTCGAGATGACCACCGGGATCCACTACGAGCCGCTGTACCCGCCGTTCTTCCTCGACCCCGGCGCCACCGTCGCCACCGCCGAGAAACTGCTCTACGAGGAGGCGCCCGACGCCGCCGCACCCGTCCTCAAGCTGCTCGCCCAGCACCCCGAGCTCGACCCCGACGTGTTCCTGGCGACGGCCCGGGAGGCCGCCGGCCACCTGGCCTCCTTCACGCGCTCCAGCCCCACCGCGCTCATCGAGATCAGCGCCCTCGGCGTCTCCAAGGCGTCGACGCTCGCCCTCTGCTGCGAGCAGCGCGGCATCGCTCCGGACGAGGTGGTGGCCTTCGGCGACATGCCGAACGACATCGAGATGCTGAGCTGGGCCGGCCGCTCGTACGCGATGGGCAACGCCCACCCCGACGTCGTCTCCGCCGCCTCCGGCCGGACCGTCGGCAACAACGACGACGGCGTCGCCGTCGTCATCGAACAGCTCGTCGCCGAAGCGGTCGCGGCACGGCGCGCGGGCGACGCACTCTAGAGCGGCGCCTCCCACACCACCGTCGTGCCGCCGCCGTCCTCGGCGAGGCCCGGTCCGCACCAGCTCGCGCCGCCGAGGGACTCGGCGCGGCGGGCGAGGTTGCGCAGTCCGCTGCGACGGCCGCCCTCGGGCAGGCCGACGCCGTCGTCCGCGACCGTGAGCCGTACCCCGGGCGACCCGTCCGGCAGCGTCACGGTCGCGTCGACGACGACCTCGATGCGGCCGGCCGAGGCGTGCCGGAAGGCGTTCGAGAGCGCCTCGCGGAGCGCGGCGATGAGGTTCTTGCCCGTCAGCTCGCCGACGGTGGCGTCGACCGCGCCGAGGAAGCGGTGCGCGGGCTTGAAGCCCAGCGGCACGGCCGCCATGTTGATCTCCCGCAGCACGCGCGTGCGCAGCCCGGACGGCGCCTCCGCCGGTCCCTGCTGGAGGGCGAAGATCGCCGTGCGGATCTCCTGGATGGTCACGTCCAGCTCGTCCACGGCCTTGCCGACGCCCTCCTGGACGGCCGGCACCACCGCCTTCCGCTGGGCGCTCTCCAGCATCATCCCGGTGGCGAAGAGCCGCTGGATGACGAGGTCGTGCAGGTCACGGGCGATCCGGTCGCGGTCCTCGAAGACCGCGAGCCGCTCCCGGTCGCGCTGCGCCTCGGCCATCATCAGCGCGAGCGCGGCCTGCGAGGCGAACTGGGTGGCGAGGGTCCGCTCCGCCTCGGAGAAGGGCCGGGCGCCCCTGGCCCGGGGCATCGCGAGCGCGCCGAGCACCCGGCCGCCGCTCTGCAGCGGCAGCAGCATGCTCGGCCCGTACAGGGAGGTCAGCCGGCTGATCATGCGCGGATCGGTGGAGGCGTCCTGGACGAAGACCGCCTCGCCCTCCAGGAGGAGCTCCACGACCTGGCTCTCCGGCGGGATCACCATGCCCAGGGACTTGGTGGCGCGGGCCGACGAGACGGCGACGATCTCCAGGCCGCCCTCCTCGGCGGGCAGCAGCACGATCCCGGCGTCCGCGTCCGCGAGCCGCCGGGCCTGTTCGGCGACGACGGCGAGGGCGTCGTCGGCGTCCCCGCCGGAGAGCAGGGCGGTGGTGACGGCGACGGAACCGTCGATCCACCGCTCGCGCTGGCGGGCGGCCTCGTAGAGCCGGGCGTTGCCGATGGCGATGCCCGCCTCGGTGGCGAGCACCCGGACCATGTGCTCGTCGTAGTCGTTGAACTCCTCGCCGTCCCGCTTCTCCGCGAGGTAGAGGTTGCCGAAGATCTCGCCCTGGACGCGGATGGGCACGCCGAGGAAGGTCCGCATGACCGGGTGGCCGGGCGGGAAGCCGGCCGAGCGCGGATCGGCGGAGAGATCGGCGAGCCGGATCGTCCGGGGCTCGCGGATGAGCGCGCCGAGCAGCCCGGCGTGCCCGTCCGGCCGGTGTCCGATGCGCCGGGCCACGTCCTCGCCGACGCCGTACGTGACGAAGTCGGAGAGACCCTTGCCCTCCTCGTCGACGACCCCGATGGCCGCGTAGCGGGAGCCGGCCAGCTCGGCCGCGGTCTCGCAGATCCGGTCGAGGGTGGTGTGGAGTTCGAGCCCGGTGCCCACCGACCGCATCGCTTCGAGCAGCTGCGGCACGCGGGCGGTCAGCTCCGTGGAGAGCCCCTGGAGGCTGCGGGTGGCCTCGGTGGCGGCGACCAGGGGGTCCGGGGAGTCGGGCGTGGCGGCGGTCATGGCCCTGAGCCTAGTTAGTCCTATTTGGAGAGAAAAGTCGGACGGCCGGACGGGGTCGGCGTGGCACCGGCGAGGAGCAGATCGGTCGCCCGCTCCTGCTCCAGCATCCGCCGCAGCGGCCCGTCCTCGGCGGCGAGCTCGGCGTACGGTCCGCGCTGCACGGTCCGGCCGCCGTCCAGGACCACCACCTCGTCGACCGCGTCGAGCCCGTGCAGCCGGTGGGTGATGAGGACGGTGGTACGGCCCTCGGTGGCGCGGAGCAGGTCGTCGGTGAGCGCGTCGGCGGTGGCCAGGTCCAGGTGCTCGGCCGGCTCGTCGAGGACGAGGACCGGGAAGTCGGCGAGGAGGGCACGGGCCAGCGCGAGCCGCTGCCGCTGCCCGCCGGAGAGCTTCGAACCGTGCTCGCCCACCAGGGTGTCGAGCCCGTCGGGCAGTCCGTCGACCCAGTCCAGCAGCCGGGCCCGGCGCAGCGCCTCCCGCAGCTCCCCGTCGCTCGCACCCGTCCGGGCGAGCCGCAGGTTCTCCCGCAGCGAGCTGTCGAAGAGGTGCGCGTCCTGCGCGCACAGGCCGACGAAGCGGCGCACGTCGTCGCCGTCCAGCTCCCAGGCGGGCACCCCGCCGATCCGGTACGTCCCCGTCTCCATGTCCAGGAAGCGCAGCAGCACCTGGGCGAGCGTGGTCTTGCCGGAGCCGGAGGCGCCGACGACGGCGACCCGGCGCCCGGCGTCGAGGGTGAGCGCGAACCCGTCGAGCGCGGGCCGCTCCTGCCCGGCGTACCGGGCCGAGAGCCCCGCGAGCTCCAGCGGGAACGGCCCGGCCGGGGGAGCGGCGGGCACCGCCGGCTCGTGTACGGGGACGGGCGCGTCGAGCACCTCGAAGACCCGCTCGGCGCTGTGCCGGACCCGCCGGCGGTACTGCACGGCGAGCGGCAGCCCGGTCACGGCCTCGAAGGCGGCGAGCGGGGTGAGGACGACGACCGCGAGCGCGACGCCGTCGAGCCTGCCGTCCCGGACGGCCTGCACGCCGACCCAGGCCGCGGCGACCACCGTCAGACCGCACACCAGGGCCGAGAGCCCGGCGCCGAGCGCGGCCGCGGCGGACTGCCGGGAGGCGATGCCGGTGAGGGTCCGGTCGGCGGCCCTCGCCCGGTCGAGCCGGTCCCGCAGCGCGCCCGCCACGGTCAGCTCGGCGCAGCCGCGCAGCGGATCGGCGACGGCCGTCGCGAGCGCCCCGCGCGCCGGGGCGAGCCGCTGCTCGGCCCGGCGGGCCAGCGCGGCGCCCAGCGGCGGCACGAGCACACCCGCCACGAGCAGGCCCACCGCGAGCACGGCGCCGGCCTCGGGCAGCAGCCAGGCGGTGAAGCCGACCGCGCCGAGCCCGACGACGAGCGCGGCACCGGCCGGGAGCAGCCAGCGCAGCCAGTAGTCCTGGAGGGCGTCGACGTCGTGGACGAGCCGGGCGAGCAGGTCGCCGCGCCGGGTGCGGCCCAGTCCTGCCGGGGCGATCCGCTCCAGGCGGGAGTAGACGGAGACCCGCAGTTCGGCGAGCATCCGCAGCACGGCGTCGTGCGAGACCAGCCGCTCGGCGTACCGGAAGACGGCCCGCCCGATGCCGAAGGCGCGGGTGGCGGTCACGGCGACCATGAGGTGCAGCACGGGAGGCTGCTCCGAGGCCCGCGAGATGAGCCATCCGGACACGGCCATGAGCCCCACGGCCGACCCGAGCGCGAGGCTCCCGAGCAGCAGCGCGAGCCCCATCCGCCCCTTGAGCTCCCCGGCCATGGACCGGACGCGGGCGAGCACGCCTCGCTCCGGCACGGACACCGGCCCGGCCGCCTCCGCGGCGGGCACGGCCTCGGGGGCGACGACGGGGGCCGCCGCCGCGGGCCCGTCCGCGCTCTCCGCGCCTCCGGCGCCCTCATCCTCCGGGACGGCCACCGCCCCGACCGTCACCACCCGGTCCGCCACGGCGAGCAGCGCCGGCCGGTGCACGACGAGCAGCACCGTCCGCCCGGCGGCGAGCCGCCTCACCGCGTCGACGATCCCCGCTTCCGTCTCCCCGTCGAGCGCCGCCGTCGGCTCGTCGAGGAGCAGCAGCGGCCGGTCCGCGAGGAAGGCCCGCGCCAGCGCGAGCCGCTGGCGCTGCCCCGCCGAGAGCCCGGCGCCGTCCTCGCCGAGGACGGTCCCGGCCCCCTCGGGCAGGGCGTCCACGAAGGCGTCCGCCCCGGCGTCCCGGAGCGCCGCCCGCACCTGCTCGTCATCGGCCCCCGGCCGGGCGAGCCGCACGTTCTCGGCGACCGTCCCGGCGAAGAGGTACGGCCGCTGGGGCACCCACGCGATCCGCTCGCGCCAGGCCTCCGGGTCCAGCTCCGCCAGGTCCACGCCCCCGACCCGTACGCTGCCCTCCTCCGGCTCGGTGAAGCCGAGGACGACGTCGAGCAGGGTCGACTTCCCGGCGCCGCTGGGCCCGACGAGCGCCACCGTCTCCCCCGGCTCGACGGTGAGGCTCGCCGCGTCCAAGGAGGGCGCCGCGCGCCCCGGGTGGCGGACCGTCACCCGGTCGAGCTCCAGCCGCGTCCCGGCCGGCACCGCCCGCGTACCGCCGCCGCGCACCGGGGTCTCCAGGACCTCGAAGATCTCCTCGGCGGCCGCCAGCCCCTCCGCCGCCGCGTGGAACTGGGCGCCGACCTGGCGCAGCGGCAGATACGCCTCGGGGGCGAGGACCAGGATGACGAGCCCGGTGTAGAGGTCGAGGGTGCCGTGGACGAGCCGCATGCCGATGGTGACGGCGACCAGCGCCACCGACAGCGTGGAGAGCAGCTCCAGGGCGAAGGAGGAGAGGAAGGCGATCCGCAGGGTGCGCATGGTCGCCCGCCGGTAGTCGGCGGTGATGGCGCGGATCGACGCGGCCTGGGCCTTGGCGCGGCCGAAGACCTTGAGGGTGGGCAGTCCGGCGACGACGTCGAGGAAGTGGCCGGAGAGCCGGGAGAGCAGCTTCCACTGCCGGTCCATCCGGGCCTGGGTGTACCAGCCGATCAGGATCATGAAGACCGGGATGAGCGGCAGGGTGACGACGATGATGGCGGCCGAGACCCAGTCCTCGGTGACGATCCGCGCGAGGACCGCGACCGGGACGACGACGGCGAGGCCGAGCTGGGGCAGGTAGCGGGCGAAGTAGTCGTCGAGCGCGTCCACACCCCGGGTGGCGAGCGCGATGAGCGAGCCGGTGCGCTGCCCGCCGAGCCAGCCGGGCCCGAGGGCGGTGGCCCGCTCCAGGAGCCGGCCGCGGAGTTCGGACTTGACCGCCGCGCCGGCCCGGTGGGCCGCGAGCTCGGTCAGCCAGGAGACCAGCGCCCGGGCCACCGCGACCCCGGCGAGCAGCAGCAGGGGAGTGGACAGCGCGGAAGCCGAGAGGCCCTGCTGGAAGGCGCCCACCACGATCTCGGCGATGAGCATCGCCTGGGCGACGACCAGCCCCGCCCCGACCAGGCCGAGCACCACGACCGCGACGAGGAAGACACGGGTCGCCCGGGCGTACCGGAGGAGACGCGGGTCGATCGGTTTCACGTGAAACATGCCCCTCTGCATGAGCGCCCGGGCCCTCCCGGACCCGGGCGACGACGGCACTGGCAGGCGCCGGCGGCTGCCCTAGTGGGCGTCGGCGATGTGCTGGGTGCCGATCCGCTTGCGGAAGACCCAGTAGGTCCAGCCCTGGTAGAGCAGGACCAGCGGCGTGGCGATGGCCGCGCACCAGGTCATGATCTTGAGCGTGTACGGGCTCGACGACGCGTTCGTGACCGTCAGGCTCCACGCGGGGTCGAGCGAGGACGGCATGACGTTCGGGAAGAGCGCCAGGAACAGCATCGCGACCGCGGCGGCGATCGTCACGCCCGAGAGCGCGAACGACCAGCCCTCGCGCCCCGCCTTGATGGCGCCGATCGCGCCGACCAGCGAGACCGCCGCGACGAGCATCGCCGCGAGGCTCCAGGCGTCACCCGAGTCGGCCTGGGTCCAGATCAGGAAGGCGAGTGCGAGCACCGCCGTGACAAGGCCCAGCTTCAGGGCGAGCGCCCGGGCCCTGACCCGGATGTCGCCGACCGTCTTCAGGGCCACGAAGACCGTGCCGTGGAAGGTGAAGAGGGTGAGCGTCACCAGTCCGCCGAGGAGCGCGTACGGGTTGAGCAGGTCCCAGAAGGTGCCGACGTACTCCATGTTCCCGTCGATCTTCACGCCGCGGACGATGTTGCCGAAGGCGACGCCCCACAGGATCGCGGGGATCAGCGAGGTCCAGAAGATCGCCTGCTCCCAGTTGCGCTGCCAGTTCTCCTCGGGCCGCTTGGCCCGGTACTCGAAGGCGACACCGCGGACGATGAGGCAGACCAGGATGATCAGCAGCGGCAGGTAGAAGCCGGAGAAGAGGGTCGCGTACCACTCGGGGAAGGCGGCGAAGGTCGCGCCGCCGGCGGTCAGCAGCCACACCTCGTTGCCGTCCCAGACGGGTCCGATGGTGTTGATCAGGACCCGCTTCTCGGGCCGGTTACGGGCGAGCAGCTTGGTGAGGATGCCGACCCCGAAGTCGAAACCCTCCAGGAAGAAGTAGCCGGTCCAGAGGACGGCGATGAGTACGAACCAGACGTCGTGGAGTTCCATGCCTCGATCTCCTGAGCCTCAGTACGAGAAGGCCATGGGCCGGTCGGGGTCACGGGTGTCCCCGCCGATCTTGGTGGGCGGGTTGAGGTCGTCCTCGGTGAGCTCGGGCGGGCCGGCCTTCACGTACTTCACGAGGAGCTTGACCTCGATGACGGCGAGGATCGCGTAGAGCGTGGTGAAGACGATCATCGAGGTGAGCACCTCGCCCTGGGAGACCCCGGGGGAGACGGCGGCGCTGGTCCGCATCACGCCGTAGACCACCCAGGGCTGACGGCCCATCTCGGTGAAGATCCAGCCCCAGGAGTTGGCGATCAGCGGGAAGAGCATGGTCCAGAGGGCCACGATCCAGTACCACCTGCCGAGCTTCGGGCTCAGCGCCTTGTTCTTGAAGAGGACGAGGTTCGGCACCTCGTCCTCACCGGTCCTCAGTCCGGGGGCGATCAGGAACTTCTTGCGGGTCAGCCAGAGGCCGAGGACGCCGATGGCGAGCGAGGCCATGCCGAAGCCGATCATCCACCGGAAGCCCCAGTAGGCGACGGGGATGTTGGGCCGGTAGTCGCCGGGCCCGTACTTCTCCTGCTCGGCCTTGTTGACGTCGTTGATGCCGGGGACGTACGAGTGGAAGTCGCCGTTGGCGAGGTAGGACAGTATCCCGGGGATCTCGATGGCGACCTCGTTGTGGCCCTTGTCCACGTCGCCGATCGCGAAGATCGAGAAGGGCGCGGGCGCCTCGCCGTCCCACAGCGCCTCGGCGGCGGCCATCTTCATCGGCTGCTGCTTGAACATCACCTTGCCGAGCATGTCCCCGCTGATCGCGGTGCCCAGGCCGGCGATGATCAGCGTGATCAGGCCGAGCCGCAGCGAGGTCCGCATCACCGGGACGTGCCGCTTGCGCATCAGGTGGAAGGCGGAGATGCCGACCATGAAGGCGCCGCCGACGAGGAAGGCGGCCGTCATGGTGTGGAAGAACTGGGTGAGGGCGGTGTTCTGGGTGAGCACCGCCCAGAAGTCGGTCAGCTCGGCGCGGGCGCCCTGGCCCCGGTCCTCGTTGATGCGGTAGCCGACCGGGTGCTGCATCCAGGAGTTGGCGGCCAGGATGAAGTACGCGGAGAGGATCGTGCCGATCGACACCATCCAGATGCAGGCGAGGTGGATCTTCTTCGGCAGCTTGTCCCAGCCGAAGATCCACAGGCCGATGAACGTGGACTCGAAGAAGAAGGCGATGAGCGCCTCGAAGGCCAGCGGGGCGCCGAAGATGTCACCGACGAAGCGGGAGTAGTCCGACCAGTTCATGCCGAACTGGAACTCCTGCACGATGCCGGTGACGACACCCATCGCGATGTTGATGAGGAAGAGCTTCCCCCAGAACTTGGTGGCCCGGAGGTACTTCTCCTTCCCGCTCCGCACCCAGGCGGTCTGGAGCCCCGCGGTGAGCGCGGCGAGTGAGATCGTCAGCGGAACGAAGAGAAAGTGGTAGACGGTGGTGATGCCGAACTGCCAGCGCGCCAAGGTCTCCGGCGCCAGAGCGAGGTCCACGTCGTCTTCTCCTTACATCGCCGTGGTCACATCGGCAGTTTGCCCCTTTGATCCCCCCTGTTACGGGACGAACGGGACACGCTTGTGAACGCGTTCACATTCACAAGCATTATGACTCATACGAAATCCGTACTGGAGAGTGGGGGGCTGTACCGAAGGTCACACCTTCCCAAGGCCTTCAACATATTGTTGAATTCGGCCCATGACCCTTCGGATACGCCTCAGTTGGCCGGCCGGTCACACCACGGCCACCCTCGACGAGACCCCCACGAGCACGGCGCTCCTGGGGGCACTGCCGATCGTCTCCACCGCCCGCACCTGGGGCGAGGAGGTCTACTTCGACACTCCGGTCTCGGTGCCGCGCGAGGAGGGGGCGCGCCAGGTCGTCGACCCCGGCACGGTGGCCTTCTGGACCGACGGCGATGCCCTCGCCCTCCCCTACGGGCCGACCCCGATCTCACGGGGCGAGGAGTGCCGGCTGGCGAGCCCGTGCAATCTGCTGGGCTCGCTCGACGAGGACCCGCGGATCCTGGCCACCGTCCGCGACGGCGACCCGATCCGCGTGGAACTCGCCTGAGCGGCACGCCCCCGGGCCGTCAGGCTCCCGGAGGCACCGCCCGAGCCGTCAGGCTCCCTGACGGAAGCCCTCCGTCACCTTGAGGAACAGGTCGTTCGCCTCGGTCTCGCCGATCGTGACGCGCACGCCCTCCCCCGCGAACGGCCGCACCACCACACCGTGCCGCTCGCACTCCGCCGCGAACTCCATGGTCCGCTCGCCGAGCCGCAGCCAGACGAAGTTCGCCTGGGCGTCCGGCACCGTCCAGCCCTGGGCCACGAGCCCCGCGCGGACCCGCTCGCGCTCCGCCACCAGCGAACCGACCCGGCCGAGCAGTTCGTCCTCGGCGCGCAGCGAGGCCACCGCCGCGTCCTGCGCCAGCTGGCTCACGCCGAACGGCACCGCCGTCTTGCGCAGCGCCGCCGCCACCGGCTCGTGGGCGATCGCGAAGCCGACCCGCAGCCCCGCCAGGCCGTACGCCTTGGAGAAGGTGCGCAGCACCGCCACGTTCGGCCGGTCGCGGTAGAGCTCGACGCCGTCCGGGATGTCGGCGTCACGGACGAACTCCTTGTACGCCTCGTCGATCACGACCAGGACGTCGGAGGGCACCCGGTCCAGGAAGCGCTCCAGCTCCGCTCGGCGCACCGCGGTGCCCGTGGGGTTGTTGGGGTTGCAGACGAAGATCAGCCGGGTGCGGTCGGTGATCGCCTCGGCCATCGCGTCGAGGTCGTGCGTCTCGTCCTCGGTCAGCGGCACCCGCACCGAGGTGGCGCCGCTGATCTGGGTGATGATCGGGTAGGCCTCGAAGGAGCGCCAGGCGTAGATCACCTCGTCGCCGGGGCCCGAGGTCGCCTGGAGCAGCGACTGGGCGACGCCGACCGAGCCGGTGCCGGTGGCGATGTGGGAGACCGGGACGCCGAAGCGGTCGGCCAGCTCCGCGGACAGCGCGGTGCAGGCCATGTCCGGGTACCGGTTGAAGCTCGCGGCGGCGGCCAGCGCGCTCTCCATCACACCCGGCAGCGGCGGGTAGGGGTTCTCGTTGGAGGACAGCTTGAAGGCGACCGGGCCGCCCGCCGCGGCCGGCTTGCCCGGCTTGTAGGTGGGGATGCCGTCCAGCTCGGCGCGGAGCTTAGGGGTGGACGCGCTCGTCCCGCTGGTCTCGCTCACAGTGTGGCCTCCTCGACCGTCCGTACCGCCAATGCTTCTCACTTTATGAGGATTCCGGCCCGCTGCGAATGGGCTGTGGACAACAGCCCTGCAACGCTGTGGAAAACCCGGTCCGCCGGTCCGCCCCGAGCAAGGGGGCGCGCGGACGGGTGGCGCGCGCCGGTGGCGAGCGCCGTGGCGCGCGTCCCCCGTAGAGGTGAGTTGAGACCTCTTCGAGACCTCGCCCCCACACCAGGCCCATCCCTCCGGACGACATCAAGTCGCATGGAGAACCCCTCAACTACCTTGGATTCTCACCTATTTGGGCCTGCTCGACCATGCAGAAACGTGCCTGTCAATGCCTGCATATGCGACCGTCCCGCCCACCCCACATCGCCCTACTATCGGCTCGCCATGACAGCAGCAGGGAAGCACCAGGTGAGCCGGGCACAGACCCGGGGAAGCCGGCAGGGCCGGGCAGGCATCCGGGACGTGGCCGCCGCCGCCGGGGTCTCCATCACGACTGTCTCCGACGCGCTCAACGGCAAGGGCCGACTCCCGGACGCCACCCGCAGGCACGTCCGCGAGGTCGCCGACCGGCTGGGCTACCGGCCCTCCGCGGCGGCCCGCACGCTCCGCACCGGCAAGTCGGGACTCATCGGCCTGACCGTGACGACATACGGGGATGAACCTTTCACCTTCACGGAGTTCGCCTACTTCGCGGAGATGGCCAGGGCCGCCACGTCGGCCGCGCTCGCCCGCGGCTACGCCCTCGTCATCCTCCCCGCGACATCACGCCATGACGTCTGGTCGAACGTCGCCCTCGACGGCACCGTCGTCATCGACCCCTCCGACCACGACCCGGTCGTCACCGAGCTCGTCCGCCAGGGCCTCCCCGTCGTCTCCGACGGACGCCCCGCCGGCACGCTCCCGGTGACCGCCTGGGTCGACAACGACCACGAGGCCGCCGTCCTCGCCCTCCTCGACCACCTCGCCGAGGCCGGCGCACGCCGCATCGGCCTCCTCACCGGCACCACCACCGACACCTACACCCGCCTCTCCACCACCGCGTACCTCAACTGGTGCGAGCGGGTCGGACAGGACCCCGTCTACGAGGCCTACCCGGCGCACGACCCGTGCGCGGGCGCCGTCGCGGCCGACCGGCTGCTCGCCCGCCCCGACCGTCCCGACGCCGTCTACGGCCTCTTCGACCCCAACGGCACCGACCTCCTCGCCGCCGCCCGCCGCTACGGGCTGCGCGTCCCGGACGACCTGCTGATCGTGTGCTGCAGCGAGTCCACCGTCTACGCCACCACCGAACCGCCCATCACGACGCTCTCGCTCAAACCGCGGCGCATCGGCACCGCCGTCGTCCAGCTCCTCATCGACGCCATCGAAGGGATCGAGGGCGACGGTCCGCTCGAGCAGGTGATACCGACCGAGCTGATCGTCCGCACCTCCTCGCAGCGCCGGTCGCCGCGGACGACGGTGAGCCCGCCGCGCTCACCCGCGAAGGACTGACGGGCCGCAGGCCCGGACGACCGACGTCACCCTCCGGACTCCGGCCGCGCCGAAAGAGCGGCCGGACGAACGACCCGAGCACGACCGCACCACCCGCGCACCACCGCACGACCGCACCACCCGAGTACGGCCGAGCACCACCCGAGCACCACCCCCAGGGGCGAGCGCAGCACGAGGCGAGCGCGCCCCGGCACGATCCAGCACGACCCCGAGAACGAGCGCCGTCCCGTCCCTGCCCGTGGGCGGAGACGGCGAAACCGGGCCCCCCACCGGACCCGACCCTGGACTGGACCTTCTCAATTCGGGCGAAACAACCGGTGAACCCGGAGCGAACCCGGATTCACCACCCCTGGTGCGTCACACAGGCGGACCCTCATTCCTATGATGGGCGCACGACACCGCGGACCCCCCGACCAGGCCGGTCCGCGATGTGCAGGGCATCGCGACGGTGGTGGAGGGGTCGATGACTCAGGGGGCCGGGCAGGATCCCGTGGAACGCACGGCGACATTGCGTGACTTCCGCGTACCTCCGTACGCCCGGGTGCCCGTGCAGGGCCACGCGGGCGAGCCGCCCGCCCCGCCCGCCGACCCCACGCTCCACCTGGGCACCCGCCCGGCCGCGTACCCCGAGCCGGTCGCGTTCCCGGAGCCTCCGGCAGGGCCCGGGGCACCCGCGTACCCCGAGGCCGCCGCGCGCCCCGAACCCGCCGCGTACCCCGAGGCCCCCGTACGCCCCGAGCCGGGCGCGTACCCCGAGCCTCCGGTCCCGGCCGCCGCGCACGCCGGTGCCGCCCACCCCCTGGCCGCGGCCCCGGCCGCCGCCCCCGTCGCCGCCTCCGCCCACCCCGGTGGCGGCGGCTTCCCCGACGACTTCCCGGACGGGTACACGCCCACCGAGCGCGACCTCCCGGTCATCCAGCGCGGCGACACCGTCCAGGTCCCCGTCGCCCCGGCCGCCGCTCCCGCGCCCGCGCCCACCGGCGACGGCCCCGGGCCGCTGTACGTCGTCGGCGACGTCCACGGCTACCTCGACGAGCTCCTCGCCGCCCTCCGCGCCCAGGGCCTCGTGGACGAGAACGGCGGCTGGGCCGCGGGCAACGCCCGGCTCTGGTTCCTCGGCGACTTCACCGACCGCGGACCCGACGGCATCGGCGTCATCGACCTCGTCATGCGGCTCTCCGCCGAGGCCGCCGCCGCCGGCGGCTACTGCAAGGCGCTCATGGGCAACCACGAGCTGCTCCTCATCGGCGCCAAGCGCTTCGGCGACACGCCCGTCAACTCCGGGGCCGGCACCGCCACCTTCCAGGCCGCCTGGCTGCTCAACGGCGGCCAGAAGCACGACATGGACCGCCTCCAGGACGTCCACCTCCAGTGGATGTCCCGGCTCGACGCCGTCGTCCGCGAGGACGACCACCTCCTGCTGCACTCGGACACCACCGCGTACCTCGAATACGGCCAGACGATCGAGGACGTCAACGACACGGTCCACGAGGTCCTCACGCGCAACGACGCCGACGAGGTCTGGGACCTCTTCCGGAAGTTCACCAAGCGCTTCGCCTTCCGCGACGAGGACGGCCCGCAGGCCGTCCAGGAGCTGCTCGGCACCTACGGCGGCTCCCGGATCGTGCACGGCCACAGCCCGATCCCGTACCTCCTCGGCCAGGTCGGTACGGAGGACGGCGAGGAGGAGTCCCGCCCGGTCGTCGACGGACCGCACGTCTACGCCGACGGTCTCGCCATCGCCATGGACGGCGGCGTCACCATGGCCGGAAAGCTGCTGGTCGTCCAACTCCCGCTGGGGGACTGACCCCTCACCCTGCGCATCCGGAGCGGGCGAATTCCGGAAACCCCCTGTCAGCGCGCACGCTCACGGCCCTACCATCGGTCTCCCCAGTTAGGCAGGCTCTCCTCCGCTTCCGCCCGGACCGCCGTTCCGCACGGCCGGTCCCGGCCCATCAGCATCGGGGGATGCACATGAACGTGGCTCCGCACCTGCTGACCGAGGACCGCGCCGAGTACGAGCGGGTCCTCGACGACGCACTGCGCACCGCTCCGCAGCGGCCGGAACTCGCCGGAGCGGGAACCCGGCTGACCACCGGTCAGCTGCGCGCGATGGCCCTGAACGCGACAGCGCTGATCACCGCGGCGGCGGCGGGCGAGTACGAGCACTTCACCAAGGTCCGCGAAGCGGACCGCGCCGCCTCCAACCGCCCCCGGACCCCCGCCCCCGACGAGTCCCCGGGCGCCGTCGCGGTCCTCACCGTCCTCGTCCCGGTCCTCGCCGGCACCGCAGCCGCGATCTTCCTCCTGGTCGGCGCCGTGGTCCGCTGGCTCGCCCCGGACGCCGCCCTCGGCACCACGCTGCTCACCGCCGGCCTGGTCTTCGGCGCCCTCGCCGCCGCCGGACTGCTCTGCGCGGGCGCCGGACTCCTCCTGACCGCCCTCCGCAACAGCCCCGCCGAGACCGGCGCCCCCGACGACGAACTCGCCCGGGCCCGCGCCGCCTGGCGCCACGCCCTCCTGGAGCGCGGCGTCGTCCCCTTCCTCCAGGCCGCCCTCACGGCCACGGCCACCGACCCCGACCGGGGCCCGGGGCCGCCTCCGTGACGCACCCCGGCCCGCGATCCCCCCGTGGACCGCGGGCCGGGGTGGGTCTCGTACGGCAGGCGGCCGCTACTCCGCCATCGGCAGGTAGACGCGGTTGCCGGAGGCGGCGAACTCCGCCGACTTCTCGGCCATGCCGGCCTCGATCTCCTCCTTCTTCAGGTCACCGCCGTGCTCGCGGCGGATGTCCTGGGAGATCTTCATCGAGCAGAACTTCGGACCGCACATCGAGCAGAAGTGGGCGGTCTTCGCGGGCTCCGCCGGCAGCGTCTCGTCGTGGAACTCACGGGCGGTGTCCGGGTCGAGGGCCAGGTTGAACTGGTCCTCCCAGCGGAACTCGAAGCGCGCGTCGGAGAGCGCGTCGTCCCACTCCTGCGCGCCCGGGTGCCCCTTGGCCAGGTCCGCCGCGTGCGCCGCGATCTTGTACGTGATGACACCGGTCTTCACGTCGTCGCGGTTCGGCAGGCCCAGGTGCTCCTTGGGCGTCACGTAGCAGAGCATCGCGGTGCCCCACCAGGCGATCATCGCCGCGCCGATGCCGGAGGTGATGTGGTCGTAGGCGGGCGCGACGTCCGTGGTCAGCGGGCCGAGCGTGTAGAACGGCGCCTCCTCGCAGATCTCCTGCTGGAGGTCGATGTTCTCCTTGATCTTGTGCATCGGGACGTGGCCCGGGCCCTCGATCATCGTCTGCACGTTGTGGCGCTTGGCGATCGTGTTCAGCTCGCCGAGCGTGCGCAGCTCCGCGAACTGGGCGTCGTCGTTGGCGTCCGCGATCGAGCCGGGGCGCAGACCGTCGCCGAGCGAGTACGTGACGTCGTACGCCGCGAGGATCTCGCAGAGCTCCTCGAAGTTCGTGTAGAGGAAGTTCTCCTTGTGGTGCGCGAGGCACCAGGCGGCCATGATCGAACCGCCGCGCGAGACGATGCCGGTCTTGCGGCGCGCGGTGAGCGGCACGTACGGCAGGAGCACGCCGGCGTGCACGGTCATGTAGTCCACGCCCTGCTCGGCCTGCTCGATGACCGTGTCCTTGTAGATCTCCCAGGTCAGTTCCTCGGCCCTGCCGTCGACCTTCTCCAGGGCCTGGTAGAGCGGCACGGTGCCGATCGGCACGGGGGAGTTGCGCAGCACCCACTCGCGGGTGGTGTGGATGTTGCGGCCGGTGGACAGGTCCATGACCGTGTCGGCGCCCCAGCGGGTCGCCCAGGTCATCTTCTCCACCTCCTCCTCGATGGAGGAGGTGACGGCGGAGTTGCCGATGTTGGCGTTGACCTTCACCAGGAACCGCTTGCCGATGATCATCGGCTCGATCTCCGGGTGGTTGACGTTGGCCGGCAGCACCGCGCGGCCCGCCGCGATCTCCTCGCGGACGACCTCGGGGGAGACGTTCTCCCGGATCGCCACGTACTCCATCTCCGGGGTGATCTCGCCCCGGCGGGCGTACGCGAGCTGGGTCACGGCCTGCCCGGCGCGCCCCCGGCGGGGCAGCCGCGGACGGCCGGGGAAGACCGCGTCGAGGTTCTTGAGCCCTCCGCCGCGCGGCGAGGTGTGCTTGATGCCGTCGTCCTCGGGGCGGACCGGGCGGCCCGGGTACTCCTCGGTGTCGCCGCGCGCGATGATCCAGTTCTCGCGGAGCGGGAGCAGGCCCCGGCGCACGTCGGTGTCGACGGCGGGGTCGGTGTACGGGCCGGACGTGTCGTACAGCGTCACGTCCTTGCCGTTGGTGAGGTGCACCTGGCGGACCGGCACCCGGAGGTCGGGGCGGGAGCCCTCGACGTATCCCTTGTGCCAGCCCGGCGTGCGCTCGTCCTGGCTGGAAGCAGGCGTGCGTGCATCCTGAAGGGTCATGTGACCGAATCTCCCTACGCCGGCATTACCCGGTAACAGGTTCGGCGGTCGGCGCAGCCTCCTCCCGTACGTGTGCGTACGGTGATCAGCGCCCTCTCAGCCCGGTGCTCCGAGCTCCCGCGTGTGCAAAGGTGTCACGAGGCTAGCGCCCTCCCGGGCGTGCTGAACAGTGGGCCCCCACCGTTCTTGCGATGATCGGGTGGTGACTTCCCCCCAGCAGTCCCCCGATCCGCACGGCCACGAGCACGGTCACGAGCACGGGCACGGTTTCGGCCAGCACGGTCCGGACCACGGCTCCGGCCACGGGCACAGCCACAGCCACGGGCCCGCCGCGCCCGTCTCGCGCCATCTGCGAAGAGTCATCGCGGCCGTCCTCATCCCCTTCGCCACCGCCGTGGTCGTCGGCCTCGTGGTGCTCTGGCCCGGTGGCACTCCGGCGCACGAGCGGACCGGGGTCGGCTTCGACCGGCAGACCGAGCAGGGCAAGGTCGTGGCGGTCGAGCAGGTGGACTGCAAGGACGTGAACGCCGCGCAGGTGCCGCCCACCGGCGACACCTCCACTCCGCAGGGCCGCGAGGCGGTCGACGCACAGCAGGGGCAGTGCGAGAAGGCGACGATCGAGGTCACCAGCGGTCCGGACAAGGGGCGGCAGTTCACCGAGATCGTCCAGCCGGACGCCCCGCGCCAACTGGAGGAGGGCCAGGGCGTGGTGGTCGCCTACGCCCCCGACGCTCCGAAGGACCTGCAGTACTCGGTGACGGACGTGAACCGGAAGGTGCCGATGGCGGTCCTCGCCGGCATCTTCGCGCTCGCGGTCGTGCTCGTCGGCCGCATGCGGGGCGTGATGGCGCTGATCGCGCTCGCCGTGAGCTTCCTGGTACTCACCCTCTTCATCCTGCCCGCGATCCTGGAGGGGTCGAACCCGCTGATCGTGGCGGTGGTGGGATCGAGCGCGATCATGCTGCTCGCGCTCTACATGTGCCACGGCCTGTCGGCCCGGACCTCGGTCGCGGTCCTGGGCACGCTGATCTCGCTGCTGCTGATCGGACTGCTCGGCTCCTTCTTCATCGGCTGGGCCTCGCTCAGCGGCAACACCGACGACTACACCGGGCTGATCCACGGTCTCTACCCGGAGATCGACATGTCCGGCCTGCTGCTCGCCGGCGTGATCATCGGTTCGCTCGGTGTCCTGGACGATGTCACCGTCACCCAGACCTCGGCCGTCTGGGAACTGCACCAGGCCGACCCCGGCATGGGGCCGCGCGCCCTGTACCGGGCCGGGATCCGGATCGGCCGCGACCACATCGCCTCGGTGGTCAACACGCTGGTCCTGGCCTACGCCGGTGCCTCGCTCCCGCTGCTCCTGCTCTTCACCATCGCGGAGAGCAGCATGGGGACGGTGGCCAACAGCGAGCTGGTGGCGCAGGAGATCGTCCGGACGCTGGTCGGCTCGATCGGCCTGGTCGCCTCGGTGCCGGTCACGACCGCACTCGCGGCGCTCGTGGTCTCGGCCGACCGTCCTTCGGCGGCGGAGGCCGGCGGCCGGGCGGCGAGCCGCGGCGGACGGCGGCGCCGCGCGAAGTGACGCGTGCGCGGCGGCCGTACGGGGCGGGCCGCGTCGGCGGCCGGGCGGAGCGGGGCGCCTGCGGCGGCCGTGCAGGAGGGGTGACCGGCGTCGGCGGTACGGAAAGGGGTCCCGGCGTCGGACGGAGGGGAGGGGCGCCGGTGTCGGGCGTACGGAGCGGGTTCCGTCAGGCGGGGCCGGCGCTCTCCTCGGCGAGGATCTTGCCGAGCGCGGCCTCCAGGCTGTCCTCGAAGTCGCCCAGTGCCTGTTCCTGACCGAGCGGCACCAGTTTGTCCGTGCGGTCGAGGAAGGCGACCAGCGGCGGGGCGCTGGCGCGGAAGAGGGCGCGGTCACCGCCCACCTGGAGCCGGATGGAGACGTCCGACAGGCCCTCGGGGTCGGTCGGGGCGATGTGGACGTCGCCGTCGCCGCTGGGGCGGTTGATCCCGTCGAGCAGCAGCTCTCTGCCGAACGCCCAGGTCACGGGCGCGTCTCCGGGAAGGTGGAAGGTCATCCGCACCGCGTAGGGATCCCGGGTCTCGTATCGCAGTTCGACTGGGATCTTGAAGGAGAGCTCCTCGGAGACGAGGAAGCTCATCAGGACCTCGGCCTGAACCGACTCTCGCATCATGTACCCCGCAGTAGATGGAGCAGTTGTGTAAACACAGCTGCTGAAAGCTGTGACCGAAACGGCCAGGAATGATCCCCCGTGGCCCTCTTGACGCAATCGTGCTGTACGCGCTAGCGGATCACAAGGAGTGATTTTTCAGATACTGATAGAGAAGGCGAGCGAACTGAAGAGCTTTCCGATCTCCGTCTGTAGCCGCTCGACTGCTGGGAGCAACCGTTCTTCCTGGTGAAGCGGTAGAGAAATGGCCAGAGTGGCCGCTGTGTTGCCCACCGTGAGGGGGATGGCGGCGCAAACCGTGCCGAGCGCATATTCCTGACGCTCCACCAGGGGCTCCATTCGCCCCAAACCGCCCAAACGCTCCAAAAGCAGCCGCCGATTACGCACCGTGTACGGAGTGATGGCTTCCACGGGGTGCCGGTCAAGGTGGTCTTGACGAGATTTCAGATCGAGTTGGCTGAGCAGACACTGGCCGATCGCGTGGGCGTGTCCGGTCTCCCGGAAGTCGGCCCACTCCTCCACCGCGGGGGAGTTGGGGGTGTCCGCCACGGAGACCAGCTCGATCTCGCCGTCGCGGTAGAGCGCGAAATAGACGGGTACACCGATCTCGTCCCGCCAGTGGGCAAGGGAGTCCTCGATCTTGGTGCGACGATTCTGCACAGCTCCGCCACCGGCCAACCTGGCGGCTGCCTCGCCGAGATAGAACGCACCCTTGTCGCGGAGCAGATAGCCCTCGTGCGTCAGGGTGCGGAGAAGGTGGTACGTCGTGGGCAGCGGGAGGTTGGTCTCCCGGGCGAGCTGCTTGGCGGGGGCACCGTCCGCGTGGGAGGCCACGGCCTCCAGAAGTCTCAGCGCCCGCTGCACCGAGCCGATCAGGGTCGGCGCAGCTGTCTGCGTGGCCATGGCCAAAGGTCACCCCCAGGCGTGACAACGGATGCGCTGCATCCGTTCGCGGGGGCCGCCCCCGCGCACCCGCCGGGCCTGGGACGCCTATGGGGTCCGATGGACGGACCCCTCAGGGACGAGCGGGAAACCGCTGGTCTGCCGGAGATCTACGCCCGTAGTCCCCGACTCGGCGGAGATCTGCCACTCTAGTGGCTTGTCCTCGCCCCCCACCCTGTTTCCACCAGCGCGTTCCCTCTGCCGGGCTAACGCCCGGCAGACGCTGAATACCGATGAGTAGCTTGTGCTACCAGTCGCGATCCGACTTCGACGGGGTGCCGAACTTCCGTACGGCGTAGATGAGTCCGGCCACGAGCGCGACGAACAGCAGCACCTTGAACAGCACGCTGATCACGAAGGTCAGGATGCTGGTGATGACGCCGCCGAAGACGAGCAGGACCAGAGCGGGTATGGCGACCCACTTCACCCACCACGGCAGCCCCGCGAGAATCTCCTGTACGGCCATGGCTCGCTCCTTCGCTCTCGACGCCCTGTCCGGAACCCTTCGTCCCCGACGCTTCAAGGCTAGGCGGGGCACTCGGCCCGGCGGGGCCCCGGAAGCCCGGGCTCTCCCCTGATCCACCCCCTAGGGGAACCAGGGGTCCGGCCCGGAGAGTCCGCGAGCCGCCGGCGCCCTCACGCCTCCGGCGGGGAGAAGACCACCAGGACCCGCAGGTCCTCGCTGATGTGGTGGAAGCGGTGCGGCACCCCCGCCGGCACATAGACGACGCTGCCCCGCGCCACCTGCGTCGTCTCCTCCCCGACGGTGATCGCCGCCCGCCCGGACACCACGAAGTACACCTCGTCCTGAGCGTGCGGCGACTGCGGGTCCAGCTCGCCCGCGTCGAGCGCGTACAACCCCACCGACATGTTCCGCTCACGCAGGAACTGGAGGTACGCCCCCTGGTTGGCGAGGCGCTCCGCCTCGAGTTCGTCCAGCCGGAATGCCTTCACTGCCGTTCGCCCCTGCCCTCAGCCCGATGGTCTCTGCCACGATCAGACACATGAAGAATTTCCTAGTCAAGACGCTCGCCAACGCGGGCGCCCTCGCCGTGGCCATCTGGCTCTTCGAAGGCATCACGCTGACCGGTGACGACGAGATCACGGGCAAGGCGATCGGCAGCCTGCTGCTCGTCGCCCTCGTCTTCGGCCTCGTCAACTTCCTGGTCAAGCCGATCGTGAAGCTGCTGACGCTGCCCCTCTTCATCCTGACCCTCGGCCTGATCACCCTGGTGGTCAACGCCCTGATGCTGCTGCTCACCTCGTGGCTGGCCGAGCAGTTCGACCTCAGCTTCCACGTGGACGGCTTCGGGACCGCGGTCCTCGGCGGCCTGGTCATCTCCGTCGTCTCCTGGGCGCTCAACGTGCTCCTCCCGGACGGCGACTGAGCGACCGCCATGACCTACCGCGTCTGCTTCGTCTGCACCGGCAACATCTGCCGCTCCCCGATGGCCGAGCACGTCTTCCGCGCGCGCGTGGAGGAGGCCGGCCTCGGCGGGGCGGTCGAGGTGGACAGCGCGGGCACCGGCGGCTGGCACGAGGGCGACGCGGCGGACCCGCGCACCGTCGCCGTCCTGGAGGAGCACGGCTACACCTCCGCCCACACCGCCCGGCAGTTCCGCGCCTCCTGGTTCCCCGACCTCGATCTGGTGATCGCGCTCGACGAGGGCCACGTCCGGGAGCTCCGCCGCCTCGCCCGCACCCCCGACGAGGCGGCGAAGATCCGGCTGCTCCGCTCGTACGACCCCGCCGCCGGGAACGCGCTCGACGTCCCCGACCCCTACTACGGCGGGCCTGAGGGCTTCGAGGAATGCCTGGAGATGGCCGAGGCCGCGAGCGAGGGACTCCTCGCCGCCGTCCGCGCCGCAATCGGGGAGAGACGTCAGGGGGACGAGAGCATGGAAAGGACCACGTGAACCCGTTGATCCCTCAGGACCGGCGCCACCCCGACGAGGGGCCCGGCGACGGGACGCTCGCCGTGCGGGCCGGGCTGCCCGAGCCCGTGAAGCACGAGCCGACCCTTCCGGGTCCGGTCTTCGCCGCCCACTTCCACCTGCCGGGCGAACCCACCGGCCCGTACACCTACGGCCGCGACGAGAACCCGACCTGGACCCATCTGGAGCGGGCCATCGGGACCCTGGAGGCGCCCGGCGAGACCGGCATCGAGACCGTGGTCTTCGCCTCCGGCATGGCCGCCATCTCCGCCGTTCTCCTCTCCCAGCTCTCCGCCGGCGACGCCGTCGTCCTGCCGTCCGACGGCTACCAGGCCCTGCCGCTCCTCCACGAACAGCTGCGCGCGTTCGGGGTCGAGGTGCGCACCGCGCCCACCGGCGGCGACGCCCAGCTCGACGTGCTCGACGGCGCCCGGCTGCTGTGGATCGAGACCCCGTCCAATCCCGGGCTCGACGTCTGCGACATCCGCCGGCTCGTCGCCGCGGCGCACGCCGGCGGGGCGCTCGTCGCCGTCGACAACACCCTCGCCACGCCGCTCGGCCAGCGCCCGCTCGAACTGGGCGCGGACTTCTCCGTGGCCAGCGACACCAAGGGCATGACCGGCCACGGCGATGTGCTGCTCGGCCACGTCAGCTGCCGCGACCCGCTGCGGGCCGCGGAGGTACGGCGCTGGCGCAAGGTCGTCGGCGCGATCCCCGGGCCCATGGAGACCTGGCTCGCCCATCGCTCGCTGGCCACGCTCCACCTGCGGATCGACCGCCAGTGCGCCACGGCCCTGGAGCTCGCCCGCGTCCTCGCCGAGCACCCCGACGTGACCGGTCTGCGCCACCCCGGGCTCCCGGAGGACCCCTCGCACGCGATCGCCTCGCGGCAGATGCGCCGCTTCGGCTCGGTCGTCTCCTTCGAGCTCGCCGACCGCGCGCGGGCCGAACGCTTCCTGGAGGAACTGCGCCTGGTCGACGACGCCACCAGCTTCGGCGGGGTGCGCTCCTCGGCCGAGCGGCGCGGGCGCTGGGGCGGGGACGCCGTCGCGGAGGGCTTCATCCGCTTCTCCGTGGGCGCCGAGGACCCGGAGGACCTGATCGCCGACGTGCTGCGCGCCCTCGACGCGACGCGCAAGGCCGTCGGTTAGCGGCGTGTCCGGAAGCGGAACCGGGACCGGCTCCGCCGCGCATCCGCGTCACGGTGTGCGGCGCCGGTTCCGGATCGCGGGGGAGCGGTGCGTTTCAGCCCGACGGGAACGGGCCATTTTCTTCCCATGACCGAACGGCCCGTGGTCAAGCGCACCGCACGCGCCATCCTGCTCGACGGAGACGACCTCATCCTCATCAAGCGCACCAAACCGGGGATGGATCCTTACTGGGTGACGCCCGGTGGCGGCGTCGAGCCCTCCGATTCCACCGTCGTCGAGGCCCTGCACCGCGAGGTGCACGAGGAACTCGGCGCCAAGATCGTCGATGTGGTCCCCTGTTTCGTCGACACCGTCGAGCACATCGTCGACGGCGGGGTCTCCGGCGTGAAGGTCCAGCACTTCTTCGTCTGCCGCCTGGAGTCGATGGACCTCGGCCTCCGGCACGGCCCCGAGATGGACGAACCGGTCGGCGAGTACGAGATCGTCCGGGTGCCCTTCACCCGCGTCGGGATCGCCGCCGTCCACCTGGTGCCGCTCTCACTGCGCCACTACCTCGACGGGAACATCGAGGGCGTCCGCGCCATGCACGCCCCCGACCTCGGCTGACCCGGCCCCCACCGTGGCGAGCTCCGCCAGGAAGTCATGGCGGATCCGCTCGGTGGGGACCCCCGAGCCGCGGAGCACGTCGATGCCCTCCCGCACCATGCCGAGCGGGCCCGAGAGATACGCGTCCCGCTCGGTCCAGGGACCCGCCGCGCGGACGGCCCGCGGCAGCGGGCCCTGCGCCCCGGTGACGGGATGGACGGCGAGCCACGGAAAGGTCCGCTGGAGCCGCAGCAGGGTGTCGATGTCATAGAGGTCGTGGCCGCTGCGGGCGCCGTAGAACACGTCGACCTTCCTGCGGTCACCGTGCTCGGCGACGTCCTCGACCAGCGCCTTGATCGGCGCGATGCCGGTCCCGCCGCCCAGGCAGAGCAGCCCGGTGTCGGTGGCGTGGTCGACCGTCATGGAACCGGCCGGCGGGCCGAGCCGGAGCACGTCCCCGGGCCGGGCCCGGTGGACCAGCGCCCCGGAGACCCAGCCCGCCGGGACCGCCTTCACATGGAGGGTGAGCAGTCCGTCCGGCCGGGGTGCCGAGGCGAAGGAGTAGTGCCGCCAGACGCGCGGCCACCAGGGCGTCTCCAACGTGGTGAACTGCCCGGCGAGGAACGGGTAGGGCGCGTCGGGCCGCAGGGTGAGCACGGCGACGTCCGGGGTCCGCAGATCGTGCGAGACCACCTCGGCCTGCCAGAAGGCCGGCGCCTTCGTCCCGTCCTCGGCAGCCGCGTCGATCATGATCTGCGAGATCGCCGTGTACGCCCGGACCCAGGCCGCCTCGGTCTCCGCGTCCCAGCGCCGCTCCGCGTACCGCGCGAGCGCGCCGATCAGCGCCTCGCCGACCGCCGGATAGTGGGACGCCTCGACGCCGTACTTCCGGTGTCCCCGGCCGAGATGGCCCAGGTAGTCGACGAGGAAGGCGCTGTCGTCCATCCGCTCGGCGACCGTGAGCAGGGCCTTGAGCAGCCGGTCCCGCTGGGTGTCCATCGCGGCGGGGAAGAGCTCGCGCAGGGCCGGGGTCCGGATGAAGAGCAGCGCGTAGAAGTACGAGGTCACCTTGTCGGCGACCGGGGCGATCTCCTCAAGGGTGCGACGGACGAGCACCGCATCCGGGGAGGGCTCTGATATTCGGGCCCCCGTCCCGCCCGTCATGCTGGTCGGACCATCCATCATGTGCCTCGCCTCATGCAGCCGGCTTCCGTCTTCGCAGCATGGCCGCCGGCGGAGGGACTTCGGGCGGAAAGCGGCGTTCTCGGGCCAAAGGGCGGGGTTGCGGACTAGGCTCCACTCTTTCGGCGCGCGCGGGTGTTTCACGTGAAACACCGACGGAAAACCTCTGGACGGCAGATCACCCCGTCGGAGAACCTGGCCGTCATGCCGATCTCCCCCACCGCCCTCGCCCAGCTCCCCATCCGGCGTCTCGACCCCACCGATCTCCTGGCCTGCGCCGATCTCTCCGAGAACCGCGGCTGGCCCCGCGAGGAGCACAAGTGGGGGCTGCTCCTCACCGCGGGCACCGGGTACGGCATCGACTCCCCGGACGGCGAGGGACTGCTCGCCTGCTGTGTGGTCACCTCCTACGGCCCCGGCCTCGCGGCCATCGGCATGGTGCTCGTCGACAGGCGTCATGCCCGGCAGGGCGTGGGGCGCCGGCTGATGCGCCACGTGCTGGAGCAGGCCGGGGACACCCCGCTCACCCTGCACGCCACGCCGAACGGGCAGCCGCTCTACGAGGGGCTCGGCTTCACCGAGATCGGCCGTGCCGAGATGGTGAAGGGGCGCTTCTCCGCCGCCGTACCCGCCCCTCGGGTCGCGGTCCGTCCGGCCACCGCGGAGGACCTCCAGGAGGTGCTCCGCCTCGACCACGAGATCTTCGGCCTGGACCGCACCCCCCTCATCACCCGGCTCCCGGCCTTCGCCGACCATCTGCGGGTCGCGGTCGAGGACGGCGCGATCACCGGTTTCGCAGCCGCCTGGCCCAACATGGACACCCATGTCGTCGGGCCGCTGATCGCCCGTGACACCGCCACCGCCCAGGCGCTCGTCGCGTCGCTGGCCGAAGCCACGGACCGACCGCTCCGCACCGACGTCGACGTCCGCCACACCGAGCTGCTCGGCTGGCTCAAGGGGAACGGCCTGGCCCCGATCGCCGAGAACGCGATGATGATCCGTTCGGCCCCGGACCTCCCGGGTGACGCCTCCCGCCGGTTCGCCCCGCTGACCGTCGCGGCGGGTTGACCTTCGGAGGCAGGCCGGCCGCAGAGGTGCGCCGGCCTTCAGAGTCGGGACTCGGGAACCGAGGATACTTGCAGACGCGCACTATTGCGGATCATCGTCTACCCTGGATCCCGAGCGGCTCGACCGACCAGGAGCAGCACGAGGAGAGACCATGACCGCGACGGACCCCGCCCTCACCGGACTCGCCCAGCGCTGGTGCGCCCTCTCCCTGCTGCACGGCCGGATCGAGTCCCACATCGAGCGCGCCCTGGAGTCCGGACACGGTCTGAGCGCCCGTGAGTACTCGCTCCTCGACGTCCTCAGCCGCCAGCACGACGGGCCCGGTGGACACCTCCAGATGAAGCAGGTCGCCGACGCCGTGGTGCTCAGCCAGAGCGCCACCACCCGGCTCGTCACGCGCCTGGAGGACCGGGGCCTGCTCACCCGCTACCTCTGCGCCACCGACCGGCGCGGCATCTACACCGATGTCACCGAGTCCGGCCAGAAGCTCCTCGCGGAGGCGCGCCCCACCAACGACCGGGCCCTGCGCGAGGCCCTGGACGAGGCCGCGAAGAACCCCGAGCTCGCCTCCCTGGTCCAGGTCCTCGAAGGCGAGACCGCCACCGTCTGACGATCGGCCCGGCCCTTACGCTGCGGGCATGAGCGATCTTGAGATCCGTCCCGCCACCGCCGAGGACGTGCCGGCCATCGTCGCGATGCTCGCCGACGACCCCCTCGGCGCCCAGCGGGAGTCCCCGGACGACCCGGCACCGTACCTCTCCGCCTTCACCCGGCTCGCGGAGGACCCGAACCAGCACCTCGTCGTGGCCGCGCGCGGCGGGCGGGTCGTCGGCACGCTCCAGCTGACGGTCATCCCCGGGCTCTCCCGGCGCGGCGCCACCCGCGCCCTGATCGAGGGCGTACGGATCCACGCCGACGAGCGCGGCAGCGGCCTGGGCACCCGGCTCGTCGAATGGGCCATCGAGGAGTCCCGGCGCCTGGAGTGCGTACTGGTCCAGCTGACCTCCGACGTCACCCGCACCGACGCGCTCCGCTTCTACGAGCGCCTCGGCTTCGAGGCGAGCCACGTGGGCTTCAAGCTCGCGCTCTGACCTTCGGCGGATGCCCTTGTTTCACGTGAAACAAGGGCATCCGTGGCCTCGGGACCGGCTCAGAGTCCCCGCCACCCCTTCTCGTCCACACCGCCCGGAACCGCGTCCCCGGGCTCGTACGGCTCCCGGGTGAAGACGAAGGAGCCGAGGTCGAGGTGGCTGACGCCGCCGTCGGGCCGCCGCACCACACGGAGCCTCTCCCCCGCGTAGTAGCCGTCGAGCCCGATCCAGCCTCCCTCGGGCAGCGCCCGGAAGCGGGCACTGCGGCCGGAACCGCGCAAGGGCTCCAGGACGAGCCCGCGCTCGGCGCCGAGCCGCAGGGCGTAGGAGTACGTCCCCCAGTACCAGGGGCCGGTCAGCGCCAGGAGCTCCTGGTCGACCTCGGCCTCGGGCAGCGGCCGCCACGGCTCGGGCAACCGCGGCTCGGCCTCCGCCACGATCCGCACGAGGTCGGTGGCGACGAGCCCGGGCTGCGGACCGCTCGTGGCGTTCGCGAGCGCCACGCCCACCAGGCCCTCCTCGACGTCGATCCAGAGGCCCGCGACGAAGCCGGGCAGGGAACCGCCGTGCCCGACGAGCGCGCCGCCCTCCTTCCGGGCCACCTGGAGACCGAGGCCGTAGCCCATCAGCGGATCGCCGAGGGCCGGCGGACCCACGGGAACCCGCATCTCGGCGACGGAGGAGGCGCTCAGCACCCGCTCGTCGCCCTCGGCGAGGAAGACGCCGAACCGGCAGAGGTCCGCGGCCGTCGACCACAGCCGGCCGGCCGCGCCCATCACCCCGAGGTCCTCGGAAGGCTCCGGAAGCATCACATCGGCCCAGGGGTGCACCGCCCAGCCCCCGGCGTGCGGGGCGACCGGCTCCCCCGTCGTCCGGTCCATGCCCAGCGGCTCCAGGATCTCGGTGCGCAGCGCCTCCTCCCAGGAGACCCCGCGCACCGCCTCGACCAGCGCGCCGAGCAGGGTGTAGCCGGGGTTGGAGTAGTGGAAGGTGCGGCCCGCCGGGTGGAGGACGGGCGTCTCCCCCAGCACGTCGGAGAGCTCGGGCCGCGAGGATCCGGGCGTCCGCTCCCACCAGGGCGAGGGCGTCTCCGCCGCGAGCCCCGCGGTGTGGCCGAGCAGCTGGGCGATGGTCGCCTCGCCGACTCCGGTGCCGGGCAGGTGCTTCTCCAGCGGGTCGTCGAGCCCGAGCAGCCCCTCGTCCCGCAGCCTGAGGACGAGGACGGCGGTGAACACCTTGGTGATCGAACCGATCCGGTACTGCGTGTCGGCGTCCGGGGCGTGCCCGTCGACGCAGCTGCGGGAACCGCTCCAGACCATCGCTCCCCCGCGGGCGACGGCCCCCACGAACGACGGCGCGCGGCCCTCGCTCTGGGCGCGGGCCACGCGGTGCAGCAGGGAACGCTCGGTGGTGGGCAGCAGGGCTTCGAAAGCTGAGATCATGCGCCCGATCATGCCCCGCCGTCCCGCCGCGGCACGATCAGGTTTGTGCCATGTCCACGAAGCGCGAGTAGTGGCCCTGGAAGGCCACCGTGATGGTGGCCGTGGGGCCGTTACGGTGCTTGCCGACGATGATGTCGGCCTCGCCGGCGCGCGGGGACTCCTTCTCGTAGGCGTCCTCGCGGTGGAGCAGGATGACCATGTCGGCGTCCTGCTCGATGGAGCCGGACTCACGGAGGTCGGAGACCATCGGCTTCTTGTCGGTGCGCTGCTCGGGGCCACGGTTCAGCTGGGAGAGCGCGATGACCGGGAGCTCCAGCTCCTTGGCGAGGAGCTTGAGGTTTCGCGACATGTCGGAGACCTCCTGCTGACGGCTCTCCTGCCGCTTGGAACCGCCGGACTGCATCAGCTGGAGGTAGTCGATGATGACCAGCTTGAGGCCGTTGCGCTGCTTGAGCCGACGGCACTTGGCGCGGATCTCCATCATCGACAGGTTCGGGGAGTCGTCGATGTAGAGCGGCGCCTGGGAGACGTCGGGCATGCGGCGGGCGAGCCGGGTCCAGTCCTCGTCGGTCATCGTGCCGGAGCGCATGTGGTGCAGGGCGACCCGCGCCTCGGCGGACAGCAGACGCATCGCGATCTCGTTGCGGCCCATTTCGAGGGAGAAGATGACGCTGGGCAGGTTGTGCTTGATCGAGGCGGCCCGGGCGAAGTCCAGGGCGAGGGTCGACTTACCCATGGCGGGCCGGGCCGCGATGATGATCATCTGACCGGGGTGGAGGCCGTTGGTGAGCGAGTCGAGGTCGCTGAAGCCGGTGGGCACACCGGTCATCTCCCCGCTGCGGGAGCCGATCGCCTCGATCTCGTCGAGCGCGCCCTCCATGATGTCGCCGAGCGGCAGGTAGTCCTCGGTGGTCCGCTGCTCGGTGACCTTGTAGATCTCCGCCTGGGCCGAGTTCACGATCTCGTCGACGTCGCCGTCGGCCGCGTAGCCCATCTGTGTGATCTTCGTACCGGCCTCCACGAGCCGGCGCAGCACGGCCCGCTCGTGGACGATCTCCGCGTAGTACGAGGCGTTCGCCGCGGTCGGCACCGACTGGACGAGGGTGTGCAGATAGGAGGCGCCGCCGACGCGGTTGATCTCGCCGCGCTTGGTGAGCTCGGCGCCGACCGTGATGGGGTCGGCGGGCTCGCCCTTGGCGTAGAGGTCGAGGATCGCGCCGAAGACGGTCTCGTGCGCGGGCTTGTAGAAGTCGTGGCCCTTGATGATCTCCACGACGTCGGCGATGGCGTCCTTGGAGAGCAGCATGCCGCCGAGCACCGACTGCTCGGCGTCGAGGTCCTGCGGGGGAACCCGCTCGAAGCCGACGAGGCCGCCGTCCCAGGGGCCGTCGCTGCCGCGCTCGTGCTGCTCCTCACGGCCCCGGCCGCGCCCGCGGCCCTCGCCGCGGCCCTCGCCACGCCCTTCGCCCCGGGTGCGGACGGGCAGGCGGTCGCTCGGTCCGCCGTCTGCCCAAGGGTCGTCCATGGGCTCGGGAACGCTCACCCGCCACCTCTTCCCGTCCGCTCAGCGGACCTCGCCGTGCCACTCCTTCTTACGCCACGGCCTTGGTCAAAGAGTGGCTTTTGCGTCCGGTTCTGGCGCGTCGGGCGCCGGTCCACGGTAGGCCCGCGAGAGGCGTCAGCCAATCTGGTTATCCACAGGCTCTGTGGGTGAAGCCCCCAATGCTGTGGATAAGCCGCCGGATCCTGTGCACGGACCGGGGGACAGCCATGTGGACAAACTCATAAGACCCTCCCCGATCACGCTCTGACCTGCACCTTTTCCATCCACGGGCTGTGGGGGAGAAAAACTTTTGCGCCAGGGCCACGATCAGAACAAACAGCCCACACCCGAAGCCCCGATCCCCCTGAAAGTAAGGATCACACATCCATTGCATCACTTACCTGTGGACGATTAGATTGGCCCCATGACCCAGGCCCCCACGAGCTCCAAGGCCACGCTGCGCCGGCACGACCGCGAGATCCTCTCGCTCGCCCTGCCGGCCTTCGGCGCACTCGTCGCCGAGCCGCTCTTCCTCATGGTGGACAGTGCCATCGTGGGGCACCTCGGAACCCCCCAACTCGCGGGCCTCGCCATCGCCGGCGCCCTGCTCTCCACCTTCGTCAGCGTCTTCGTCTTCCTCGCCTACGCCACCACGGCCGCCGTCGCCCGGCGGGTCGGCGCGGGCGATCTGCCCTCCGCCCTCCGCCAGGGCATCGACGGCATCTGGCTGGCCCTGCTCCTCGGCCTCGCCCTCATCGCGGTCACCCTCCCCCTGGCCCCCTGGCTGGTCGAGGCCTTCGGCGCGTCCGACACAGCGGCCCCCCACGCCACCACGTATCTGCGGATCTCCCTCCTGGGCATCCCCGCGATGCTGATCGTCCTGGCCGCCACCGGTGTCCTGCGCGGACTCCAGGACACCCGCACCCCGCTCTACGTGGCCATCGGCGGCTTCGCGGTCAACGGCGCCCTCAACCTCGGACTGGTCTACGGCGCCGGGCTCGGCATCGCGGGCTCCGCCTGGGGCACCGTCATCGCCCAGTGCGGCATGGCCGCCGCGTACCTCGTCGTGGTCGTCCGTGGCGCCCGGCGCCACGGCGCCTCGCTCCGGCCCGACGCCGCCGGCATCCGGGCCTCGGCCCAGGCGGGCGTCCCGCTCCTGGTCCGTACGCTCTCGCTGCGCGCCGCCCTGATGATCGCCACCGCCGTCGCCGCCCGCCTGGGCGACACCGAGGTGGCGGCCCACCAGATCATCCTCTCGCTGTGGAACCTGATGGCATTCGCCCTGGACGCCATCGCCATCGCGGGTCAGGCGATCATCGGCCGCTACCTGGGCGCCGACGACGCCGACGGCGCCCGCCAGGTCTGCCGCCGGATGGTCCAGTGGGGCGTCGTCTCCGGAGTGGTCCTCGGATTGCTGCTGATCCTCACCCGCCCGCTCTTCATCCCGCTCTTCACCGGCGACCCCGCCGTCCAGTCCACCCTGCTGCCGGCCCTGCTCGTCGTGGCACTCTCCCAGCCGATCTCCGGCGTCGTCTTCGTCCTCGACGGCGTCCTCATGGGCGCGGGCGACGGCCCCTACCTCGCCTGGGCGATGCTGCTCACCCTGGCCGTCTTCGCACCGGTCGCCCTGCTCGTGCCCGCGCTCGGCGGCGGGCTGACCGCGCTCTGGTGGGCGATGACGCTGATGATGACGGTCCGGCTGGCCACCCTCTGGTACCGGATGCGCTCCGGCCGCTGGATCGTCACGGGCGCCACCCGCTGACCGAGGGCGGTGTTTCACGTGAAACACCGCAAAGAGCCACAAGCGCATGTTTCACGTGAAACGGCGGATGGGCCGCCCCCCAGTGGGGAGCGGCCCATCCTTACTGCTGAGCGCAGCGTTACGCGGCAACGACCTCGATGCCGAGCTTCGCGGCAACCTCGGGGTGCAGACGCACGAGCACCTGGTGCGAGCCCAGGGTCTTGATCGGCGAACCGAGCTCGACGCGACGCTTGTCGACCTCGGGGCCACCGGCGGAC
The DNA here is from genome assembly GCF_040653375.1 of Streptomyces sp. NPDC047974. Taxonomy (NCBI): domain Bacteria; kingdom Bacillati; phylum Actinomycetota; class Actinomycetes; order Kitasatosporales; family Streptomycetaceae; genus Streptomyces; species Streptomyces sp. NPDC047974. The sequence continues at coordinate 70,681 of NZ_JBEZNU010000011.1, forward strand.
TTGATCGCCGTGGCGACGTCGGCCGGGGTCACGGAGCCGAAGAGACGGCCGGCGTCGCCGGAGCGAACGGCCAGACGGACCTTCGTGCCCTCGAGCTTGGCCTTGATCTCGTTGGCCTGCTCGATGGTCGCGATCTCGTGGATCTTGCGGGCGCGGCGGATCTGCGCCACGTCCTTCTCGCCACCCTTGGTCCAGCGGATCGCGAAACCACGCGGGACCAGGTAGTTGCGAGCGTAGCCGTCCTTGACCTCGACGACGTCGCCGGCCGTACCGAGGCCGGAGACTTCCTGGGTGAGGATGATCTTCATTTTTCGGTCACCCTTCCCTTATCGCGCGGTGGACGTGTAGGGCAGCAGCGCCATCTCACGGCTGTTCTTGACGGCCGTGGCGACGTCACGCTGGTGCTGCGTGCAGTTGCCGGTCACGCGGCGGGCACGGATCTTGCCGCGGTCGGAAATGAACTTCCGCAGCATGTTCGTGTCCTTGTAGTCCACGTACGCGGTCTTGTCCTTGCAGAACGCGCAGACCTTCTTCTTAGGCTTGCGCACAGGCGGCTTCGCCATGGTGTTTCTCCTGTGTGATCAAGAAGTGTGGGGTACGAGCTGCTTCCGGGGCCAGGCCCTAGAAGGGAGGCTCGTCCGAGTAGCCGCCGCCGGAGTTGCCACCCCAGCCGCCACCGCCGCCGCCGGCCTGCTGGCCGCCGCCGGAGGAGCCGCCGGAGGCCCAGGGGTCGTCGGAGGGAGCTCCGCCGCCCTGCTGCTGGCCGCCGCCGGAGTTGCCACCCCAGCCGCCGCCACCCTGCTGGCCACCGCCGCCGCCGAAGCCGCCGCCGCCACCCTGGCCACCGCGGCCGGTGGTCTTGGTGACCTTGGCCGTGGCGTTACGCAGGCTGGGACCGACTTCCTCGACATCCAGCTCGAAGACCGTGCGCTTGACGCCCTGGTTGTCCTCGTAGGACCGCTGCTTCAGACGGCCCTGCACGACGACGCGCATGCCCCGCTGAAGGGACTCGGCGACGTTCTCCGCCGCCTGACGCCAGACCGAGCAGGTCAGGAAGAGGCTCTCGCCGTCCTTCCACTCGTTGGTCTGACGGTCGAAGGTGCGGGGAGTGGACGCGACGCGGAACTTCGCGACCGCCGCACCGGACGGGGTGAAGCGCAGCTCGGGGTCGTCGACGAGATTGCCGACGACCGTGATGACGGTCTCGCCTGCCATGGGTGAACCTCTCGGCGTTGCTTCTGGCTGCTTGCTGCTACTCGGACCCGATTACCTCTGAGCGGAAGCTCAGTGGGTCTCGGGGCGGAGGACCTTGGTCCGGAGGACCGACTCGTTCAGGTTCATCTGGCGGTCGAGCTCCTTGACGACCGCAGGCTCGGCCTGCAGGTCGATGACCGAGTAGATGCCCTCGGGCTTCTTCTTGATCTCGTAGGCGAGACGACGACGGCCCCAGGTGTCGACCTTCTCGACCTTTCCGTTGCCCTCACGGACGACGGAGAGGAAGTTCTCGATCAGCGGGGAGACAGCGCGCTCCTCGAGATCGGGGTCGAGGATGACCATCACCTCGTAGTGACGCATGTGGAACCCACCTCCTTTGGACTCAGCGGCCACGGTCGTTCCGTGGCAGGAGGGTCGTGATGCGTGAGCGACGGCGTCCAGACTGGCAGGACCAGGGCAGACACCGGCGCAGACCGTACAGAGTACCCGCACATCGCCTTGCGGTTGAAATCCGGCGGGGAGGGGACGCAATCTGTACACATCGGACGTCGGCGGCGCTAGGATGCGCCGCCCTCCGCACGGCACGCCAGGAGGTGCCCCATGGCACAGGCAATGCGACCCGACCCCGGCCACTCCCTCTTCGCGACGGACGGCAAGCCGCACCCGCTCGTGGACACGCTGCTCGCCGTCACGCTGGTGCTGGGCATCCTGTCCTTCGTCACGGCGCAGTTCCACAACCTGCACCTGCTCAGCTCGTGGTCGGGCCTGATCGGCATCCTGACCGGGGCCTACGGACAGTTCATCTCCGTCACCACCCGCGAACGCTTCTTCCTGATCGTCGGACTCGGCGCCTCGGCGGTGGGCTTCTTCCTCGGGATGGCCCACGGCGGGCTCTTCGGTGGCGTGATCAGCTGACGCCGAGCACGTCAGGGCCCACGTGGCCCTTCGGGGCGCTCCCCGGTCGCAGTAGGCTTCGGCGCGAGAGCCGGAGCCCCTGACCGATGGGGACACACCTGCCGAGGAGCGCCCCGACATGAGCCTGACCCTGAGGACCATCAGCCGAGAGCAGCATCTGGCGTACATCCAGAGCCTGCCCGGCGCGAGCCACTGCCAGGTCCCGGCGTGGGCGGACGTGAAGACCGAGTGGCGCTCGGAGAACCTCGGCTGGTTCGACAAGAACGGCGAGCTCGTCGGCGTGGGCCTGGTGCTGTACCGCCAGCTCCCCAAGCTCAAGCGCTACCTGGCCTACCTCCCCGAGGGCCCGGTCATCAACTGGCACGCCCCCAACCTCGACGAGTGGCTCCAGCCGATGCTGGCCCACCTCAAGCAGCAGGGCGCCTTCTCCGTGAAGATGGGCCCGCCGGTCGTCATCCGCCGCTGGGACGCGGCCGCGATCAAGTCCGGCATCCAGGACCCGGACGTCAAGCGCCTCAAGGACGTGCAGGCCACCGAGGTCATGCCGCAGGCCTTCGAGGTCGCCGACCGGCTGCGGAAGATGGGCTGGCAGCAGGGCGACGACGGCGGCGCCGGCTTCGGCGACGTGCAGCCCCGCTACGTCTTCCAGGTCCCGCTGGCCAACCGCTCGCTCGACGACGTCCTCAAGGGCTTCAACCAGCTGTGGCGCCGCAACATCAAGAAGGCCGAGAAGGCCGGCGTCGAGGTCGTCCAGGGCGGCTACGAGGACCTCGCCGAGTGGCAGCGCCTGTACGAGATCACCGCCGTCCGCGACAAGTTCCGGCCGCGCCCGCTCTCGTACTTCCAGCGCATGTGGACGGTCCTCAACAACGAGGACCCCAACCGGATGCGCCTCTACTTCGCCCGCCACAACGGCGTGAACCTCTCCGCGGCGACGATGCTCGTCGTCGGCGGCCACGTCTGGTACTCGTACGGCGCCTCCGACAACATCGGCCGCGAGGTCCGGCCGTCCAACGCCATGCAGTGGCGGATGCTCCGCGACGCCTACGCGATGGGCGCCACCGTCTACGACCTGCGCGGCATCTCCGACTCGCTCGACGAGACCGACCACCTCTTCGGCCTGATCCAGTTCAAGGTCGGCACGGGCGGCGAGGCCGTGGAGTACGTCGGCGAGTGGGACTTCCCGCTGAACAAGCTCCTGCACAAGGCGCTCGACATCTACATGTCGCGCCGCTGACGCGTGTCGCGCCGCTGACGCTCCCCGCGGGGCTTGCGTAACCTCGTAGTTCCACGAGTAGTTCCGCGAGTCTCGTACACACCTGCGAAACCCCCCACCGCAGCCATCAGAAAGGTTCCGGGCCGGCCATGGCGCTCTCCCTCTACGTCGACACCGCTCGCTGGCGGGCGCACCAGAAGTCCGTGATCGACCAGTTCCCCGGCCTGATCCCGGTCTGCAAGGGCAACGGCTACGGCTTCGGCCACGAGCGGCTCGCCGAGGAGGCGGCCCGCTTCGGCGCCGACATGCTCGCGGTGGGGACCACGTACGAGGCCGCGAAGATCAAGGACTGGTTCGGCGGCGACCTGCTGGTCCTCACCCCGTTCCGGCGGGGCGAGGAGCCGGTGCCGCTGCCCGACCGGGTGATCCGCTCCGTCTCCTCCGTCGATGGCGTGCACGCCCTGGTCGGCGCCCGGGTCGTCATCGAGGTCATGAGCTCGATGAAGCGGCACGGCGTCCGCGAGGACGAGCTCGCGCGGCTCGCCGCCGCGATCGAGGACGTGCGCCTGGAGGGCTTCGCCCTGCACCTGCCGCTCGACCGCCCGGACGGCACGGACGCCGTCGAGGAGGTCATCGCCTGGATGGACCGGCTGCGCGCCGCCCGGCTGCCGCTGCACACCATGTTCGTGAGCCATCTGCGGGCCGAGGAGCAGGCCCGGCTGCAGCAGCAGTTCCCGCAGACCCGCTTCCGCGCCCGCATCGGCACCCGGCTCTGGCTGGGTGACCACGAGGCCACCGAGTACCGCGGTTCGGTCCTGGACGTCACCCGGGTCGCCAAGGGCGACCGCTTCGGCTACCGCCAGCAGAAGGCGGCCTCGGACGGCTGGCTGGTCGTCGTCGCCGGCGGCACCTCGCACGGCGTGGGCCTGGAGGCCCCGAAGGCGATGCACGGCGTGATGCCGCGCGCCAAGGGCGTGGCCCGGGCCGGTCTGGCCACGGTCAACCGGAACCTGTCGCCGTTCGTCTGGGCGGGCAAGCAGCGCTGGTTCGCCGAGCCGCCGCACATGCAGGTGTCGATCCTCTTCGTGCCGGCCGACGCCCAGGAGCCGCAGGTCGGCGACGAGCTGGTGGCCCACCTGCGGCACACCACGACCCAGTTCGACCGGCTCGTGGAGCGCTGAGCCGGTCGTCCGCGCGCCGTCGGATCACCCCCGGGAGCCCTCGGCCCCGGGGGTTCCCCATGTCACGAGGAGTTCCCCCTCGGCGGGCTCGGGGGCCGCGTGGCGGGCCGGCCGGGCGGCCCTGCCCACCACGAAGACGTCCCCGGCGCCGTCCAGGACGCCGCCCGAGGGATCGTCGGCGCCGTCCCTGCGGACCGGGTCCTTCTCGGGCGCCAGGACGTCCCGTACGACCACGGCGCACAGGTACAGCGTGCCCAGCAGGTGCAGCACGATCGCGAAGTGGTAGCCGTCCAGCGGCAGTCCCTGCTTGTTGCCGCTGCCGGTGAAGGCGAGGTACATCCAGATCCCGAGGTAGTACAGGACCTCGCAGGACTGCCAGATCAGGAAGTCGCGCCAGCGCGGCCGGGCGAGCGCGGCGAGCGGCACCAGCCACAGGACGTACTGCGGCGAGTAGACCTTGTTGGTGAGGACGAACGCGGCGACCATCAGGAACGCCAGCTGGGCGAGGCGGGGCCGCCGGGGCGCGGCGAAGGCCAGCCAGCCGAGCCCGCCCGCCGCGAGCAGCAGGAGCAGCAGCGCGTACAGGTTGGCCCGCTCGGGCGGGATGGTCTCCCCGGCGCGCTGGCTGACGAGCAGCCAGACCGAGCCGAAGTCCACGTTCCGGTCGCGGCTGAAGAGGTAGAACTGCTTCCAGCCCTCGGGCGCGAGGAGCATCACCGGCAGGTTCACCACCAGCCAGGAGCCCGCCGCGCCCAGCAGCGCGGTGCCGAAGGCGCGCATCCGCCCGGCCCGCACGCAGAGCAGCAGCAGCGGCCACAGCAGCAGCACCGGGTAGAACTTGGCGGCGACGGCCAGGCCCAGCAGGATGCCGGCGGCGAGCGGCCGGGAACGGGCCCACATCATGATCGCGGCGGCGGTGAGGGCCACGGCGAGCAGGTCCCAGTTGATGGTGGCGGTGAGGGCCACGGCGGGCGCCAGGGCGACGAGCAGACCGTCCCAGGGACGGTTGCGGTGCGTCCGGGCCACACAGACCGCGAGGACGGCCACGCAGACCATCAGCAGACCGGAGTTGACGAGCCAGTACGCCTGGCCGCGGGCCTGGAGGTCGCCACCGGGCGTCAGCCAGGCCGCCACCTCCATGAACAGCCCCGTCAGGACGGGGTACTCCAGGAACGGTATGTCGCCGGTGAGCCGGTCGAAGTAGGGCACGAGGCCCTCGGAGAAGCCGCGCCCGGCGAAGAGGTGCGGGATGTCCGAGTAGCAGGCGTGGGTGTACTGGGAGGTGGTGCCGCGGAACCAGGCCCAGTTGTAGCAGGGCAGTTTCTGCACCATGCCGAGGGCGAACATGCCGATGGCCACGAGCGCGATCACCCGCACCGGGGTGAACTGCCCGGCAGCGGGCCCGCTGCCGGGCAGGACGCGGCGGCCGTACCGCCCGCCGATGAGCGCGCTGCCGGCGGCCGCCACCTCGTCGCGCCGGGTGGGGGCGACGACGGGCGGGACGACGGGGGCGGCGTCGACAGGGGAGTCGTCGAGGGGGCCGTTCGTCTTCTTCAGGCTCGGCATGGGGGACATCCTGCCGTACGCCCCTGGGAATCCGGCCGTGCGCGGGACGGCAACGCGGAGGGCCGCCGCGCTCCGCCCCGTACCGCGTGGGTACGGGGCGGGCGCGACGGCCCTCGTGGCGCCGGTCGCCCGGCGGGTCCTCCCGGCAGGTCCGCCGGGTCGGTCGCCTCAGTCGAAGAAGCTTCCGGTGGAGGAGTCGGTCGGGTCTCCGCCGCTGCCTCCGTTGTTGTTGCCGCCGCCGTTGCCGGGGCCGCCCGGGTCCGTCGTCGTGTTCGTCGGCGTCGGACTGGAGGAGTCGGTCGGCGTCGGCTGGGTCGTTCCGCCGTCGCCGCCGCCCGTGTCGTTGCAGTCCCAGCCGTCCCAGATGCTGCAGGTGGTCTTGCCGGGCTTCGGCTCCTTGGTCGTCGGACGGCCGCTGTCGGTGGGCGTCGGCGGGGGAGTCGTCGTCGGGGCGGTGGTGGCCGTCTCGGTCGGCGTCGGCGTCTCGGTCGGCGTCGGCGTCTCGGTCGGCTTGGGCGTGGCGCCGCCGCCGTAGACCGCCTTGGCGTCCGCGAGCTTCTCCGGCTTCGGGAACTTCTCGACGGGCAGGTCGGCCACGGCGTCCGTCATGTAGTCGTTCCAGATCTGGGACGGGAACGACGAACCGTGGATCGACTTCTGGCCGCCCGTGCCGTACATCTCCAGGAACTCGCGGCCTTCCTTGGTCTCGTCGTCGTCGAAGCGGTACATGTCGATCGCCGTCGCGAGCTGCGGGGTGTAGCCGACGAACCAGGCCGACATGTTGTCGTCGGTGGTACCGGTCTTGCCGGCCACGTCGCGGCCGGGGATGGCCGCGTTGTTGCCGGTGCCGTCCGGGTCCTCGACGACGCTGCGGAGCACGTCGGTGACGTTGGAGGAGATGGCCGAGGAGAAGGCCTGCGTGGAGGCCTCCTCGTGCTTGAAGATGACCTTGCCGCCCTTGACCACCTTGGTGACCGAGTACGGCTCGTTGCGCACGCCCTCGTTGGCGAAGGTGGAGTAGGCGCCGGCCATCCGGATCGCGCTCGGGCTGGAGATGCCGAGCGAGAAGGACGGGACCTCGCCCTTGACCAGGGAGTCGGGGCGCAGACCGGCGGTGACGGCCGCGTCACGGACCTTGTCGATGCCGACGTCCATGCCCAGCTGCACGAAGGGGGAGTTGGCGGAGACGATCATCGCCCGGCGCAGGCTGATGTTGCCGTAGCTCTTGTTGCCCTCGTTGTTCTGCTTCCACTCCGCTCCCTCCTCGTTGTGCCAGATCTCGCCGTCGTACTTGCGGACCTTGAGGTCGTCCTTGCCGGAGTAGCGGCTCTTGTCGGGGTCGAGCAGCGTGCGCGAGGAGGCGTCCTGCTGCGCGGGCCCCTCCGGGTCGCGCACGCCGTCCTTCATCGCGGCGGCGAGCACGAAGGGCTTGAACGTCGAACCGACCTGGGCACCGGTGGTGTCGGCGTTGTTGGTGTAGTGCTTGGTGGCGTCCTGGCCGCCGTAGATCGCGACGATGGCACCGGTCTTGACGTCGACGGACGCGCCGCCGAACTCGACGTGGGTGTCGTCCTCCGGACGCTCCTTCTCGTCGATGTACTCGTCGTAGACCTTCTTCACCGAGTCCGACATCGCCTGCACCTTCTTCTTGTTGAAGGTGGTGTGGATCTCGTATCCGCCGAGGTTCAGGGCCTCTTCGCTGATGTCGTACTTGCTGCGGAAGTTGGCCTTGGCGGTGGCGACCAGGTAGCCGGTCTGGCCGCTGAGCTGGGCGTCCGTCTTCCGCTTCTGGATCTTCGGCAGGGTCTTGTACTTCGCCCGCTCCTCCGCCGAGATCTTGTTGTCCTTGACCATCTCGTCGAGGATCCAGGCCCAGCGCTCGGTGAGGCGCGCCAGGTTCTTCTCGGCGGTGGCGTTGGGGTCGTACTCGGGGTAGCCGGCCGGGTCGTAGTACGTCGCGCCCTTCAGCACGGAGGCGAGGACCGCCGACTCGGAGGCGTTGAGGTCCCGGGAGTCCTTGTCGAAGTACGCGCGGGAGGCGGCCTGGATGCCGTAGGCGTTGCGGCCGTAGTAGGCGGTGTTGAGGTAGCCGGCCAGGATGTCGGGCTTCTCGACCGTGTTGCCGACCTTGATGGAGATGAAGAGTTCCTTCACCTTCCGGGAGAGGGACTGCGTCTGGTCGTCGAGCAGGCCGTTCTTCACGTACTGCTGGGTGATGGTCGAGCCGCCCTGGGTCTCGCCGCCCTTCGCCATGTTCCACACGGCGCGGCCGATGCCCATGGGGTCGACGCCCCAGTCGTCCCGGAAGGTCTTGTTCTCGGCCGAGATCACGGCCTCCTGCATGACCTTCGGGATCTGGTCGATGCCGACGATCTGGCGGTTCGCGCCGGCGCCGGTGGCGACCATCCGCGTGCCGTCGTCCCAGTAGTAGATGTTGTTCTGGGAGGTCGCGGTTTCGGCCACGTTGGGGACGACCACCTGCGAGTACGCGATGACCGAGGCGCCCATGAGGAGGCCCACGAAGAGCAGGAAGGTGCCCGTGACGAGCTTCCAGGACGGCATCCAGCGACGCCAGCCGTCCTTGTCGTGCCGCGGGTAGTCGATCAGCCGCTTCTTGCCCGGCGGACGACCGCCCGGGCCTCCGCCGCGTCCGCCGCGTCCGCCGCCTCCGCCCCGGCGGCCACCGCCGCCGGGACCGTTCGGTCCGCCGGGGCCGGCCTCGGGCGCGCGCCGGCGGCCACCGCGCTGGGCGGCCCGCCGGGCCTCCGCGCGGCCTCCGTACGGACGTGCCTCCTCCCCGGGGGAGGAAGGGGCCCCGTGGGAACCGGACGACCCGTACGCGCCGGACGACCCGTAAGGGGCCGGCGATCCGTACGGGGGCGTCCCGCCACCGGGGTTCTGGGCCGGGGCCGACCTGCGGCCGACCGGCTGCTGGGCGGCGCGTCGTGCCGCCGCGCGGCCGCCCGTCGGCGGCTCCTGCGACGGCATCCTGCGACGGTGCTCGCTCATCGAACGACTACTCCTCGGGCAGGCGCGTACGCCTGGAAGCGGCAGTTGAGTTCCGGTCCCCCCGAAATGCGTACGACCGGAGCCCATCGGAGGCCCCTTTCGTACCGCAGCCGGTCACCCGCTGCACTGACGCCCCAGCGCGGCTCCTGGTTCCCGGTGGTGTGCATGCCGCACAGACTACGCACGGCCAAAACCCCCCTTGCGCCGGAGTTCACCCCAAATCAGGCAAGTCGCACGCTGTGAATTGACGATGTGACGCCGGTCACCACACCTCCACTTGTCGGACCTCTCGGGCCGTTCTATCGTGCTGATGTATCGAGTCGATACATCAGCACGGCATAAGTGTTTCGGACACGGATCGCAGGGCGGAGGAGGCGACCTATGAGCAGACGCTCCGGCATTCTCGAGTTCGCCGTTCTCGGCCTGCTGCGCGAAGCCCCGATGCACGGATACGAGCTGCGCAAGCGCCTCAACACCTCGCTCGGCATCTTCCGGGCGTTCAGCTACGGGACGCTCTATCCCTGCCTCAAGACGCTGGTCGCCAACGGCTGGTTGATCGAGGAGCCGGGCAGCGCCCCCGAGGAGGCCCTCGCCTCGTCACTCGCAGGACGCCGGGCCAAGATCGTCTACCGGTTGACGCCCGAGGGGAAGGAGCACTTCGAGGAGCTCCTCTCCCACACCGGCCCCGACGCCTGGGAGGACGAGCACTTCGCCGCCCGCTTCGCGTTTTTCGGCCAGACCGAGCGCGAGGTGCGGATGCGGGTCCTCGAAGGCCGCCGCAGCCGGCTGGAGGAGCGCCTGGAGAAGATGCGCGCCTCGCTGGCCCGGACGCGCGAGCGACTCGACGACTACACGCTTGAGCTCCAGCGCCACGGAATGGAGTCCGTGGAGCGCGAAGTGCGCTGGCTGAACGAGCTCATCGAGAGCGAGCGGGCGGGACGCGACCAGCGGCCCGAAACCGACGCTCCGCACGACAACGATTCTGGAGAGACGGGCGGCCTGCCCCGGCACGGGGGCAGTACCCGGCCGGATCCGTCCGACGACACCGCCAAGTGAAACCCTGCGCCAGCAGGGCTTCCACGATCACAACAGGGAGCAACCGGAATGGGTTCGGTTCGCGTAGCCATCGTCGGCGTGGGCAACTGCGCCGCCTCGCTGGTGCAGGGCGTCGAGTACTACAAGGACGCCGACCCGGCGACCAAGGTGCCCGGCCTGATGCACGTCCAGTTCGGCGACTACCACGTCGGTGACGTCGAGTTCGTCGCCGCCTTCGACGTCGACGCGAAGAAGGTCGGCCTCGACCTCTCGGACGCCATCGGCGCCAGCGAGAACAACACCATCAAGATCTGCGACGTGCCCGCCTCCGGCGTGACCGTCCAGCGCGGCCACACCCTCGACGGTCTCGGCAAGTACTACCGCCAGACCATCGAGGAGTCCGCCGAGGCGCCGGTCGACGTCGTCCAGATCCTCAAGGACCGCCAGGTCGACGTCCTCGTCTGCTACCTGCCCGTCGGTTCCGAGGCAGCGGCGAAGTTCTACGCCCAGTGCGCCATCGACGCCAAGGTCGCCTTCGTCAACGCCCTCCCGGTCTTCATCGCCGGCACCAAGGAGTGGGCCGACAAGTTCACCGAGGCCGGTGTCCCGATCGTCGGCGACGACATCAAGTCCCAGGTGGGCGCCACCATCACGCACCGCGTGATGGCCAAGCTCTTCGAGGACCGCGGTGTCCGTCTCGAGCGCACCATGCAGCTCAACGTCGGCGGCAACATGGACTTCAAGAACATGCTCGAGCGCGAGCGCCTGGAGTCCAAGAAGATCTCCAAGACGCAGGCCGTCACCTCGCAGATCCCCGACCGCGAGCTGGGCGACAAGAACGTCCACATCGGCCCGTCGGACTACGTGGCCTGGCTGGACGACCGCAAGTGGGCGTACGTCCGCCTCGAGGGCCGCGCCTTCGGCGACGTCCCGCTGAACCTGGAGTACAAGCTCGAGGTCTGGGACTCCCCGAACTCCGCGGGTGTCATCATCGACGCCCTGCGCGCCGCGAAGATCGCCAAGGACCGCGGCATCGGCGGCCCGATCCTCTCCGCGTCGAGCTACTTCATGAAGTCCCCGCCGGTGCAGTACTTCGACGACGAGGCCCTGGCCAACGTCGAGAAGTTCATCAAGGGCGAGGTCGAGCGCTGACCTTCCGAGGTCCGAAGCGTTTCACCTGACGAGGGTCCCCGCGGCACTGCCCGGGGACCCTCGCCGTATGTGAGTCTTGCTGCCATGTCCGTCGTACGTGATCTGCGCGTACTGCTGCGCCTGCGCGACTTCCGGCGCCTGCTCACCGTCCGGCTGCTCTCCCAGTGCGCCGACGGCGTCTACCAGGTCGCCCTGGCCACCTACGTCGTCTTCTCCCCCGAGAAGCAGGCGACGCCCGCCGCCATCGCCTCCGCCATGGCCGTGCTGCTGCTCCCGTACTCCCTCGTCGGCCCCTTCGCCGGCGTCCTCCTCGACCGCTGGCAGCGCCGCCAGGTCTTCCTCTACGGAAACCTGCTCCGCGCCCTTCTCGCCGGCGGAACCGCCCTGCTGATCCTCGCCTCGGTCCCCGACTGGCTCTTCTACGCCTCCGCCCTCTCGGTCACGGCCGTCAACCGCTTCGTGCTCGCGGGGCTCTCGGCCGCCCTGCCCCGGGTCGTCGACGAGGAACGGCTGGTCGTGGCCAACTCGCTCTCGCCCACCGCCGGCACCCTCGCCGCCACCGTCGGCGGCGGGCTCGCCTTCGGTGTCCGGTTGCTGGCCGACGAGTCCGACGCCGCCGTGGTCGCCTTCGGTGCCGTGCTGTACCTCTGCGCCGCCCTCGCCTCGCTGCGGATCGCCCGGACGCTGCTCGGCCCCGACCCCGACCAGGTGCCGGACCGGCTCTCCGCGGCGCTCGCCTCCACCGCCCGGGGCCTCACCGCCGGTCTGCGCCATCTCGCCGCACGCCGACGGGCCGCCCGGGCGCTCATCGCGGTCGGGCTGATGCGCTTCTGCTACGGCGCTCTGCTCGTGACCGTGCTGATGCTCTGCCGGTACGCCTGGACCACCACCGAGTCCGAGGGGCTCGCGCTCCTGGGGATCGCCGTCGCCGCCTCGGGCGCCGGCTTCTTCGCCGCCGCCGTCCTCTCGCCCTGGGCGGTGGGCCGGTTCGGGCCCTTCGGCTGGATGGTCCTCTGCTCTGCCGCAGCCGCCGTCCTCGTCCCGGCGCTCGCCCTGTCCTTCGAGCCCACGCCGTTCCTCGTCGCCGCCTTCGTCCTGGGGCTCATCACCCAGGGAGCGAAGATCGCGACCGACACCGTGGTGCAGACGAGCGTGGACGACGCCTACCGCGGCCGGGTCTTCTCCCTCTACGACGTGCTCTTCAACGTCGCCTTCGTGGCGGCTGCCGGGGTCGCCGCCCTGATGCTGCCGCCCGACGGCCGCTCGCCCCTGCTGATCGTGCTGGTGGCCGCCGGATACGCGGGCATCGCCCTGCTGCTGCGCGGGGCCGGACAGGAACGGTGATGTTTCACGTGAAACACCGCTCGGGGTGTTTCACGTGAAACACGGGCGCGGGGTCAGTCGCGCGCGGCCCACCATTCCTTGAGCGCGGCGACGGCATCCTCGTACTCCATCGGGCCGTTCTCCAGGCGCAGCTCAAGCAGGAACTTGTACGCCTGGCCGACGGCGGGACCCGGCTTGATCTCCAGGATCTCCTGGATCTGGTTGCCGTCGAGGTCGGGCCGGATCGAGTCCAGCTCCTCCTGCTCCTGGAGCTGGGCGATGCGGTCCTCCAGGCCGTCGTAGGCGCGGGAGAGCGCGGACGCCTTGCGCTTGTTGCGCGTGGTGCAGTCCGAGCGGGTCAGCTTGTGGAGGCGCGAGAGCAGCGGGCCGGCGTCGCGGACGTAGCGGCGCACGGCCGAGTCGGTCCACTCGCCCGTGCCGTAGCCGTGGAAGCGCAGATGCAGCTCCACGAGCCGGGACACGTCCTTGACCAGCTCGTTCGAGTACTTCAGCGCGGTCATGCGCTTCTTGGTCATCTTCGCGCCCACCACCTCGTGGTGGTGGAAGGAGACCCGGCCGTCCTTCTCGAAGCGGCGGGTGCGCGGCTTGCCGATGTCGTGGAGGAGCGCGGCGAGGCGGAGCACCAGGTCCGGGCCGTCCTCCTCCAGGTCGATCGCCTGGTCGAGGACGGTCAGGGAGTGCTCGTACACGTCCTTGTGCCGGTGGTGCTCGTCGCTCTCCAGGCGCAGCGCGGGCAGCTCCGGGAGGACGTGGGCGGAGAGGCCGGTGTCGACGAGCAGGCCGAGGCCCTTCCGCGGGTGGGCGGAGAGCAGCAGCTTGTTCAGTTCGCCCTGGACGCGCTCGGCGGAGACGATCTCGATGCGGTCCGCCATCTCCGTCATCGCGGTGACGACCTCGGGGGCGACCTCGAAGTCGAGCTGGGCGGCGAAGCGGGCCGCCCGCATCATGCGCAGGGGGTCGTCCGAGAAGGACTCCTCCGGCGTGCCCGGGGTGCGCAGCACGCGGGCCGCGAGGTCCTCCAGACCGCCGTACGGGTCGATGAACTCCTTCTCGGGGAGCGCCACGGCCATCGCGTTGACGGTGAAGTCACGCCGGACGAGGTCCTGGTCGATGGAGTCGCCGTAGGAGACCTCGGGCTTGCGGGAGGTGCGGTCGTACGCCTCGGAACGGTACGTCGTGACCTCGATCTGGTAGCCGTCCTTCTGCGCGCCGACGGTGCCGAAGGCGATCCCGACTTCCCACACGGCGTCGGCCCAGGGCCGGACGATCTTCAGGACGTCCTCGGGGCGGGCGTCCGTGGTGAAGTCCAGGTCGTTGCCGAGCCGGCCGAGGAGGGCGTCCCGTACCGAGCCGCCGACCAGGGCGAGGCGGAATCCGGCCTCCTGGAAGCGGCGGGCGAGGTCGTCGGCGACAGGGGCCACGCGCAGCAGTTCGCTGACGGCGCGACGCTGCACCTGGCTCAGTTCGGTCGAGGTGTCTTCGTTGGCGTTCGGCACAACAGAAAAGGGTACGTGCCCCGCTCCGCCCCAGCGCCCTCGTTTTCCCGCGCCTGCCCCGTCCGGGCGGGAGCCCGTCTGTGAGCTTCTTGTGAAAAGGGCCTCTTCCGGCGTCATCGGCTGGAGGACTCCCCGGCACTCGGCCCCGCCGTGCCTCGTTACCATGCCTGGACACAGCAACCGGGAACCACTGGCATCACGGGCACCACCGACAACGACGAGGACGGGCGAACGCGTGGCTGAGGCGGCAGCTTTCCAGGGAACCGGTCCCTCACCTGCCCGCCGATGGCTGCGGCGCACCCTCACCGTGGCCGTCGGGGCACCCCTTCTCGCCGGTCTGCTCCAGAGCCCCTCACCGGCCCAGGCCGCCGAGGAGACCCCGGTCTCCCGTACGGTCGATGTGTCGATCGACACGCTGACGCCGAGCGCCCCCGTCGAAGGGGACACCGTCACGGTCACCGGCACGCTGACCAACCGCGGCAAGCGGACCATCACCGACGCGACGGTGAACCTGCGGGTCGGTCCCCGGATGGACAGCCGCAGCGAGATCGATCAGGTCGCCGGCCGGAAGGGCTTCCGCTCCGACAGCGACCCCCAGGCACTGGACTCCCCCGAGATCAAGGTTCCGCGCCTGGCCGTCGGCGTCTCCCAGGACTTCCGGATCTCCGTGCCCGTCGCCGAGCTGGACCTCGACGACGAGGGCGGCGTCTACCAGCTGGGCGTCTCCCTCAGCGGGCAGACCTCGGACGCACGGTGGGACCGCGTCCTCGGCATCGAGCGGACCTTCCTGCCGTACCAGCCCGAGCCGACCGCCAAGCGGACCCAGCTCACCTACCTCTGGCCGCTGATCTCCTCGGCCCACATCTCGGCCGACACCGCCTCGGACGACCAGCAGACCCCCGTCTTCCAGGACGACGAGCTCGTGGAGGAGCTGCGCCCCGGCGGCCGGCTCGACCAGATGGTCACCCTGGGCAAGGACCTCCCGGTCACCTGGGTGATCGATCCGGACCTGCTGGCGTCCGTCGACGCCATGGCCAGGGGCTACCGGGTCAAGGACGGCACCGGACACACCGCCGGCACCGAGGCGAACCGCAAGCTGGCCGAGCGCTGGCTCGGCGAGCTGGAGAAGGCTGTGCAGGGACGCAAGGTCGTCGCCCTGCCCTTCGCCGACCCCGACATCGCCTCCCTCGCCCACCGCGGGAAGGCCGTCCCCGGCTCCCTCGGCCATCTCCAGTCGGCGACGGCTCTGGCCGCGTCGACCGTGGAGACGATCCTCCACGTCCAGCCGTCCACCGACTTCGCCTGGCCCGTCGAGGGCGCCGTCGACCCCTCGATCATGGCGGTCGCCACCTCGGCCGGCGCCCGCAAGGTGATCGCCCGCAGCGACAGCATCCAGGACGACGACCTCTCCTACACCCCCACGGCGGCCCGCCCCATCGGCGGCGGCGCCACGGCGGTGGTGAGCGACGCGGAGCTGTCGACCGCCTTCCAGGGCGACATGGTCCGCGCCGAGACCTCGACGCTCGCCGTCCAGGAGTTCCTGGCGCAGACCCTCGCCATCACCCTGGAGCAGCCGCAGGACCGGCGCAGCGTCGTCGTCGCCCCGCAGCGGCAGCCGAGCGTCTCCCAGGCCCAGGCGATGGCGGCCGCCGTGCGCGGGCTCGGAGCCAAGCGCTGGACGGAGCCGCTCGACCTGGTCGCCGCGGCGGCGGCCAAGCCCGACCCCGAGGCCTCCACGCGGGTGCCGCGCGCCTCGCAGTACCCGAAGAAGCTCCGCGACAGCGAGCTTCCGGTGGACGCCTTCCGGGACATGAAGACCACGGGTGACGAGCTGGACGACTTCGAGGTCATCCTCAGCAAGCCGGAACGGGTCGTGCCGCCGGTGGTCACCGCCATCAACCGCGAGATGTCCACCTCCTGGCGCGGCCGGGTGAGCGAGGCGGCGATCTACCGGGTCGACGTCGAGGACGTGCTCCAGCGCCTCACCAAGAGCGTGGTGCTCGTCGACAAGTCCGACCTGACCCTCTCGGGGCGCAGCGCCACCATCCCCGTCACGGTGCAGAACAAGCTCCTCCAGGACGTGGAGGGGCTCGTCCTGAGGCTGACCTCCAGCAACGGCACCCGGCTGAAGGTCGACGGGGACACCTCGGCCGACCTGCCCATCACGGTCCGCGCCGGCCACAGCCAGTCGGTGAAGTTCCCCGCCTCGGCCAACGCCAACGGCCAGGTGTCGATGACCGCCCAGCTGTACACGGTGGACGGCACGCCCTACGGCTCCCGGATGACCTTCTCCGTGAAGGTCTCGGAGATGACCCCGACGGTGATGCTGGTCATCGCCGGCGGTGTGCTGCTCCTGGTCCTCGCCGGCGTCCGCATGTACAGCCAGCGCAAGCGCCTCGCCGCCCGCGCCGCCGAGGCCGAGGCCGAGGCCGAGGCCGAGGCCGAGGCCGACACCCCGGCCGAGGACGAGGCAGAGGTCGGGACCGAGGGCGGGACCGAGGCCCCGGGCGACTCCCCGGCCGGGAGCGCCACGGCGGGCGGAGCCGGGCAGCCGAGTGACCCGGACCCGGACACCGGCTCCGAAAGCGGCGACCCGTCGGGCCCGGGTGAGAAAGTGGACCGTTGAGCGATGTCGTGGCCGGTCGGCCGGGGACGATGAGGTGGGGTAACCATGAACGCGCCGTACGACGCTGACCGCGGCCAGGGTGCGGGCGGCGCCGCACCGTCCGGCGGCATGCCCGTTCCCCCCGTCGGGCCGGACGGACAGCCGCTCCCGCAGGGGCAGCACCCCGGGTACCCGCCGCAGGTCCCGTACGGGCAGGAGCCCTACGGCGCGCAGCCGCAGGACCCGTCCGCGTACCCCGGGAGCACGCCCTCGGAGAACGCGTACGCCCAGGACCCCTACGTCCAGGACGCCTACGCCCACGACCCGTACCAGGGGCGTGACCTGTCCGCGCAGGACCCGGTGGGCGAGGCGCTCTACGACCGCGCCGCCCACCCGCCGCCCCCGCCGGGCACCTACCAGGACCCCCAGGCGCTCTACCAGCAGCCGGCCACGCCCCAGCACGCCCCGGACCCGCGGGTCTGGGCCCAGACTCCGGCGCCCGAGCCCGACGGCCCGTCCCGCCACCTCCCGTACGGCGACGACGCCCGCACGGTGCAGTTCACCGGCGTCGACGACCTGGTGACCCGGGCGAGCGAGGACGAGCGGCCCGAGCAGGACGCCTTCGCCCACCTCTACCGGGACCAGCAGGGCCAGGGCCAGGTGCCCGCCCCCGCCGCGGAGCCCGACCCGCTGCCCGCCCCGCCGAAGAAGGGCGGCCGTGCCTCCGGGCTGCTGAAGTCGAGCGCCGTGATGGCCGCCGGCACCCTCGTCTCCCGGCTCACCGGCTTCGTCCGCTCGCTGGTCATCACCGGCGCCCTCGGCGCCGCGCTGCTCGGCGACACCTTCACCATCGCGTACACCCTGCCGACGATGATCTACATCCTCACCGTCGGCGGCGGCCTCAACTCGGTCTTCGTGCCGCAGCTGGTCCGCTCGATGAAGAACGACGAGGACGGCGGCGAGGCCTACGCCAACCGCCTGCTCACGCTCGTCATGGTGGCGCTCGGCCTGATCGTGGTCGCCGCGGTCTTCGCGGCGCCCGTCCTGATCCGGCTGATGTCGAACACCATCGCCGACGACGCGGCCGCCAACAGCGTCGCGGTGACCTTCGCCCGCTACTGCCTGCCCACCATCTTCTTCATGGGCGTGCACGTGGTGATGGGCCAGATCCTCAACGCCCGCGGCAAGTTCGGCGCGATGATGTGGACCCCGGTCCTC
This sequence comes from Streptomyces sp. NPDC047974, assembly GCF_040653375.1. Classification (NCBI taxonomy): domain Bacteria; kingdom Bacillati; phylum Actinomycetota; class Actinomycetes; order Kitasatosporales; family Streptomycetaceae; genus Streptomyces; species Streptomyces sp. NPDC047974. The sequence goes on from NZ_JBEZNU010000011.1 coordinate 88,633, forward strand.
AACAACATCGTCATGATCGTCACCTTCGGCCTGTTCATCTGGGTCTACGGCACCTCCGCCGAGTCCCACATGGGTGTGCAGACGATCCCCGACGAGGGCATCCGCCTCCTCGGCATCGGCACCCTGCTCGGCCTCGTCGTCCAGGCCCTGGCGATGATCCCGTACCTGCGTGAGACGGGCTTCCGCTTCCGGCCCCGGTTCGACTGGAAGGGCCACGGCCTCGGCAAGACCGTCAAGCTCGCCAAGTGGACCGTGCTCTTCGTCCTCGCCAACCAGGCGGGCGTCCTGGTCGTCACCCAGCTCGCCACCGCGGCCGGCGAGGAGTCCGGCAAGAACGGCGCCGGCTTCCTCGCGTACTCCAACGCGCAGCTGATCTGGGGCATGCCGCAGGCCATCATCACGGTCTCCGTCATGGCCGCCCTGCTGCCCCGGATCTCCCGCGCCGCCAGCGACGACGACCCCGGCGCCGTCCGCGACGACATCTCCCAGGGCCTGCGCAACTCCGCCGTCGCCATCGTCCCGGTCTCCTTCGCCTTCCTGGCTCTCGGCGTCCCGATGTGCACCCTGCTGTACGCCTCCAGCGGCGTCGAGGCCGCCCAGGGGATGGGCTTCATCCTGATGGCCTTCGGCCTCGGCCTGATCCCCTACTCCGTGCAGTACGTCGTTCTCCGCGGCTTCTACGCCTACGAGGACACCCGCACCCCCTTCTACAACACGGTCATCGTCGCGGCCGTCAACGCGGCGGCCTCCGCCCTCTGTTACGTCCTGCTCCCCGCCCAGTGGGCCGTGGTCGGCATGGCCGCCTCCTACGGTCTCGCCTACGCCGTCGGCGTCGGCATCGCCTGGCGCCGGCTGCGCAACCGCCTCGGCGGCGACCTGGACGGCGCCCATGTGATGCGGACCTACGCCCGCCTCTGCATGGCCTCGCTGCCTGCCGCGGTCCTGTCCGGGGCCGTCGGCTTCGGCCTCCTGAAGCTGCTCGGTGAAGGCGCCCTCGGTTCGCTGGTCGCGCTCGTCGTCGGCGGAGCGGTGCTCCTCGGGGTCTTCTTCGTCGCCGCCCGCCGCATGCGGATCACCGAACTGAACACCCTCGTCGGCATGGTGCGGGGCCGTCTCGGACGCTGATTCCGTCCCCCGGGACAACCTTCGGGGGGACCCGTGTGTCGTGCATAGCGTCCGACTGTGGGCACAATTGGCTTGGCTGTTGGATGTGGCGCAACGGATGGGGAGGCAGGAACGACGGTGGCGGAACGTAGCACGGCTGCCGTCGACGTGGCCGACAACAGCGGTGACGACCCGCTGACCGCGCAGGCGGACACGGCCGCGACCGACGGGGTGGCGGAAGAACGGAAGACGGCGGAGGAGCCCTCCGGGGCCCCCGAGCAGAAGGCGGTCGAACGGAAGAACGGCGAACAGCCCTCCCTCGCTCCACCCGAGTTGCACAGCGGTCACAAACTGGCCCGGCGTTACCGGTTGGAGGAGTGCGTCACCCGTCTGGACGGCTTCAGCAGCTGGCGCGCCGTCGACGAGAAGCTGCGGCGGGCCGTCGGCGTGCACCTGCTGCCGGCCGACCACCCGCGGGCCCGCTCCGTCCTGGCGGCCGCCCGCTCGGCGGCCCTCCTCGGCGACCCCCGGTTCGTCCAGGTCCTCGACGCGGTCGAGGAGAACGACCTCGTCTACGTGGTCCACGAGTGGCTTCCCGACGCCACCGAGCTGACCGCGCTCCTGGCGGACGGTCCGCTGCAGGCCCACGAGGCCTACCAGCTCGTCTCCCAGCTCTCCCAGGCCATGGCCGCCGCCCACCGCGAGGGCCTGGCGCACCTGCGCCTCACGCCGAGCGCCGTCCTGCGCAGCTCCACGGGCCAGTACCGCATCCGCGGCCTCGCCGTGAACGCGGCCCTGCGCGGCATCACCGCCGACCGGCCCCAGCGCACCGACACCGAGGCCATCGGTGCCCTCCTCTACGCGGCGCTCACCCAACGCTGGCCGTACGAGAGCGACGCCTACGGCCTCTCCGGCCTGCCCAAGGGCGTCGGCCTGATTCCGCCGGACCAGGTCCGCGCCGGCGTCCACCGGGGCCTCTCCGAGATCGCCATGCGGGCCCTCGCCAACGACGGGGCCACGGCGTCCCGTCAGGAGCCGCCCTGCACCACGCCGGACGAGCTTGCCAAGGCCGTCGCCGCGATGCCCCGCGTCAAGCCGCCGGAGCCGGAGTTCCCCGCCCCCGCCGAGTACCAGCGCACCACGTACCAGCAGGGCACCTATGGGCGCCCCCAGCCGCGCCCCGTGGTCACCCAGCCCGTCCCGGCCCCGCCGGCACCGCTGGAGAGCCGCACGGGCAAGGCACTGAAGTGGGCCGTGGGCGCCCTCCTCATCGCGGCCCTGGGCCTCGGCAGCTGGCAGATCGCCGACCGGCTCCTCAAGCCGGAGCCCAAGGACGAGACGCCGGTCGTCCAGCCGACGGTCGACGAGAAGCCCGCGCCGCCGAAGCCGGTCACGATCCAGTCGGCGGACGACTTCGACCCGTTCAGCGATGACGGACGCGAGAGCCCCGCCGATGTGCCGAAGGCGCATGACGGCGACCCCTCCACGTACTGGCAGACCATGGAGTACCGGGGCTATTCGAAGTTCGGGAACCTCAAGGACGGCGTGGGCCTGGTCCTCGATCTGGGCCAGGAGCAGGAGGTCGACTCGGTCGACGTCTCCTTCCTGGGGCAGACCTCGGTGGAGCTGCGCACCGCCGCCCCGGGTGCCTCGTCGGCTCCCACCTCGCTCGACGGATTCGCCACCCAGGCGAAGGACTCCGGGTCCCAGGTCACGCTGAAGCCCTCCAAGCCGGTGACGACCCGATACGTTCTCGTCTGGCTGACGGACCTGCCGGCCAGCGAGACCGGGCACTTCCGAGGCAAGGTCACCGAAGTCAAGGTCATGGGCTGACGACCACAGGGGAGGGGGCTCACCGTTGGACCGTCCGATAGACGCCGCAGACGACCGGGAACTCCTGGCCCGTCATGTCGCCGGGGACCCGGACGCCTTCGGTGAGCTCGTACGGCGCCACCGCGACCGACTGTGGGCGGTGGCGCTCCGGACCCTGGGGGACCGCGAGGAGGCCGCGGACGCCGTCCAGGACGCCCTCCTCTCGGCCTTCCGGGCCGCCCACACCTTCCGGGGCCAGTCGGCCGTCACGACCTGGCTCCACCGCATCACCGTGAACGCCTGCCTGGACCGCCTCAGGAAGAGCGCCACCCGCAGGACCTCTCCCGTAGACGACACCGCCAGGTTCGAGCAGCTCCTCGAACCGCACGAGTCCGCCGAGGCCCCCGCCGAACGCGAGGACCTCCACCGGCAGCTGCTCGCGGCACTCGCCACCCTCGCCCCCGATCAACGCGCCGCCCTCGTCCTCGTCGACATGCAGGGATACCCCGTCGCCGAGGCCGCACGTATCCTCGGCGTCCCCACCGGCACCGTGAAGAGCCGTTGTGCGCGCGGGCGGGCCCGACTTCTGCCGATGCTCACTCATCTGCGCGCCGACACGGTGGGTAACGAGCCCCCCGAGGGGGGAAGGAACCGGACGCCGGGGACATCCGTCCCACCGGTGTCGGGGCCGACGGAAACAGGACCGACTGATCCAACTGCTGTGAAGGGCGGAGGTGGGCGCGCGTGACCACGACCGACAAGGCCGACACAGCACAGCACCCGGACGTCTCGGAGATCTCTGACCTGACCGAGGGACTGCTCTCCCCGAGCCGCTCCGCGACCGTCCGCAGGCATCTCGACGGCTGCGCGCTCTGTGCCGACGTCCGGAGTTCCCTGGAGGAGATCCGGGGGCTCCTGGGCACCCTTCCGGGCCCTCCGCGCATGCCCGCCGAGATCGCCGGCCGGATCGACGCCGCTCTCGCCGCCGAAGCGCTCCTCGACGCCACCGCCCCCGACTCGCCCCGGCGTGTTTCACGTGAAACCACGGTCTCGGAGGGCACGACTCCGGAACCGGCTGTTCGTGCTGTTTCACGTGAAACGGCCCGTCCCGCCGAGGGGCGCCCTCCGGCTCCCCGGGCCGCCACCGGCCCCGGGCGGGGACGCACCCGTCACCGCGGCCGGATCGCCGCCCTCGCGGGTCTCGCCGGGACGCTGGTCGCCGCCGTGTGCGCCGTCAGCCTCTATGCCCTCACGCAGAACGGCGCGGACGAGGGCGGCAGCGCGGCCGACACCGCCGCGAGCGCGCCGCTGAGCACCTTCTCCGGGGAATCGGTCGAGGACAGGGTCGAGAGCCTCCTCGGCGGCGACGGCCCCACCGTACGGGCCCCTCAGGGAGAACGGCCCGAGTCGCTCTCGGCGGAGACGACGGAGAGCACCGGCGTCGCCCAGCGGAACGTCGACGAAGCTCTTCCCGAGTGCGTCCGCGCGGGCACCGGACGCACGGACGCCGTCCTCGTGTCCGAGCACGGCGAGTACGAGGGCACCTCCGCCTATCTCCTGGTGCTCCCCGACCCCGAGGACAGCAGCCGGGTGGAGGCGTATGTCGTCGATGCCTCCTGCACCGGGAACACCCCCGCGAAGCTGCTCACGACCGCCTCCTACCCGAAGCCCTGAACGCTTCCCCGTCTCACCGTCCGTCTCACGCACGCGCCGCGCGGCGCTCTCGGGAATGCTCGCCCCTTAGGATCCGTTGGGTGGGGTGGAGAGAGACCGAGACACCGCCCCCGTAGGCAGTAGGCAGTCTGCAGAGACGAGGAAGAAACCCGTGAGCGACGTCCGTAACGTGATCATCATCGGCTCCGGGCCCGCGGGTTACACCGCCGCGCTCTACACCGCCCGGGCGTCGCTGAACCCGCTGGTCTTCGAAGGTGCCGTCACCGCCGGTGGCGCCCTGATGAACACCACCGAGGTCGAGAACTTCCCCGGCTTCCGTGACGGCATCATGGGCCCGGACCTCATGGACAACATGCGGGCGCAGGCCGAGCGCTTCGGCGCCGAGCTCGTTCCGGACGACGTCGTCGCCGTGGACCTCACCGGTGACATCAAGACCGTCACCGACACCGCCGGCACCGTGCACCGCGCCAAGGCCGTCATCGTCACCACCGGCTCGCAGCACCGCAAGCTCGGCCTGCCGAACGAGGACACGCTCTCCGGCCGCGGTGTCTCCTGGTGCGCCACCTGCGACGGCTTCTTCTTCAAGGACCAGGACATCGTCGTCGTCGGCGGCGGCGACACCGCGATGGAGGAGGCGACCTTCCTCTCGCGCTTCGCCCGCTCGGTCACCATCGTCCACCGCCGTGACACCCTGCGCGCCTCCAAGGCCATGCAGGAGCGTGCCTTCGCCGACCCGAAGATCTCCTTCGCCTGGAACAGCGAGGTGGCCGCGATCCACGGCGACCAGAAGCTCTCCGGTCTGACCCTGCGCGACACCCAGACGGGCGAGACCCGCGAGCTGGCCGCGACCGGTCTCTTCATCGCCGTGGGCCACGACCCGCGGACCGAGCTGTTCAAGGGCCAGCTGGACCTCGACGAGGAGGGCTACCTCAAGGTCGCCGCCCCGTCGACCCGCACCAACCTCACGGGCGTCTTCGGCGCCGGTGACGTCGTCGACCACACCTACCGTCAGGCCATCACGGCTGCCGGTACCGGCTGCTCCGCCGCGCTCGACGCCGAGCGCTTCCTGGCCGCTCTCTCCGACAGCGAGAAGCTGGCCGAGACCCCCGCGGTCTGACCCGAGCTCTCTTCACCCCACACCCCGCGAAGTTAAGGAGGCCGCCGTGGCCGGCGCCCTGAAGAACGTGACCGACGCTTCCTTCGAAGAGGACGTCCTCAAGAGCGAGAAGCCCGTCCTGGTGGACTTCTGGGCTGCCTGGTGCGGCCCGTGCCGTCAGATCGCCCCGTCGCTGGAGGCCATCGCGGCCGAGCACGGCGAGATCGAGATCGTGAAGCTCAACATCGACGAGAACCCGGCCACGGCCGCGAAGTACGGCGTCATGTCCATCCCGACGCTCAACGTCTACCAGGGCGGCGAGGTCGTGAAGACCATCGTCGGCGCCAAGCCGAAGGCGGCCATCCTGCGCGACCTGGAGCCCTTCGTCGACGCGAAGTGACCCACGCTGTTTCACGTGAAACGGCCCGCCCCCTGAAGGGGCGGGCCGTTTTCGTTTCCCTCCGCGGTTCCGGATTTCACAGCGGTCGGAGCGCGGGCTCCTTCTGTACCGCGCCGAGCAGCCGGTCCAGCGCCATCTCGACGTCCTCCTTCCAGGAGAGCGTCGTCCGCAGCTCCAGCCGGAGCCGGGGAAAGGCGGGGTGCGGCCGTACGGTCTTGAAGCCGACCGCAAGCAGATGATCCGCCGGCAGCACACAGGCCGGCTCCTTCCAGCGGGCGTCGCCGAAGGCCTCGATGGCCTTGAAGCCCCGCCGGAGCACGTCCTTGGCGACCGTCTGCACCGTCACCCGGCCCAGCCCCTGCCCCTGGTACTCCGGCATGATCCAGGCCGTCATCAGCTGGACGGCATCCGCCGCCACGGGGCTCGTGGGAAAGGCGGTCGAGCGCGGCACATAGGCCGGAGGCGCGTACAGGACGTACCCGACCGGCACCTCGTCGACGTAGACGACCCGGCCGCAGGAGCCCCACTCCAGCAGGACGGCGGAGATCCACGCCTCCTTCTCCGCCTCCGCGCGGCCCGCCTTCACGGCCGCCTCGCCGCTCACCGGGTCGAGCTCCCAGAACACACAGGAACGACAGCGCTTCGGCAGGTGCGGAAGATTGTCCAGCGTGAGCGGTACGAGCCGACGCCCCACGACTGCCCTCGCTTCCCTGGCCGTCGCACGGCCACCGAGCACGGATACGGCTCTCGGAATCGTAACCAGCGGGCCCGCACGGCGACACCGCACACAGACGAAGGGCGGGGAGCCTCCCGGTGACACCCGGAACGCTCCCCGCCCTGGAGGGCTTGCGGGGGCCTACTCCTCGCCCTGCTCCCACTCCTGGTCGGCCTTCAGCTGGTCCATGACCTTGTTCTCACCGGGGGCCAGCGTCGTGAGGATCCGGTCGAGGTCCTCCACCGAGGCGAACTCGACGACGATCTTGCCCTTCTGCTGACCCAGGTCGACCTTCACCCGGGTCTCGAAGCGGTCCGAGAGACGGGTCGCCAGATCGGAGAAGACCGGCGAGACCCGGGCACCCGCCCGCGGCTTCTTCGCCTTCACCACGGCGGGCTCCTCCAGCCCCATGAGCTTCACGATCTCCTCGACCGTGCGCACCGAGAGGCCCTCGGAGACGATCCTGAAGGCCAGCTGGTCCTGCGCCTCCGGGTCCTCCACGCCGAGCAGGGCGCGGGCGTGGCCGGCGGAGATCACTCCGGCGGCGACCCGGCGCTGGACCGGCGGGGAGAGCCGGAGCAGGCGCAGCGTGTTGGAGACCTGCGGGCGCGAGCGTCCGATCCGGTCGGCGAGCTGATCGTGGGTGCAGCCGAAGTCCGTGAGCAGCTGCTCGTAGGCGGCGGCCTCCTCCAGCGGGTTCAGCTGGGCCCGGTGGAGGTTCTCCAGGAGGGCGTCCAGGAGCATCTTCTCGTCGTCGGTGGCCCGGACGATCGCGGGGATGGACTCCAGACCGGCCTCGCGGCAGGCGCGCCAGCGCCGCTCGCCCATGATCAGCTCATAGCCGTCGGCGTCGGTCGCGCGGACGACCACGGGCTGGAGCAGGCCGACCTCCTTGATGGAGGTGACGAGCTCGGCGAGGGCCTCGTCGTCGAAGACCGTGCGCGGCTGCTGCTTGTTGGGCGTGATGGCGTCGAGCGGGATCTCGGTGAAGTACGCCCCGGCGACCAGCGCCGGCTCGGGCTCCACCGGTGCGGTCACCGGCTCGGACTGCGGGGCACCCTGGGGGAACAGGCGGGCCGCGCCGCTCCCGGGGAGCGTGGAGACGGCGCCGGTCTCCGGCGCCTGCTGGTCCTGGGGGGTGCCGGCGAACAGCGCGCCCAGCCCCCGCGGGCCCAGTCCCCTACGTCGGTCGCTCACTGAAGTTCCTCCGCCATGCTGTGCTGGTTGTTCTGGTGCCCCACGCGGCCGTGCTGGTGGGGCTCGTAGTGGACCGAGATGCCACGGAAGGCGATCTCGCGCGCCGCTTCGATGTACGACAGGGCTCCGCTGGAACCGGGGTCGTAGGTGATCACGGTCTGGCCGTAGCTGGGGGCCTCGGAGATGCGGACGGACCGCGGGATGCTGGTCCGGAGCACCTCCTTCCCGAAGTGGCTGCGGACCTCCTCGGCGACCTGCGACGCGAGCCGGGTGCGGCCGTCGTACATGGTCAGCAGGATCGTCGAGACGTGCAGCGTCGGGTTGAGGTGTCCGCGGACCAGGTCGACGTTCTTGAGGAGCTGTCCCAGGCCCTCCAGCGCGTAGTACTCGCACTGGATCGGGATGAGCACCTCGGCCCCCGCCACCAGGGCGTTGACGGAGAGCAGTCCGAGGGAGGGCGGGCAGTCGATGAGGACGTAGTCCAGCGGCTGCTCGTACGCCTGGATCGCCCGCTGGAGCCGGCTCTCGCGCGCCACCATGGAGACCAGCTCGATCTCCGCACCGGCGAGATCGATGGTGGCCGGGGCGCAGAAGAGGCCCTCGACGTCCAGGACCGGCTGGACCACCTCGGAGAGCGGCCTGCTGTCGACGAGGACGTCGTAGATCGAGGGGACATCGGCGTGGTGGTCGATGCCCAGGGCCGTGGAGGCGTTGCCCTGCGGATCCAGGTCGACGACCAGGACGCGGGCGCCGTGCAGGGCCAGGGAGGCGGCCAGGTTGACGGTCGTGGTCGTCTTGCCCACGCCGCCCTTCTGGTTGGCCACCACCATGATGCGGGTCTGCTCGGGACGGGGCAGGCCCTCCCCGGCACGGCCCAGCGCTTCTACGGCCAGCTGGGCAGCACGGCCAATGGGGGTGTCATCCACCAGGGGCAGCGTTTCACGTGAAACATCTTCCCCGGCCGATTCGGTTCGGGGACCGGGGACCGGATCGGTCATCGGTCCCGCGATGTTGGCGTCGGACCGCAAGGATTCACTCTCCTCGGCATCAAGCTCGCGATGGGAAGAGCCTGCCATGCCTTCGGGGTCCTGAACCAGCGAGGTCGGTGGATCTGTGGGTGAATCCACCTCTGTGGAAAACTCCGTGACCCTCGCGGGTGGCTTCACACGGGGTCTGCGGTCCCGGGGGGTGGCCGCGGCGCGCCCGCGGCCGATGATCCCCTGGAGCAGTGAGCGACGTTTCACGTGAAACACGATGCCCCTGCGCCCGTGCCGGGACCGTCCGACACTCCGTGAAAGCGGATGAAAGCGACGCTCAGCGGCGTCGGCGGGTCTTGCTGGTCCGCGCCGCCTTGGCCCGCTTGGCCGCGAAGCGGACACCGCCGGGGCTCTCGCCGACCTCGACCCGGACCACGGTGGACATCGGATCGACGATCCCCTCGCCCACCTGGAGGACCGAGGTCTCCACCACGCCCAGCTTGGCGAGCGCGGCGCGGGCCCCGTCGAGCTCCTCCTGCGCGGTGTCGCCCTTCAGCAGCAGCATCTCGCCGTAGGGGCGGAGCAGCGGCACGCCCCAGCCGGCGAGCCGGTCGAGGGGGGCCACGGCACGGGCGGTCACGACGTGGACCTGCGGGACCTTGCCGAGCATCTCCTCGGCGCGGCCGCGCACGACGGTCACGTGGTCGAGGCCGAGCAGCTCCACGACCTCCGTGAGGAAGTTGGTCCGCCGCAGGAGCGGCTCCAGGAGCGTGATCTTCAGATCGGGCCGGACCAGGGCCAGCGGGATGCCGGGCAGACCGGCGCCGGAGCCGACGTCGCAGACCGTGACGCCCTCGGGGACGACCTCGGAGAGGACGGCGCAGTTCAGCAGATGGCGCTCCCACAGTCGCGGGACCTCGCGCGGGCCGATGAGCCCGCGCTTCACACCGGCGTCCGCGAGCAGCTCGGCGTACCGCACGGCTTCGGGGAAGTACTCGCCGAAGACCTTCCGTGCCTGCTCCGGCGCCTCGGGGAGCTCCGCTGCCTCCGTCACGGGAACCGTCCTTCCGTACCGCACGCGTACCGTGCGAGCGCACTGTGGTGGCTGAGTGGCTGAACTATCAGGCTGACAAAGATCGGCCCCGTCTACGAACAGACGGGGCCGACGCGAGGAGAGAGGTCAGGCAGGGAGAACGACGACGAAGCGCTGCGGCTCCTCGCCCTCGGACTCGCTGCGCAGACCGGCGGCGGCGACCGCGTCGTGCACGACCTTGCGCTCGAACGGGGTCATCGGGTCCAGCTTGACCGGCTCGCCGGAGGCCTTGACCTCGTCCGCGGCCTTGGCGCCGATCTGGGCCAGCTCCGTGCGCTTCTGCGCCCGGAAGCCGGCGATGTCGAGCATCAGACGGCTGCGGTCACCGGTCTCCCGGTGCACCGCGAGGCGGGTCAGCTCCTGGAGCGCCTCCAGCACCTCGCCGTCGCGGCCCACGAGCTTCTGCAGGTCGCGGCTGCCGGAGTCGCTGATGATCGAGACCGCGGCCCGGTCCGCCTCGACGTCCATGTCGATGTCGCCGTCGAGGTCGGCGATGTCGAGCAGACCCTCAAGGTAGTCGGCCGCGATCTCACCCTCCTGCTCAAGGCGGGTCAGGGTGTCGCCACCCTCGGCGGCGGCGGAGGTGGTGCCTTCCGTCACGGATGGACTCCTTCTAGCTACGTGGACGCTTCTACTTCTTGGAGGACGGGTGCTTGGGCCGCTGCTGGCCCTTGCGCTGGCGGGAGCCGCCGGAGCTGGCGCGGCTACGGCCGCCACCCTGCGCGCCGCCCTTGGCGGGCGTCTCGGGCTTCTTCTCCAGCGAGGTCTTCGGCTCGGAGTCCTGGGCGGCCTCGCCCTCGGTCTCCTCGGCCGTCTCCTCGACGGTCTCGTCGCCCTTGGCCTGCTGGCCGCCGGACTGGCGCTGGGCCTTGGTCTGGCGCTTGGGCTGCTGGCGCTTGGGGGCGGCGGTGCCCTCGGCCTCGGCGACGGCGGCGTCGCTCTTCACCACGGTGCCGTCGGCCTGCGCGGCGAAGCCGGCCTTGGCGAGACCGCCGATGAAGCGGCGCTCGTTCTCGTTGCGGTCCGAGCCCTTGGCGACGATCGCCTTGACGACGGCCTTGTGGCGACGGCTGCGGATCTCACCGTGGTGCGTGACGCTCTTCAGCAGACGCTGAAGGTAGGAGTCCTGCGCCTTGCTGCCCGGGGTCGGGTTCTGGTTGATCACGTACATCTGCTGGCCCATGGTCCACACGTTGGTGGTCAGCCAGTAGACGAGGACACCGACGGGGAAGTTGATGCCCATGACGGCGAAGATCACCGGGAAGATGTACATGAGCATCTTCTGCTGCTGCATGTACGGGGTCTTCACCGAGAGGTCGACGTTCTTCATCATCAGCTGGCGCTGGGTGAAGAACTGCGAGGCCGACATCAGGACGATCATGATCGCGGTGACGATGCGGACATCGGTCAGCGAGGCACCGAGGGCCGCGACGGCCTCGGGGGAGTCCATGAACTTCGAGGCGATCGGGGCGCCGAAGATGTGCGCCTCACGGGCGCTGTTGACCAGGTCCTGGTTGAGGACACCGATCTCCTTGCCCGACGCGATGTTGGACAGCACGTGGTACAGGGCGAAGAAGAACGGCGACTGGGCGAGGATGGGAAGGCACGAGGAGAGCGGGTTGGTGCCCGTCTCCTTGTACAGCTTCATCATCTCTTCGGACTGACGCTGCTTGTCGCTCTTGTAGCGCTCCTGGATCGCCTTCATCTTCGGCTGGAGCGCCTGCATGTTCCGGGTCGCCTTGATCTGCTTCACGAAGAGCGGGATCAGCGCGATACGGATCAGCACCACGAGGGACACGATCGACAGGCCCCAGGCCCAGCCCGTGTCGGGGCCGAAGATGGCCCCGTACAGCTTGTGGAACTGGACGATGACCCAGGAAACGGGCCAGGTGATGAAGCTGAACAGACTGGCAATCGTGTCCACTAATCAGGCTCCTTGAGCATTGGGCGAGGTCTCTGCGGCCGGGCTCGTCTCGGCGGAGATCCCGCCCTTGTCGCCGCGCAGCGCGTTCCTGAGCATCTCGTGCCAGCGCGGACGCTTCCGCGGGGGGACATGGTCCACTCCGCCGGGCGACCAGGGATTGCACCGCAGGATGCGCCAGGCGGTCAGGGCGATGCCCTTGATCGCGCCATGCCGGTCTATGGCCGTGAATCCGTAGTGGGAACACGACGGGTAGTACCGGCAGACGTCGCCCAGAAGCGGGCTGATCGTCCACTGGTACAGCTTGATGAGGGCGAGGAACGGGTACTTCATCGCGTACCCCCTCCCAGCAGCCGCTGGAGGGCGGCGTCCAGGTCGCGGGCCAGGTGGGCGTGGTCGGCGTCACCGGCTCCGGGCAACGCCCGTACGACCACCAGGCTACCGGGGGGCAGCGCGGAGAGCCGGTCGCGGACGAGATGGCGCAGACGACGCTTCACCTGGTTGCGGACGACCGCACCGCCCACGGCCTTGCTCACGACGAAACCCGCACGCGTCGGGGGAGCGCTCTCCCCAGGCGCGTGCGGGTCCGTTGCACCGCTTCGTAGGTGGACGACGAGGAGCGGGCGACCGGCCCGGCGTCCTCGACGTACCGCGGTTGCGAAGTCCTCGCGCCGCCTCAGCCGATTCTCGGTAGGCAGCACGTCATGACCTGTTTAGGTGGATCAGGCGGACAGGCTCGCGCGACCCTTGGCACGGCGGTTCGCCAGGATGGCGCGGCCGGCACGGGTACGCATGCGCAGGCGGAAGCCGTGGGTCTTCGCGCGACGACGGTTGTTCGGCTGGAAGGTGCGCTTGCTCACTCGGGGGCTCCAGAAATGATTCGGGTGGTGGCGGGACATCGCCTGGCTGTCACCGTGCGCCCACGAGTAGCTCGCATACGCTCGAGTGCACCGCTACGCGACCACACAAGGTGGTCTTTGCCCATCGGAGGCAGGCGGCAGCAGCCATCGACAACTCGACCTGGTTACGGTACGCGCGGTTACGCCATCCGGTCAAACCGACCCGTCGATGGGCCCGCTTGTGCACAGGCTGTGGACAACAACTTGAACGACCTCATCCGCCGCGACTACCGTGGCTGGACTCGACTATCTCTTCCGTTCTGTTCTTATCGTCCCGAGAACCACACATTCGTGGGACCTGCGAGAAAGCGTGCCCTGTGGCTGACGTACCTGCTGATCTTGCCGCAGTGTGGCCACGCGTGCTCGATCAGCTGCTCGGAGAAGGACAGCAGGGCATCGAGCCCAAGGACAAACAGTGGATCGAGCGCTGCCAGCCGCTCGCCCTGGTCGCCGACACGGCGCTGCTCGCCGTCCCCAACGAATGGGGCAAGCGCGTCCTGGAGGGCCGGCTGGCCCCTCTGATCAGCGACACCCTCAGCCGTGAGTGCGGCCGGCCGATCCGGATCGCGATCACCGTCGACGACTCCGTCGGCGAGCAGCCCCCGGCGCCCTCCCCGGGCCACGCCCCGCAGCCGCCGCACTACGGCGAGCGCCCGCAGCCGGAGCCGTACGAGAAGTACGACGGCTACGGTCACCGCGCGCTCCCCGACGACGGGCTGCCCACCGCGCGCCCGGCCTACCCGGACTACCAGCAGCCGCCGCGCCCCGAGCCGGGCGCCTGGCCGCGCTCCCAGGAGGACCTCTCCTGGCAGCAGCCGCGCCTCGGCGGATTCCCCGAGCGCGCCCCGTACACCGGCCCCGCGTCCCCCGACCCGTCCGGACGGCCGCGCTACGACGAGTCCTCCCGCGGCTACGAGCAGCCGCAGCGGCCCGAGCGCTCCGAGCTGCCCGAGCCGCCGGGGGCGGGACCGCGCCCCGGCCCGGGTCCCGGCGGCCAGGGCGTGGGGCCCGGCATCGGCCAGGGCTCGCTCGGCGGCACCGGCGCGGGCTCCGGCGGGCCCGGCGAGCCGCACGCGCGCCTGAACCCCAAGTACCTCTTCGACACCTTCGTCATCGGTTCCTCGAACCGCTTCGCGCACGCGGCCGCGGTCGCGGTGGCCGAGGCGCCGGCGAAGGCGTACAACCCGCTCTTCATCTACGGCGAGTCGGGGCTCGGCAAGACCCACCTGCTGCACGCCATCGGGCACTACGCGCGGAGCCTCTACCCGGGCACGCGCGTGCGGTACGTGAGCTCGGAGGAGTTCACCAACGAGTTCATCAACTCGATCCGCGACGGCAAGGGCGACGCCTTCCGCAAGCGCTACCGCGACGTGGACATCCTGCTGGTCGACGACATCCAGTTCCTCGCGAGCAAAGAGTCGACGCAGGAGGAGTTCTTCCACACCTTCAACACCCTGCACAACGCCAACAAGCAGATCGTGCTCTCCTCCGACCGGCCGCCCAAGCAGCTGGTGACCCTGGAGGACCGGCTGCGGAACCGTTTCGAGTGGGGACTCACCACCGACGTGCAGCCGCCGGAGCTGGAGACGCGCATCGCGATCCTCCGCAAGAAGGCGGTGCAGGAGCAGCTGAACGCCCCGCCGGAGGTGCTGGAGTTCATCGCCTCGCGGATCTCGCGGAACATCCGTGAGCTGGAGGGCGCGCTGATCCGGGTGACGGCCTTCGCGAGCCTCAACCGGCAGCCGGTGGACCTGGGCCTCACCGAGATCGTCCTCAAGGACCTGATCCCGGGCGGCGAGGACTCCTCGCCGGAGATCACGGCGCCGGCCATCATGGCGGCCACGGCCGACTACTTCGGGCTGACGGTGGAGGACCTCTGCGGGTCCTCGCGCAGCCGGGTCCTGGTGACGGCCCGCCAGATCGCCATGTACCTCTGCCGGGAGCTCACCGACCTGTCGCTGCCGAAGATCGGCGCGCAGTTCGGCGGCCGCGACCACACGACCGTCATGCACGCGGACCGGAAGATCCGCGCCCTGATGGCGGAGCGGCGCTCCATCTACAACCAGGTCACCGAGCTGACCAACCGCATCAAGAACGGCTGACCGGCCTCTCCGCACACGGCTGACAGGCCTCTCCGCACGGCCTCCAAGGGCGCTCCGGGACACCTCCCGGGGCGCCCTTCGGCGTTGTGGAGGGGGTCCGACGGTGGCGAGCGGACGCCAGGACGGGGCGCTGGCCCGGACGGCCCTGTTCGATTACTCCGTTCCGGTGGCGGGTTCTCCACAGATTGGGGGATGATCTCCCGTCCACAGGGTGGGGACTGTCGAGTTATCCGGATTGTGTCCACAGGCAGAGCGGGTGACAGTTCATCACTCCAGCTCAGAGGGGTGTGGATTTGTTGGCAAACGATTTCCACAGCCTGTGGATGAATCTTTCGTCCACAGGGGCTCCGGAGAGTTGTCCACTGGCTACCCACAGGGGCAGGCCGGTTGCCCACAGCTTCTCCACACCGCTGTCCACTGTTCGGCAACACAACACCCCCTCTCACCGGCCGGAGTGAAAGGCGTCACACCAAGGGAGACGTTTGGGCTGTGGGGAACCTGGGGAAAGCTGGGGACAGCACTGGGGAGAACTCCCCCTTGCCTGTGCATGGGGTGTGCAGAACTTTCCGGCGTCCACAGAGAACCGTGGTTTTCCACTGGTTCCACCCACAGGGGCAGTGGACAAAAAACAGGCTCTGACCTGCATGGACGACGTTATCCACGGTTTCCACAGGACCTACTACTACTGCCACTCATAGTTAGCCCGGGAATCGCTTTGAAGCGGGGGCTGTGCACAACTCGGCGCCGGAGCCCCGACGCGCTCTCGTCGCGACTTGACCCCGAGCCGCACCGAGTGTCGGCGGCGTACGTCAGACTGGATCCCGCAGTCGACGAAGAGCCAGCAACAAGCAGGAGGCGGTTCCGGTGAAGATCCGGGTGGAGCGCGATGTACTCGCGGAGGCGGTGGCGTGGGTGGCCCGCAGCCTTCCGGCCCGTCCGCCGGCTCCCGTACTCGCGGGCCTTCTGCTGAAGGCCGAGGACGGCGCGCTGAGCTTCTCGAGCTTCGACTACGAGGTCTCCGCCCGCGTCTCCGTCGAGGCGGAGGTCGAGGAGGACGGCACCGTCCTCGTCTCCGGCCGTCTTCTCGCCGACATCTGCCGCGCCCTCCCCAACCGTCCGGTGGAGATCTCCACAGACGGTGTACGGGCGACCGTGGTCTGCGGCTCCTCCCGCTTCACCCTCCACACCCTTCCTGTGGAGGAGTACCCGGCGCTGCCGGAGATGCCCACCGCGACCGGCACCGTGCCCGGCGAGGTCTTCGCGGCCGCCGCCGCCCAGGTGGCCATCGCCGCCGGCCGTGACGACACGCTGCCCGTCCTCACCGGTGTGCGCATCGAGATCGAGGGCGACACGGTCACCCTGGCCTCCACCGACCGCTACCGCTTCGCGGTCCGCGAGTTCCTGTGGAAGCCGGAGTCCCCGGACGCCTCCGCCGTGGCCCTGGTGCCCGCGAAGACGCTCCTGGACACCGCCAAGGCGCTCACCAGCGGCGACACCGTCACCCTGGCGCTCTCCGGCTCCGGCAAGGGCGAGGGCCTGATCGGCTTCGAGGGCGCGGGCCGCCGCACCACCACCCGCCTCCTGGAGGGCGACCTCCCGAAGTACCGCACGCTCTTCCCCACCGAGTTCAACTCGGTCGCGGTGATCGAGACCGCCCCCTTCGTGGAGGCCGTCAAGCGCGTGGCCCTGGTCGCCGAGCGCAACACCCCGGTCCGCCTCAGCTTCGAGCAGGGCGTCCTCATCCTGGAGGCCGGCTCCAGCGACGACGCACAGGCTGTGGAGCGGGTCGACGCGCAGCTCGACGGCGACGACATCTCGATCGCCTTCAACCCGACCTTCCTCCTGGACGGCCTGAGCGCGATCGACTCCCCCGTCGCCCAGCTCTCCTTCACCACCTCCACCAAGCCGGCGCTGCTCAGCGGCCGCCCGGCCGTGGACGCGGAGGCCGACGAGGCCTACAAGTACCTGATCATGCCGGTGCGGCTGAGCGGCTGACGCCTCTTCGCCGGGTGTCGGAGGGGGTTCGACTGAGCGGCTGACCCCACAGGTGTGCGGCCGGGTCCGGGCGTAGGCTCGGACCCGGGTAGGAACCGCACACGACGCTTAAGGAACACTCTGATGGAGCTCGGTCTCATCGGTCTCGGCAAGATGGGCGGCAACATGCGCGAGCGCATCCGCCGCGCAGGCCACACCGTCATCGGATACGACCGCAACCCGGACCTCGCCGATGTCCCCAGCCTCGAAGAGCTTGTGGGCAAGCTCAAGGGGCCGCGCGTCGTGTGGGTCATGGTCCCCGCCGGTGCGGCGACCCAGTCCACCATCGACGAGCTGGCGGAGCTGCTCTCCCCCGGCGACGTCGTGGTCGACGGCGGGAACTCCCGCTGGACCGACGACGAGAAGCACGCCGAGGAGCTCGCCGCCAAGGGCATCGGCTTCGTCGACTGCGGTGTCTCCGGCGGCGTGTGGGGCCTGGAGAACGGCTACGCCCTGATGTACGGCGGCTCCGACGAGGACGTCGCCAAGGTCCAGCCGATCTTCGACGCCCTCAAGCCCGCGGGCGAGTACGGCTCCGTGCACGCCGGCAAGGTCGGCGCGGGCCACTTCGCGAAGATGGTCCACAACGGCATCGAGTACGCCATGATGCAGGCCTACGCCGAGGGCTGGGAGCTCCTGGAGAAGGTCGACTCGGTGGAGAACGTCCGCGAGATCTTCCGCTCCTGGCAGGAGGGCACGGTCATCCGTTCCTGGCTGCTCGACCTCGCGGTCAACGCCCTCGACGAGGACGAGCACCTGGACCAGCTGCGCGGCTACGCGTCGGACTCCGGCGAGGGCCGGTGGACCGTCGAGGCCGCCATCGACAACGCCGTACCGCTGCCGGCGATCACCGCGTCGCTGTTCGCGCGGTTCGCGTCCCGCCAGGACGACTCGCCGCAGATGAAGATGATCGCCGCGCTGCGCAACCAGTTCGGCGGCCACGCGGTCGAGAAGAAGTAGCAATCCACAGGCTGTGCACCACCCGGTGCACAGCGACCGGGGGAAGGCCGGCGCCCACCATGCACGTCACGCATCTCTCGCTGGCCGACTTCCGCTCGTACGCCCGGGCCGAGGTACCCCTCGACCCGGGCGTCACCGCGTTCGTGGGGGCGAACGGCCAGGGCAAGACCAACCTCGTCGAGGCCGTCGGCTATCTCGCCACCCTCGGCAGCCACCGGGTCGCCTCCGACGCCCCGCTGGTGCGGATGGGCGCCGACCGGGCCGTCATCCGGGCCGCCGTCACCCAGGGCGAGCGCTCCCAGCTGGTCGAGCTCGAACTCAACCCCGGCCGCGCCAACCGCGCCCGCGTCAACAGGTCCTCGCAGGTCCGCCCCCGTGACGTGCTCGGCATCGTGCGGACCGTGCTCTTCGCGCCCGAGGACCTCTCGCTGGTCAAGGGCGACCCCGGGGAGCGCCGGCGCTTCCTCGACGAGCTGATCACGGCGCGCGCGCCGCGCATGGCGGGCGTGCGCTCCGACTACGAGCGCGTGCTCAAGCAGCGGAACACCCTGCTGAAGTCCGCCGCCATGGCCCGCCGGCACGGCGGCCGCGGCATGGACCTCTCCACGCTCGACGTCTGGGACCAGCACCTGGCCCGGGCCGGCGCCGAGCTGCTCGCCCAGCGGCTCGACCTCGTCCACACCCTCCAGCCGCTCGCGGACAAGGCGTACGAGCAGCTCGCGCCCGGAGGCGGACCGATTCTGCTGGAGTACCGGCCCTCCGCGCCCGGCACCGGACTGACCCGCGAGGAGCTGTACGAGCAGCTGATCGCCGCCCTCGCCGAGGCCCGCAAGCAGGAGATCGAGCGCGGGGTCACCCTCGTCGGCCCGCACCGCGACGAGCTGCTGCTGCGCCTCGGCGACCTGCCCGCCAAGGGGTACGCGAGCCACGGCGAGTCCTGGTCGTACGCGCTGGCGCTGCGCCTCGCCTCGTACGACCTGCTGCGCTCCGAGGGCAACGAGCCGGTCCTCGTCCTCGACGACGTCTTCGCCGAGCTGGACGCGCGCCGGCGCGAGCGGCTCGCGGAGCTGGTGGCCGACGGCGAGCAGGTCCTGGTGACGGCGGCGGTCGACGACGACGTGCCGGACGTCCTCAAGGGGACGCGGTACGCGGTGACCGGAGGGACGGTGGAGCGGGTATGAGCGCCGCCGACGAAACTTCCCCACAGGCTGTGGACAAGCCCGCGGCCCCCGAGCCCTCGGGTGTGGACCTGGCCCGGGTCGCGCTGCGCGCCGCCAAGGAGCAGGCACGCGCGCGTGGGGCGGCCGCGCAGCAGAAGAAGCAGGCCAGGCGCGGGGGCGGGCTGCGCTCCGGTGCGCGTGCCGACGGGCGCGACCCGATGGCGCTCGGCGCCGCGATCAACCGGCTGCTCGCCGAGCGGGGCTGGGAGACGCCGGCGGCCGTCGGCGGCGTGATGGGGCGGTGGCCGCAGATCGTCGGGGAGGACCTCGCGAAGCACTGCGTACCGGTGCGGTACGAGGAGGAACCGGACGCGCGCGTGCTGACCGTGCAGTGCGACTCCACCGCGTGGGCGACGCAGCTGCGGCTGCTGGCGCCCACGCTGGTCGCCCGGCTCAACGAGGACCTCGGGCACGGGACCGTGCGGCTGATCAAGGTGCTGGGGCCTGGGAGCGGGCCGCGGCGGGGGTACGGGCCGTTGCGGGCGCCTGGCTCCGTGGGGCCCGGGGATACGTACGGGTAGTACGGGGACGGTCCTCGGGGTGCGGGTCCAAGCAGTCGGGCGCCGTGCGCGGGGCGTCGTGCCCACCCTCCCCCGGACTCCGTCCGGGGGGACCCCCGGCCCCGGCGGAACGCATGCCCGCAACGGGGCGGGACACCTGCCCACGGCCGGGCGCCACGACCCGTCACCACTCGAAGCGCTAGGTGGCCGTCAGAGGGCTCTGGAGCCCCTGTCCGGATATGGGGAGTCGTCTCGGGGGCGCGGAGGGCGGCACATGCGCATTCAGGTACCGGCAAACCCCCATGAGTGTCGGCGGTACCGGTAGACTGGAAGACAATCCCGCCACACTGCGGAACTGTCGAACGACGCAGCCGGCTCCCCTATGCCCGGAGCACGGCCTGTGCTGTGCCAGAAAGGGCGCTTCGTGGCCGATTCCGGCAACCCCAACGAGAACACTCAGTACACCGCCAGCAACATCCAGGTCCTCGAAGGCCTGGATGCGGTGCGCAAGCGCCCCGGCATGTACATCGGCTCGACCGGAGAGCGCGGCCTGCACCACATGGTGCAGGAGGTCGTCGACAACTCGGTCGACGAAGCGCTGGCCGGTCACGCGGACACCATCGACGTGACGATCCTCGCCGACGGCGGCGTCCGCGTCGTCGACAACGGCCGCGGCATCCCCGTCGGCATCGTCGAGTCCGAGGGCAAGCCGGCCGTCGAGGTCGTGCTGACGGTCCTCCACGCGGGCGGAAAGTTCGGCGGCGGCGGCTACGCCGTCTCCGGCGGTCTGCACGGCGTCGGCGTCTCCGTCGTGAACGCCCTGTCCACGAAGGTCTCCGTCGAGATCAAGACCGACGGCCACCGCTGGACGCAGGACTACAAGATGGGTGCCCCGACCGCGCCCCTCGCGCAGCACGAGGAGACCTCCGAGACCGGCACCTCGGTCACGTTCTGGTCCGACCCGGACATCTTCGAGACGGTCGAGTACTCCTTCGAGACGCTCTCCCGCCGCTTCCAGGAGATGGCCTTCCTCAACAAGGGCCTGACGATCACGCTCACCGACGAGCGCGAGTCCGCCAAGGCCACGGTCGGCGCCGACGACCCGGACGCCGAGGCCGCCGCCGAGCCGGCCGCCCGCACGGTGACGTACCACTACGAGGGCGGCATCGTCGACTTCGTGAAGTACCTCAACTCGCGCAAGGGCGAGCTGATCAACCCGACCGTCATCGACATCGAGGCCGAGGACAAGGAGCGCCTGCTCTCCGCCGAGATCGCGATGCAGTGGAACTCCTCGTACAGCGAGGGCGTGTACTCCTTCGCGAACACGATCCACACCCACGAGGGCGGTACCCACGAGGAGGGCTTCCGCGCCGCGCTGACGACGCTCGTCAACAAGTACGCGCGCGAGAAGAAGCTGCTCCGCGAGAAGGACGACAACCTCACGGGCGACGACATCCGCGAGGGTCTGACCGCGATCATCTCGATCAAGATCGGCGAGCCGCAGTTCGAAGGCCAGACCAAGACGAAGCTCGGCAACACCGAGGCGAAGACCTTCGTCCAGAAGGTCGTCCACGAGCACCTGACGGACTGGTTCGACCGCAACCCGAACGAGGCCGCGGACATCGTCCGCAAGGGCATCAACGCCGCGACCGCGCGCGTGGCCGCCCGCAAGGCCCGCGACCTCACCCGCCGCAAGGGCCTCCTGGAGTCGGCCTCCCTCCCGGGCAAGCTCTCCGACTGCCAGTCGAACGACCCCACCAAGTGCGAGATCTTCATCGTCGAGGGTGACTCCGCCGGCGGCTCCGCCAAGTCCGGCCGGAACCCGATGTACCAGGCCATCCTGCCGATCCGCGGCAAGATCCTGAACGTCGAGAAGGCCCGCGTCGACAAGATCCTCCAGAACACCGAGGTCCAGGCGCTGATCTCCGCCTTCGGTACCGGTGTGCACGAGGACTTCGACATCGAGAAGCTCCGCTATCACAAGATCATTCTGATGGCGGACGCCGACGTCGACGGCCAGCACATCAACACCCTGCTGCTCACCTTCCTCTTCCGCTTCATGCGGCCGCTGATCGAGCACGGGCACGTGTACCTCTCCCGCCCGCCGCTCTACAAGATCAAGTGGGGCCGGGAGGACTTCGAGTACGCGTACTCGGACCGCGAGCGCGACGCCCTGGTCGAGCTGGGCAAGCAGAACGGCAAGCGGATCAAGGACGACTCGATCCAGCGCTTCAAGGGTCTCGGCGAGATGAACGCCGAGGAGCTGCGCGTCACCACCATGGACGTCGAGCACCGGGTCCTCGGCCAGGTCACCCTGGACGACGCCGCGCAGGCCGACGACCTGTTCTCGGTGCTGATGGGCGAGGACGTCGAGGCGCGGCGCTCCTTCATCCAGCGCAACGCCAAGGACGTTCGCTTCCTCGACATCTGAGTCGGTCTCAGCTGACCGTACGAAAGGACTGACGACCAGCAATGGCCGACGAGAACCCCCCCGTGACCACCGAAGAAGAAGAGCCGGTGCTGCGCATCGAGCCCGTCGGGCTCGAGACCGAGATGCAGCGCTCGTACCTCGACTACGCGATGTCCGTCATCGTGTCCCGCGCGCTGCCCGACGTACGGGACGGCCTCAAGCCCGTCCACCGGCGCGTGCTGTACGCGATGTACGACGGCGGCTACCGGCCCGAGAAGGGCTTCTACAAGTGCGCCCGCGTCGTCGGCGACGTCATGGGTACGTACCACCCGCACGGCGACACCTCGATCTACGACGCGCTCGTCCGCCTCGCCCAGCCCTGGTCGATGCGGATGCCGCTCGTCGACTCCAACGGCAACTTCGGCTCCCCGGGCAACGACCCGGCCGCCGCCATGCGCTACACCGAGTGCAAGATGGCGCCGCTGTCGATGGAGATGGTCCGGGACATCGACGAGGAGACCGTCGACTTCCAGGACAACTACGACGGCCGCAACCAGGAGCCGACGGTCCTCCCGGCGCGCTTCCCGAACCTGCTGGTCAACGGTTCCGCCGGCATCGCGGTCGGCATGGCGACCAACATCCCGCCGCACAACCTCCGCGAGGTCGCCGAGGGCGCCCTGTGGTACCTGGCCCACCCCGAGGCCGGCCACGAGGAGCTCCTCGACGCGCTCATCGAGCGGATCAAGGGCCCCGACTTCCCCACCGGCGCGCTCGTCGTCGGCCGCAAGGGCATCGAGGAGGCGTACCGCACCGGTCGCGGCTCCATCACGATGCGCGCGGTCGTCGAGGTCGAGGAGATCCAGAACCGCCAGTGCCTGGTGGTCACCGAGCTGCCCTACCAGGTCAACCCGGACAACCTCGCGCAGAAGATCGCCGACCTGGTGAAGGACGGCAAGATCGGCGGCATCGCCGACGTCCGCGACGAGACCTCGTCCCGGACCGGCCAGCGCCTGGTCATCGTGCTCAAGCGGGACGCGGTCGCCAAGGTCGTCCTCAACAACCTGTACAAGCACACCGACCTCCAGACGAACTTCGGCGCCAACATGCTGGCGCTCGTCGACGGCGTGCCGCGCACCCTCTCGCTGGACGCGTTCATCCGCCACTGGGTGACGCACCAGATCGAGGTCATCGTCCGCCGGACGAAGTTCCGGCTGCGCAAGGCCGAGGAGCGGGCCCACATCCTGCGCGGCCTCCTCAAGGCGCTCGACGCGATCGACGAGGTCATCGCCCTCATCCGGCGCAGCGACACGGTCGAGGTCGCCCGCGAGGGCCTGATGACCCTCCTCCAGATCGACGAGATCCAGGCCAACGCGATCCTGGAGATGCAGCTCCGCCGGCTCGCCGCCCTGGAGCGCCAGAAGATCATCGCCGAGCACGACGAGCTCCAGGCGAAGATCAACGAGTACAACGCGATCCTCGCCTCGCCCGAGAAGCAGCGGGGCATCGTCAGCGAGGAGCTGACCGCGATCGTCGAGAAGTTCGGCGACGACCGGCGCTCCAAGCTGGTGCCCTTCGACGGTGACATGTCCATCGAGGACCTCATCGCCGAGGAGGACATCGTCGTCACGATCTCGCGCGGCGGCTACGTCAAGCGGACGAAGACCGAGGACTACCGCTCGCAGAAGCGCGGCGGCAAGGGCGTGCGCGGGACGAAGCTGAAGCAGGACGACATCGTCGACCACTTCTTCGTCTCCACCACCCACCACTGGCTGCTCTTCTTCACGAACAAGGGCCGGGTCTACCGGGCCAAGGCGTACGAGCTGCCGGACGCCGGCCGGGACGCCCGCGGCCAGCACGTGGCCAACCTGCTGGCCTTCCAGCCGGACGAGCAGATCGCCCAGATCCTGGCGATCCGCGACTACGAGGCCGCGCCGTACCTGGTCCTCGCCACCCGCTCGGGCCTGGTGAAGAAGACCGCGCTGAAGGACTACGACTCGCCGCGCTCCGGCGGTGTCATCGCGATCAATCTGCGTGAGCGGGACAACGGCGCCGAAGGCGTCGCCGACGAGCTGATCGGCGCCGAGCTGGCCTCCTCCGAGGACGACCTGCTGCTGATCTCCAAGAAGGCGCAGTCGATCCGCTTCACCGCCACGGACGACGCGCTGCGTCCGATGGGACGCGCCACTTCGGGCGTCAAGGGCATGAGTTTCCGCGAGGACGACGAACTGCTCTCGATGAATGTCGTCCGGCCCGGTACGTTCGTCTTCACCGCGACGGACGGCGGGTACGCGAAGCGCACCCCCGTCGACGAGTACCGCGTCCAGGGCCGCGGCGGCCTCGGCATCAAGGCCGCCAAGATCGTGGAGGACCGCGGTTCGCTCGTGGGCGCGCTGGTGGTCGAGGAGACCGACGAGATCCTCGCCATCACGCTCTCCGGCGGTGTGATTCGTACGCGAGTCAACGAAGTCAGGGAGACCGGCCGTGACACCATGGGCGTCCAGCTGATCAACCTGGGCAAGCGCGATGCCGTCGTCGGCATCGCACGCAACGCCGAGGCCGGCAGCGAGGACGAGGACGGCGAGGACGTCGTCGACGCCGAGGGTGCCGTCGAGGCAGTCGAGGCCGAGGGATCGGTCGAGGGCACGGAGCCTGCGACCGGGGATCACGAGGAGTAGAGCGTGAGTGGAGCCACGGGCGCCGGTTCGGCGGCTGCCGGAGCTTCTGCAGGTGCCGGTGCGTACGGCGCCCGTGGCTCGGCCACGGACTCCCAGGGGGGTGCGGTGACGGACGGACGGGGGCAGCAGCCCCCCTACGAGGCCTACAGCGGGCCGCTGCCCGGCGAGCGGCAGGGCGGGCAGCAGCAGGGCCCGTACCACCCGCCGCAGGCCTACGGCGCCCCGACGCAGGGCGGTCAGGCGCGCGGCGGCACCACGGGTGCCGTGCGCCGGCCGCGGACCGGGGCGCGGACCACGCCCCGGACCCGCAAGGCGCGGCTGCGGGTGGCGAAGGCCGACCCGTGGTCGGTGATGAAGGTGAGCTTCCTGCTCTCCATCGCGCTGGGCATCTGCACGGTCGTCGCGGCGGCGGTGCTGTGGATGGTCATGGACGCCATGGGCGTCTTCTCGACGGTCGGCGGGACGATCAGCGAGGCCACGGGCTCGAACGAGTCCAACGGCTTCGACCTGCAGTCCTTCCTCTCGCTGCCGCGGGTCCTCATGTTCACCTCGGTGATCGCGGTGATCGACGTGGTCCTGATGACGGCCCTGGCGACCCTCGGCGCGTTCATCTACAACCTGTCCGCCGGCTTCGTCGGCGGCGTCGAGCTGACGCTGGCCGAGGACGAGTAGTTCGCGAGGGGGCCGGTCCACGAACCGATTTTGGGACTGGCCCCCACGTGCGCTAATGTTCAGGAGTCAGCGCGGCGGGGAAACAAACCGCGAAGCGCGACGGGGCTATAGCTCAGTTGGTTAGAGCGCATCCCTGATAAGGATGAGGCCACAGGTTCAAATCCTGTTAGCCCCACAAACACGAAGACCCCCGACCGTCACGGTCGGGGGTCTTCGGCGTATACGGCTTGTGCCGGCCGGACGGGTGAGTCCGGGCGGTGGGTTTCGGGTCAGTGGCCGCCGTCGGTTCCGAGGTGGAACCTCGTCAGCGCGAAGATGATCGCGAGGTCGAGCACCATCACGGTGATCGCCCATGCCGGGTAGTACGGGATGAACATGAACTGGGTGATCAGGCTGATGCCCGCCGCCGCCACGCCCGCTCCGCGACCCCAGCTCTGGTTGCTCACGACTCCCATGCCGGCGACGACGAGCACCAGCCCGACCACGATGTGGATCCAGCCCCAGGCGGTCAGGTCGAAGCGATAGACGTACTGGGACACGACGAAGATGTTGTCCCGGGCGATGCCGGCGGCCCCCATGAGGATGCTCAGCGGGCCGCTGAGCAGCATCACGGCCCCGGCGAACACGGTCGGGCCGCTGAGTCTGTCGCCGCTGTCCGGCCCCCGGTGTCCTTGACGTGTCCCGTTCGGCATCGCCGCCATGGCCGTCACCTTCCTGTTCCGCGCGGTCCATGCGAGGCCGACCGCGCTCCCCTGACAGGATCTCCGCCATCCCGCGGCATCGCGACCGCAGGCGTCACGAGCGGTAGCGGGGCTTCCGCCGTCCTGGTCCGTGGCCCGGGCCGCGGGGGCGCGCCGTGCCCCGGCGATTCGTCGGTCCGGGGGGATCCCGGCGTGTGAGGTTTGGCGCTCGCACAGGTCACCGATCGGTATCGGTCGATGTGTAGAGTGGGCGTCAGAAGTCTCCTACGTCAACGAAAGACGAGGTCGCGCGGTGAAGAAGCTGCTCCTGGTCGCACTGGCCGCCATCGGCGGGCTCCTCGTGTACCGCCAGATCCAGGCGGATCGCGCCGAGCAGGACCTGTGGACGGAGGCGACCGACTCGGTCCCGTCCGGCTCCGGTGTCTGAGACCCACCCCATCCGAAGTCCGAAGATCCCGGCCGCGCCTCGCGCGGCCGGGATCTTCGCGTCTCCCGGGCCCGTGGTCCTACCTGCTGTTCCCGGGTCGTGACACAAAGTCCTTGAATTCACCCGAGCAAATCACTAGCTTGCAGTGGCAAAGTTGAGTGCTCGCGAACAAGGACGACCGGGGGACGGCGTGACCACAGGACGACGAAGGGCCGCGGCGGGAGGCGCGCTGGCCGGCGTACTCGCGCTGCTGCTCGGCCCGGCGCCGGGGGCGGCGGCCGAGGAAGGCACCGGGACCGCGCCCGGCGGGGCCCTGGTGATGGTGCTCGACTCCTCCGGCTCCATGGCCGACCCGGTGGGCGGCGCCGGAACCGGAGGACGGACGCGGATGGCGGCGGCCCGGGACGCGATCGGGACCGTGGTCGACGGCCTTCCCGACGGCCACCCCACCGGACTGCGCGTCTACGGCGCCGACAAGGCGAGCGGCTGCGACGACACCCGCCTGGCCCGCCCGGTCGCCCCGCTCGACCGCGCCGGGCTGAAGGCCGCCGTGGCGGCGCTCGCGCCCAAGGGGGACACGCCCATCGGGCTCTCCCTCCGCAAGGCCGCCGAGGACCTGCCACGGCCCTCCCCGGGCGCCCCGGCCACCCGCACGATCCTGCTGGTCTCCGACGGCGAGGACACCTGCGGCACCCCGAAACCCTGCGAGGTCGCCGCCGAGCTCGCCCGCCAGGGCGTCGGGCTGCGGATCGACACCGTCGGCTTCCAGGTGGCCGGCAGGGCCCGCGCGGAGCTGGAGTGCGTCGCGGAGGCCGGCAACGGCCGCTACTACGATGCCCCCGACGCCGACGCGCTCGCCCGCCAGCTCCAGCGCGCCGCCCGGCTCTCCGCCGACGGCTACCGGCTCCGCGGCACGCCCGTGCGCGGCACGCCCGCGCGGACCGGCGCCCCCGGACTCGCCCCGGGGCAGTACCTCGACACCATCGGCCCCGGCGAGACCCGCTACTACGCGACCGAGCTCGACGCCGACTCCACCGCCCACTTCGCGGCCACGGCCGTCCCCCAGCCCGGCGCCGCCGTCGACACCGTCGACAAGCTGACCACCGCCGTCGTCTGGATCTCCTCGATCGGCGACGAAGGCTCCTGCGACACCCGCAGCGAGATCTTCCACCAGGACGAGGGCGCCGTGCCGCTCACCTCGGCCGTGGCCCGGATCCCCACCCAGAAGCGGTACTCCGCCTGCGACCGGCCCGGCCGCTACTGGCTGACCGTCGAGCGCGCGAGCAAGCCCGGCTCGGACGCCGCCCGCTGGCCCGTCGAGCTGCTGCTCTCCGTCGAGAAGCCGCTGCCGGCCGGGACCGTGCCGGCGCAGTCCGAGTCCGAGTACGGCGCCGGCGGGCCCAAGGCCGTACTGCCCGCGGGAGAGCCGCGGGACGTCCGGGGCGGCACCGGCTTCAACGACGCGAGGGAAATCGGCACCGGGATCTACCGCGACCGGCTGCTGCCCGCCCAGACCCGCTGGTACAAGGTGCCGGTCGGCTGGGGCCAGCAGCTGCGCTACGACGTCGAGTTCGGCAACGAGCCGACCGTCACCGGCCTCGTCGGCCCGGTCCACTCGTACGGCGGGACCGAGGTGTACACCCCGGCCCGCGAGCCGGTCGGCCGCGGCACCGGCGTCTTCGACTCCCAGACCCTCTACACCGGGAAGCCGGCCCGGCTGCGCATGGGCACCGTCCCGGTCGCCTGGACGAACCGCTACGAGCCGAACCGGAACGTGACCGCCGTCCACCTCCCGGGCAGCCACTACATCGCCGTCACCCTCGGCGCCGACGCGGCCCGGATCGCCCGCGATCCCGAGATCGGCTTCGTGCTGCGCGTACGGGTCGTGGGGGAGGCGAAGGCCGGACCCGAGCACCACGCGCGCGTGCTGACCTCCGAGGAGGCCGCGCAGCGGGGTGAATCCGGCCCCGGTGCGGACACCGGAGCCGCCGGCGGGGCAGGATGGTCCGGCACGACGGCCCTGGCGGTCGGCGGCGGAGCGCTCCTCCTGCTCGCGGGGGTCGTCCTCGGCGTCCGGCCGGGACGGGGCAGGGCGCGGTGACGGACACGACGAGGAGAAGCGCGTGAGCACGCAGGCGGGGGCCACGACCGGGAACGGGGCCGGGCTCCGGTCCGGGCGTCGGGGGAGGGCCGCGGCCCGGACGCGGAAGGCCGCGGCGCTCCTGACGGCCGCGGCCGCGGTCGGTGCGGTCGCCGCGCCGGCCGCCTGGGCGGCCGAGGCGGCCCCCCTGCCCGCGTACTCCTTCGACCCCTCGGCGCAGCGCATCGCGGGCGCCGCCTCCAGCGCCGACGCCAAGCCGCTGGCGCCGGGCGCGACCTACCGGGACACCCTGAAGAAGGACGGCAAGCTCTACTACCGGCTCGACCTGGACACGTCGAAGAACACGTACGTCTCCGCGGTCGCCGTGCCCAAGCCGGGCGGGAAGGCCGCGTACGGCGACGGCTTCCGGATCTCCGTCCAGGACGGCACCGGCATCGAGTGCGGCTACCAGGACGTCGACTTCGGGTCCGGCGAGTACGTGCGGCCGCTGGCCGCCTACGCGCGCCGGATCGTCGACCCGGACGCCTCCGGCTGCCAGGAGGCCGGCACGTACTACGTGGTCGTCGAGCGGGAGTCGGACACCACCTCCACCCCGGACGACTGGGAGCTGGAGCTGCAGCACGTCACCGAGCCGCTGCTGACGAAGAACGGGCCGGACAAGCTGCCCGAGTCCTGGCCCTCGGGGACGCCCGCGCCGGTCGCCGCCGAGCAGAAGAAGCGGCAGGGCGGGAACGGCTTCCACGACGCCGTCTCCCTGGACAAGGGCGAGTGGCGGGCGGACATCAGGCCCGGCCAGACCCTCTACTGGCGGGTGCCGGTCGACTGGGGCCAGCAGCTCTTCACCACCGCCGAGCTGGGCAGCAGCGACGCGGGCGACGAGTCGGTCGGCAACGCGCTCGCGCTCGGCCTCGCCAACCCGGCGCGCGGCTTCGTCGACCTCCAGACGGTGAGCTACAGCGGCGACCCGGCCAGGACCGCCCTCGACCCGCAGCGGCCGGTCGACCACAAGAACCGCTCCGCGTACGAGACCGGCACGAGCGGCATGCGGTTCGCCGGCTGGTACTACCTGACCGCCACGCTCCACCCGGAGATCGCCGAGGAGTACGGGGACCAGCCGCTGCCGCTGATCCTGCGGGTCGACGTGACCGGGACGAAGCAGCCCGGCCCCGACTACGCCGGGGACCCGGGCATCTTCCGGGTGACCGACGGGGACCGGGAGGCGGCGGCGAACGGCGCGACGGGCGCGGAGGCCGCCGGCGACTCGACGATGGCCGTCGTCGCGGCGGGCGGCCTCGGCCTCGGCACCGTCCTGCTCGTCGGCCTCGGCGCCTGGACGCTGCTGGCCCGCAGGGCGGCCCGCTGACCTACACCTGGGTCAGGGCCCAGAAGCCGACCGCCAGCGACACCAGCGCGAGCAGCAGCACCGGGACCGCCACCTTCGGGGGCGGTCCCGGACGCCGTACGGGGACCGCCTGCGCCTGCGTGGGCGCCTGGGCGGGCGGAGCGGCGGTGTACGGGTTCGGCGCGGTGAGCGGGGCGGGGTGGGGCGCCGGCGGGGGCAGGTGGAAGCTGCCCGTCACGGAGGCCGCGGGCACCGGCTGGTGGGGCTGCGGGTACGGCTGCCCGTACGTCCCCGGGGCGGGCTGCGGGACCGGCGCGGGCGGTACGGCCCCGGGCGGCACGGCGCCGGGCGCGGCGGCCGGGACCGGCGGGGTCCGCACGGCGTCCTGGACCGGCGGCGGGGCGTCCTGGACCGGGCGGGCCACCGGGCCCTCGGGCCCGAAGCCGGCCGGCAGCGGGCCGAGCTGGTCGAAGATCTCCACCGGCTCCTCGCCGGCCGCCGGCTCGGGCAGCATCTCCACGGCGGCGCTCAGCGCCTTCCGCGCGCCCGTGGCCGTCCGGAAGCGGGCCTGCGGATCGGGCTGCAGCAGCCCGGCCAGGACCTGCCACAGCGGCTCCGGCACGCTCTGCGGGGCCGGCGGGGTGCCATGGGCCAGGAAGTGCTCCACGAGGGCCTGCGAGTCCGGCCGGGTGCCGTGCAGCAGATAGAGCCCGACGAGCCCGACCGCGTACAGGTCCGCGGTGAAGTCGGGCTCGGCGCCGAGGAGTTGCTCGGGCGCGAAGTAACCGGGCGTGCCCACGACGTAGTTGGTCTCGGTGAGCCGGGGTTCGCCCTTGCGCATCGAGATGCCGAAGTCCGACAGGCGCAGGTGCGGGCGGCCCGCGCCGGTGACCTCCATCAGGATGTTGGCCGGCTTGATGTCCCGGTGGACGACGCCCTCCGCGTGCACCGTCGCCAGGCCCGAGAGCAGCTGGTCGAGGAGGGTGCACACGAAGCGGGGCGGCAGCGGGCCGTAGTCGCCGATGACGTGGGCGAGCGAACCGCCGGCGATCAGGTCCATCGTGAAGAGGACCTTGTCGTCGTCGGCGGCCCAGCTGGCCGGGGCGAGGACGTGCGGATGGTCGATCCGCAGCGCCTGCTCGCGGACGAAGCGCAGCAGGGTGTGCGCGTCGCTCTGCTGGAGGACCTTGGCCGCCACGTAGCGGCGGCGGCGGTGGTCCCAGGCGCGCCAGACCGCGCCGGCCCCACCCCGCCCGATCGGGTCGATCAGCTCGTACCTGCCGGCGAAGACCTCACCCATCGCGCTGCGCCGCTCCCCGTCCGTCGTCCGTCGTCAGTCGTGCGTGTGCCGTGTCAGTTCTGGTGCGACTCGTAGTGGGCGACCGCGTCCGCGGTGCGCCCGGCTCCGTACACCCGGAGGAACTCTGCCAGCTCCGGGTGGGCCGGGGCGAGGGAGTCGGCGGCGTCGATGATGTCCCCGGCCGCGGCCACGGAGCGCAACAGCGACTGGATCTCGCGGACCACGCGGCGCACGGTGGGGGCGCCCGAGCCGTTGGCGGACTGGCCGCTGGTGGCGGTGAGGACCGAGCCGCCCTGGGACTTCTTGATCTCGTCCATGCGGTCGGTGGCCTCGGCGGCGCTGACGCTGCCGTCGGCGACCTGCACGGCGAGCTCCTGGAGGGCCTGGACGCGCTGGACCACGGCCGGGTTGCCGATCTTGGCCCGCTGGCCGCTCATCAGCTGGGACAGCATGGGCGCGGAGAGCCCGAGCACGGCGGCCAGACGGGCCTGGTTGAGCCCGAGATCGTCGATCAGCCGACGGAAGAGCGCCCCCAGCGGCTCTCCGTACCAACTGCGCTGAAGCTCTCTGGCTCTTGCCGTGGCTTCCTGCTGCGCTGCGTCCATCACTTCTCCCCATCCCTTGGTTCGCCACTGCGAACCCCGGTCAGCATCTTACGGAGCGTGGTCGTTCACCGGGAGTCCCCACCTTTTGCCCGGGACAGGGGGGGAACCGGTACGCTGTTCTCGTTCCGGGGCCTTAGCTCAGTTGGTAGAGCGCTGTCTTTGCATGGCAGATGTCAGGGGTTCGACTCCCCTAGGCTCCACCGGAAGAATGCCCTCCGACCTGCGGGAACGCAGTTTCGGGGGGCATTTTTGGTGTCTCTGTCCTGGTTGCGCCGCAGTCTCGGCCGGCCGCGGCTCCGCGCGTCCCCTGGGTGCAGGTCCGTGCAGCTGCACTCCTGTGACCCTTATGCCGGCCCGTCGGGCGGGCCCACAGTCTCTCTGGCCAGAAGTGTGTCCCTTTCCCCAGGGAGGTCAGAGAGTTGGACACGAAGGAGAGCGCGCTGAGCGCCGCTCAGCTGCTGGAGACCGCCCACAAGGCGGTCCAGCAGGGTTTTCCCTGTGATGACCGGCTGGCCCGGGCGGCGCTGCACCTCATCGAGTGCGCCACCGACGTCGTCGTACGACTGCCCGAGCGCGACCTCGACTCCGCGCGCGAGGCGCTCAGCCTGGCGCGGGCCGCGGTGGTCACCGCCACGACCGCCGTCCGGGAGGTCCACGACCGGGACCGGACCGGTCCCCGGGAGAATGTCCCCGCAGAATCCGGTATTCCGCTCGGAAGCGGGAGGGTGTTCTGCGGAATTGACCGATAGGGGCGCCGATCCGCCCGGCCCCGTGCCCGCCGTCGACTTCATGTCAACGGCGGGCACGGGGCTTTGTCATGTGTGCCGTGCAGATGTGCAAGCGGAATGCCGTCTGCTGCATGTTCCCGCAGTGGATTCAGACTTGTGCACTGCACAAGTCTGACCTTATTCGGCTCCTGTCGATTTCCAAGAATGAAGTCGTGAGCGGACGAGCCGCCCACGCACCGGGAACAGGAGCCCTGAGCATGTCGATCACCGCCCTGACGACGAAGACCTCCGCCGCCCGCCGCATCGTGCGGACCGCGGCGATCGCCACCGCCGCCGGTCTCGCCGTCCTCGCCTCGGGCGGGATCGCGGCCGCCGGCGAGCCGGTCGTCTCGTCCACCCCCGTGGTGGTGACCACCGACACGCCCGCGGACCACGGCTGGGACTGAGCGAGGCGGCCGGAAAGCCGAGCTCCAGCCGATATTTCCCCCACACACCTGTCCAGTCACCCGGAGGACACACCATGACGATCAGCCCCGCCCTCGAGACCGAGACCGCCACCACCGCCCTCCTCGGCCCCGAGATCGAGCTCCGCAGCCAGATCTCCGTGGAGCTCGTCGACCACACCGCGTCCGACCTGGGCGTCGTACGGGCGGCCAGGGTCTCCACCGCCGGCGAGGAGGCGCACCGGGAGGAGCGCGGCGAAGAATACATCGGCGGTCTCATCCGGTATTTGATGCGCAGCCGGCACGGCAGCCCCTTCGAGCACAATTCCATGACCTTCCTGGTCCACGCGCCGATCTTCGCGATCCGCCACATGATGCGGCACCGAATGTGGTCGTTCAACGAGGAAAGCGCCCGTTACAAGGACCTCAAGAACGTCTTCTACGTGCCGGACCGCGACCGCGCGCTCAAGCAGGAGGGAAAGCCCGGCCACTACCGTTACGTGTCGGGCAGCGAGCAGGATTACGAGCTGATGAGCGAGGCCACCAGCGAGGCGTACCGGTCGGCCTTCCGCGAGTACCAGCGCATGCTCGACGCGGGCATATCCCGTGAGCTGGCGCGCATGGTGCTGCCGGTCGCGACCTTCTCCACCGTCTACGCCACGTGCAACGCCCGTTCCCTCATGCATTTCCTGGGCCTGCGCACCAATCGCGCGGACGCCGCGTACGTCTCCCACCCGCAGCGCGAGATCGAGGTCGTCGCGGAGCAGATGGAGGCGGAGTTCGCCCGGCTCATGCCGCTGACCCACGAGGCGTTCGAGAAGTTCGGGCGCGTCAGCCCCTGACCGGAACACCGGGAAATAGGAGGTGGCCGTGCGCGTCACGGTCTACGCGGGATCGGCCCTGGGAAACCGGGCCGTCTATGAGGAGGCTGCCGCCCTCTTCGCCAAGGAACTGGTCGCGGCAGGACACGACATCGTCTACGGCGGGGGCGCGGCCGGCCTCATGGGTGTGGTCGCCGACTCCGCCCTCGCCGCCGGCGGCCGGGTCACGGGAGTGATCCCCAAGCACCTCGTCGACGCGGAGGTCGCCCATCAGGGCCTGACCGAACTGCACGTCGTCGACACCATGCACCAGCGCAAGCAGAAGATGGCCGACCTGGCCGACGCCTTCGTGGCGCTGCCGGGCGGCGTGGGCACCGTCGAGGAGATCCTCGAGGTCTGGGCCTGGCTGATCCTCGGCCGGCACGGCAAGCCCATGGCGCTGCTGAACGTCGAAGGCTACTGGGACCGCATGCACCGCATGATCTGCCGCATGTCGTCCAGCGGATTCCTGCGCGAGCAGGAGGTCGGGACCCTCGCCTCCGTCGGCGACGCGGCCGGCTTCCTGGAGCTCGTACGGGACTGGGAGCCCCCGCCGCCGCGGTGGGGTTGAGGGAGAGATGAAGCCATGTCGGTACTGAACATGGAGAGCGCGGCCGGCACGGCCGCCGAAGTGACCGTGGTGGACGGCTACGTCCCGGTCATCGACCTGAGCTCGGCGAGGACGAGCGAGGCGGCGGACGGCCGGCTCGCCTCGGTGATCGACGAGGTGTGCCGCACCAGCGGCTTCCTCGTGATCGTCGGGCACGGCGTCGCGGAGTCCACCATCGCCGAGATGTACCGGGCCACCCGCGAGTTCTTCGCGCTGCCCGCGGAGGTCAAGAACGGCGTGCTGGCCGACCCGGCCGACCCGCTGATGCGGGGCTTCGGGCGCAAGGGCAGCCTGGCCGCCTCCAACGCCGATGCCGAGGTCGAGCAGGAGCGCGCCCTTCCGGACATCTCCGAGACCTTCACGGTCAACCGGCTGGGCGAGCCGGACGGGCGGCGGGCCCTGCCGGCCGACGCCGACGAGGCCCTCGCCACCCCGAACCAGTGGCCCGCGCTGCCCGGATTCGCCGAGGCGTACCGGAGCTACTACGCGGCGATGGAGGTGCTCGCCGACGACATCATGCGGCTGTTCGCCCTCGCCCTCGGCCTGCCCGGGGACTGGTTCGAGGACAAGATCGAGAACCACATGACCAACCTGACCGCGAACTACTACCCGGCGCAGCCCGAGCCCCCGGCCCCCGGCCAGCTGCGCAAGGGCGTCCACAGCGACTGGGGCAGCCTGACGATCCTCTACCAGGACCAGGGCGCCGGCGGTCTCCAGGTCCTCGACAAGGCGGGCGAGTGGCTCGACGTCCCGTACATCGAGGGCTCGTTCGTCGTGAACATCGGCGACCTGATGGCGATCTGGACGAACAACCGGTGGGTCAGCACGGTCCACCGGGTGGTCAACCCGCCGCGTGAACTGGCCGGACAGGAGCGGTACTCGGTGCCGTTCTTCCACCAGCCCGCGTACGACGCGCTCATCGAGTGCATCCCCACCTGCACGGGCCCGGACAACCCCGCCCGCCACGAGCCCGTCCGCTCCGGCGCGTACATCACCGGCAAGTTCAGCCGGGCGTACGGGAACTGACGCAATGAGCAGGTCTGTCCTGCTGCTCGGCGGTGCGGGAGCGACGGCACAGAGCCTGCTGACGGCGGCGCGGTCGCTGGGCGTCCCGGTCCACCTCGCGACACACCGCGCCGGGGCCGAGCGGTCGGCTTACGCGGGTGTCGTCGTGGCCGATTTCCGACGGCCCGCACAGGCCGTCGGCCGGCTCGCCGAGTACTGCCTCCGGCAGGGCATCGGCGGGGTGGCGGCCGGCGGGGAGCCCCTGGCCCCGCTGGCCGCCTCGGTGGCCGAGGTGCTCGGGCTTCCCGGTCACCCCCCGGGCGCGGCGGCCGCCGTCCGCGACCGCCGGCGGACGGCGCAGATCCTGCTGGCCCACGGGGTGCCGGGCCCGCGCACCCTGGCCGTCCGCCTGCCCGGGGCGGCCGAGACGCGGCGCCGGGCCGCGGGCCTCGGATACCCGGTCGTGGTGCGGCCCGCCGAGAGTCCCAGTGCGGCGGGCGCGGCCGTCGTGTGGAACGCGCGCGACCTCCCGGAGGCCGTGCGGCGCGTCCTCGCACGGCGCGAGGACCCGGTCCACGGGACCGACCCCGCGCCGGTGGCGCTCATCCAGGAGTACCTGGAGGGGACCGAGTACCGCGTCGAGTCCGTGTCACGGGCCGGCCGGTTCGGGCACCTGGCGATGCTGCGGTCCGCCGACGAGGACGGCCCGGTGCGGCGGGCGGCCGGGTACACCCTGCCCTCCGGCCTGCCGGACGCCACCACCTTCGCGCTCCTGTCCGTGGTGGAGCGCGGCCTGGCCGCGCTCGGCCTGCGCGACGGGCTCGCGCACACGGCGCTCAAGCTGACGGCGGACGGGCCGCGGCTCCTCACCGTCGGCACCGCCGCCCCGGAGGGGCCGGTCACGCAGCTGATCGAGCACGCCACCGGGGTCAGCGTGGCCAGGGTGTACCTCCAGGTCGTCCTGGGCGAGCGGCCGGAGATCAGCCCCCACGGGCTCCGGCCCGCCGCCCTCCGCTACATCACCACCGCCCGGCACGGGGTCTTCCACGGACTGCGCGGAATGCTCTCCAGCCCGTACGTGGCGGCCGCCCGCTCGTACGTGGACCTCGGCGCCCGCGTGGGCGGCGGGCACGACGGTCCGGCGGGCGGCGTCCGCACCCGGCTCGGCCACGTGATCGCCACCGCGGACGGCCCCGACCGGGCCGACGTACGGGCCGACGAGGCCCTGGCGGGGATCACCGCCCACGTCGGGGTCTGACCCGCCTCTCCCGCGCGCGGCGCGTCCCCCACCCCCCTCGCACCCCCCGCGCCCCTCGCC
Organism: Streptomyces sp. NPDC047974; assembly: GCF_040653375.1. NCBI lineage: Bacteria > Bacillati > Actinomycetota > Actinomycetes > Kitasatosporales > Streptomycetaceae > Streptomyces > Streptomyces sp. NPDC047974. Next base: position 125,534 of record NZ_JBEZNU010000011.1, read on the forward strand.
CCTGCCCCCGCCCCCGCCCCACCCCCATCGAACCCATCCCTATCGAACGTCAGCGACCGGAGGAACGACCATGAAGGGAACGCAGGGTCCGCTCCAGCGGATCCTCGGCATTGGCTGGCGGCTGCACGGTGACGGCCGGGCCCCGCGGCCCGGCGCGGCCGTCATGCCGGACGAGCGGCTCTCCTGGCCGCGCACGGTGGGCCTCGGGGCCCAGCACGTCGTCGCGATGTTCGGTGCGACCTTCGTGTTCCCCGTCGTGATGGGGCTCGACCCCAACCTCGCGATCATGATGTCGGGCATCGCGACCGTGGTGTTCCTGCTCGTGGTGCAGGGCAAGATCCCGAGCTACCTCGGCACGAGCGCGTCCTTCGTCGGCGCGGTCGCCGCGATCCGGGCGGCCGGCGGCAGCTCGGCGACCGTGACCGGCGCCATCCTCGTCGCGGGCCTGGTCCTCGCCGCGGTCGGCCTGCTCGTCCACTTCGCCGGGCCCGGCCTGGTGAACAAGGCCTTCCCGCCGGTGGTCGCGGGCGCCGTGGTGCTGCTGATCGGACTCAACCTGGCCCCGGTGGTGGCCGACATCTACTGGCCCCAGGACCAGTGGACGGCGCTCGCCACCATGGCCGTCGTGATCGCCGCCGGGGTCCTGCTGCGCGGGTTCTGGAGCCGGCTCGCGGTGCTCGTCGGCCTCGTCTTCGGCTACGCGCTCTCCTGGGTGCTCGACCGGACCCTCGGGCAGATCACCGCGCCCGGCCCCACCGGAGAGGTCACCACCCACGCGCGGGTCCAGCTCGACGCGGTCGCCGACGCCGCCTGGTTCGGGCTGCCCACCATGCACGCGCCGAGCTTCAGCACCTCGGCGATCCTGCTCGTCCTGCCGGGTGTCATCGCGCTGCTCGCCGAGAACACCGGTCACTTCAAGGCCGTCTCCGAGATGACCGGCAGGGACCTCGACCCGGTCCTCGGCCGCGGCATCCTCGGCGACGGTCTCGGCACCGTGGTCTCCTCGGCGGTCGGCGGCGCGCCGACGACCACGTACGCGGAGAACATCGGCGTGATGGCCGCGACCCGCGTCTACTCGACCGCCGCGTACTGGATGGCGGCCGCGGCGGCCCTGGTCTTCGGCCTGTGCCCGAAGTTCGGCGCGCTGGTCGCCGCCACCCCGGGCGCGGTGCTCGGCGGCATCACCGTGGTGCTCTACGGGATGATCGGCCTGCTCGGCGCCAAGATCTGGATCAGGGCCCGCGTGGACTTCTCGGACCCGGTCAACCTGGTCCCGATCGCGGCCGGGTCGGTGCTCGGCATCGGCGGGGTCAACCTCCAGGTCACCGACACCTTCTCCATCAGCGGCATCGCGCTCGGCACCCTGGTCACCCTGGTCGGCTACCACGCCCTGGCCCTGGTCCGCGGCCCGGGCCGGACGGGCGGGACGAAGGACGTCGCGCCGGCCACCGGGACGGACGCCGTGCCGCAGCCCGCTGCCACGCAACCCGCTGCCACGCAGCCCGCGGCCACGAAGGCCGCCGCCACGAAGGCCGCCGTGATGTAGCTGTCCCCCCCCCACCACCACGGGCGGGGCGTGAGGCGATCAGCAGATCGCCTCACGCCCCGCCCGTCTCGTGTGCCGGTGCCGGCTCCTCGGGGGCGGAGGTCTGCGATCCGGCGAGCTGGCCCAGCCGGTAGCCGAGCTGGAAGCGGGTCTCCGCTTCGAGGTCCGCCTTGAGTTTCGCCAGGTGGGAGGCGTACGCGCGGGTGCTGAGCCCGATGCGCTTCGCGATCGCGTTGTCGCTGTCGCCATGGATGAGGCAGCGGATGATGGTCTCCCGCAGCGCTCCGCTCAACTGGCTGGATTCGTTCGGTGTGCGGGAGCCCTGGAAGGGTTTGGCGCGCTGCCAGTTCCGCTCGAACACCTCGGCCAGGAACCGCACCACGGCCGGATCCCGTACGACGACGGCCTGGTCGCGGGCGGTGTTGGCGGGGATGACCGCGAGGGCGCGGTCCACGATGATCAGCCGGTCGAAGAACTCGTCGAGCGTCCGGATCTGCGCGCCGAGCGCGGATATCTCGCTCACGTAGTCCCGGGTGGGGCCGTCGTGCCAGGCGGTGTGCTGGTACAGGGTCCGCACCTTGACCCCGCGGTCGAGCAGCGCAGCGGTCTGCCGGCGGATCGCGTGCAGGGTGGCCTGCGGCCGGGGGCCGCCGGGCTGCGCGGTGAACAGCTCCTCCGCGCACTGCTGCACCGATTCGTTGACGATCGAGCTGATGGCGGCCTTGCCCTCGATCCGTACGATCGGCACACCGTCCGACGCGCCCGAGGCCGGACGGGACTCGGCGATCAGCGGGCGGAGCAGCTCCGTGAGGCTGCGCGCCTCCTCCAGCATCATCAGCGCGGAGGAGCGCAGCTGCGCGCCGAGACGGGCCTCGACGATTCCCGGGTCCACGGCGGTCAGTTTGTCCGGAACTGAATCATCCGCGTCCAGCATGCCCATCGAGAGCAGCTCTTGGAGCACCTCCCGGTCCTCGTCCGCTTCCGCCGAGTCCGGACCGTTTCCGGAAAGGGTCGGCACGCGTCTTCGCTGCGAATCCCGGCACAGCAGATTGACGTATGCCGCACGAGCCTTTGCGCTGAGGATGGGCGTCACTGACTGCTGCGGTTGCATGGCTGACTCCGGTGAGAGTGGCGATCATCACGCGAAACGGGGCGAAGGGTAGCCCGCCTGCCTGTGTGGTGAACGGTTAGTTACGGTCAACTTGGCTGGATCATAGAGCTGTTGCCCCCCATGGAGAGGCTATTCGCCCCCGTCCGTGTCAAGTCGGAGTCCCAGCTGGTGGGCTTTGTAACCCGCCTGGAATCGGCTTTCCGCACCCAATTCGTCCGTGACGTCCTTCACATGACGGCGCAAAGTGCGGGTGGCCATCCCCAGCCGCTTGGCGATCGTCTCGTCCTTCAGGCCGGCCGCCATCAGCCGCAGGATCGTGAGCCTCAGCGCCTCCGGGGGCTGTGGCGGATCTGGCTGGATCGCGTCGAAGGGGCGGCCGGACTCCCACAGGCTCTCGAACATCCGGTACAGGAAGCCCACCACCGTCGGGTCCGTGACGACCGAGGCGCCCTGCGGCCCGCCCGCCGTCCGCTGCTGCGGCACGAACGCCGTCTCCCGGTCGAAGATGATGATCCGGTCGAACGCCTCGGCGGTGGTACGGATCTCCGCACCGGCCGCCGACACCGTGCGCACGTACATCTGCGTGCTCAGACTGGCCCGGGCCGTGTGCTGGTAGAGCGTGCGCAGCCGGACCCCGCGGTCCAGCATCGACAGGCTCTCCTCGATGATGCCGCGCAGCGTGTCGGAGCTGCGGCCGCCGCCCGGCTGGATGCTCACCATCTCCTCGGTGCACAGCCGGGTCATCAGGGACAGTTCCCGCCGGACGTCGTCCGCCTCGCCGAAGGTGCGCACCCCGTCGGCGCGCCGCCCCGTGCGCTCGTGCTGCGTGAACAGCGGCGCCAGGGGGCGCAGCCGGGTGTGGATGTCCACCAGCTCCTGCTGCCGGCGGCGGATCTCCTGCTCCAGCGGGGCCCGGACCGCCATCTCGGCGATCGTGGGATCCGTCGGTATCAGGCCGTCTCCGCAGCCGGCGGGCAGCAGCAGGCCGAGTTCGAGTAGGTTGTCCCGCGCGCGGGTCAACTCGGTTCCGGAAAGCCCGAGTTCGTTTTCCGCCGCGGTCAGGTCGGAGTCGCGAAGCACACCGCTGCGCAACACCCACGCGTAGACGGTCAGCGATTCCGGCGCCAACTGAGCCGTGCCATCGGGGCTTTGTGTCCCTGAACGCTCCATTTGTCGAGAACCTCTTCTGGTCTGTCCACATTGGGACACCGAGTATCTCTCCACCCGGCCCGCGCCTGCTGCGAGAGTCTTCTCATCGCGCTGGACGGCACGCGTCGCGCGACTTCTGAAAATTCCCCGAAGGGGTGAATCATGCGCAGAATCGCTTTCCTGCGTTCTATTGAGATCCAGCAGACAAAACCCTTTCTGACGGCGCTCGAAGGGCGTTTCCAGAAGGATGGCATCGAGGCCAAGCTCTTCTACACCGACGGAGAATGCGGCCCCGAGGACTTTCCCGGGGAATCCGAGAAGATCCCCGGTGACATCTCCGCGGACGAACTTGCCAAGAAGGTCATCGACTGGGGCGCCGACGGTGTCGTCTCCCTGTCCATCGCCGACGAGAACGCCCTGCGCGACGCGGTGGTGAAGCGCCGTCTCCAGACGGTCGGCATCCCGATGACCGCCCACAGCCTGGACGCGGTCACCCTCACCGGCAACAAGTGGGAGACCAAGCGCCTCCTGGAGCAGCACGGTCTCGACACCCCGCCGGGGCTGCTCGTCGACAACGACGTCCTCGCCGGCCGGGGCCTGGCGATTCCCGCCTATACGGACGCGGTAATGATCCAGATATCCGACATGGGATATCCGCTGATCAGCAAGCCGCTCTGGGACTGCATGGGCGCCGGAATGGTCTCCATTCCCGACGAGGCGGCCCTCGAACGCCACCTGTCCGAAGGCGAGCACCACGGCAATTTCATCCTGGAGCAGTGCGTCTCCGGTGAGATCTGCTCGGTCGAGGTGGTCGGCGCCGACGGCGAGTACGTGGTCCAGCCCCGGGTGTGGCAGGGACCGGCCGAACTCGGTCCGGTCTTCAACTTCGGCCGGCTGCGTTACGTGGCTCCGCGCGAGCCGCACGACCGGGACTTCGCGCCGGTGGCCGAGAAGCTGAAGGGCCTCTGCCGCGAGGTCGGCTTCTCCGGGGCCGTGGGCCTCGACATGATCTACGAGGACGGGGTCTACCAGATCCTGGAGATCAACCCCCGGGTGACCGGCACGACCACCCCGTGCATCGCGTCCACCGACTTCAACACCTACGACGTGCTGCTGTCGATCCTCGACGGCACCTGGCCCGGGCACCCCGAGCCGCGCGAGGGCATCAAGCGGGTGTGCCTCCAGTTCCCGGTCCGCGAGCTGTCCCCGGAGTTCGTCTCCGACGTGACCCGCGAGCTGGACGTCGTACGGACCCAGACCCTCACGATCGACGGGGTCGAGCACCCCAACATCGTCATCACCTGCGAGCTGGAGGACCGGGCGGCCCTGCCCGCGAAGCTCGAATCCCTCTGGCAGCGCCACGCCTTCACGGACCGGTCCTTCCTGCGGCAGATCGCGGTGGCCATCGGTGTGGCGGACGCCCCGACCGACACCGGTGCCGGCACCGAGGAACGGAACCGCTGACATGCGCATGGACGGCTACAGAAAGGTCGTCGCCCTCCCGGGCATCGGCCCGCTCATGGTGCTCGGCTTCTTCGCGAAGATCGCCGTCGTCGCGATCCCCGTCGTGATGAACCTCGGCGTCGTCCTCGGCCTCGGCCGCGGCTTCGGGGCCTCCGGCCTGGTGATCGCCCTCTGGACGGTCGGCGTCGCCATCGGCGGCCCGGTCCAGGGCAAGCTGATGGACCGCTACGGAGTACGCCGGGTGCTCGCCGTTTCGGTGGCCGGCCAGGCGCTCTTCTGGGGCCTCGGACCCGCCCTCCCGTACGAGGCGCTCGCCGTCTCCGCGGTGGCCTGCGGCCTGCTCAACCTCCCCGGCTTCGCGATCGTCCGGCTGAGGCTCGCCGTGGCCGTCCCGGAGGAGCAGCGGCACACGGCCTTCGCGCTGGACGCGATGACCTCCAACATCTCGTACATGGTCGGCCCGGCGCTCGGCGTCACCATCGCCACCGCCATCTCCAGCGATGTGTCGATGCGCGGTCTCGGCCTGATCGTGTCCCTCGCCGGAATCGGCCTGTGGCTGCTGAACCCGCAGGTCAGGGATGAGGTCAAGGGCACGGACACCCCCTCCGCCAAGCCGGCGAAGGTGCCCTTCAGGACCTGGTTCAGCCCGGCCCTCGTCCCGGTGCTCATGGCCACCACCGCCACCACCCTGGCCACCGCCGGCTACGAGGTCGCGATCGTCGGCGGTCTGCGCGAGGCCGGACAGGTGGAGTGGTCGGGACTGGTCCTCACCGTCTGCGGTCTGTGCTCCCTGATCGGCGCGCTGATCTACGGCACGCTGAAGAACCCTCCGTCCTTCGCCCTGATCTCCGGCCTGGTCGGCCTGACCACCGTCGTGGGCGGCTTCGCCACCGGCGACTGGCGCTGGCTGTGCCTGGCCATGGTCCTGCCCGCCGCCCTGTGCTCGCCCGCCTTCGCCTCGACGGCCAGCGCGGCCAGCGGACTGGCGCCGGCCGGCGCCCGCGGAGTGGTCATGGGCTGCTACAGCGCCGCTCTCACCCTCGGCAACAGCATCGGGGCCCCGCTCTCCGGCACCGTCCAGGACGCGATGAGCCCGATGTGGGCCTTCGTGATCATCGGCGCCGCCGGTGCCGCCCTCTCCGTCCTGGCCCTCGCGGGCAGCGCCTGGAGCGCCAAGCGGGCCGAGCCGGCCGCGGAGCCGGCGCCGCGGGCCCTCGCCGAGTCCGCGTCCTGACCCACCCCCCACCCCACGCCCCCCACCCCCCACCCGCCACCTCCCACCCACGTGCAGCTGCGTGGGGATTCCACCCCAGCAAGGAGTTCCCGTGACCATCAAGGGTTACGTCGCGATCGTCGACGCCTTCGCGCCCGCGCGCTTCTTCCCGCCGGAGTTCGAGAAGGCCGGATACCGGTGCATCCGGGTCCAGAGCACCGCCGAGATCCCCCCGGCCTTCGCCGGCTCCCTCGACCTCTCCCTCTACGAGGACAACATCGTCCACCTCGGCGACCTCGACGAGACGATCCGGGCCGTGGGCGCCTACCAGCCGGTCGCCGTCTTCTCCGGCAGCGAGTTCGGCGTCGAGTTCGCCGACCGGCTCAGCGAGGCGATGGGCCTGCCGACCAACGGCACCCGGCACAGCGCCGCCCGTCGCGACAAGTTCACGATGATCGAGACCATCAAGGCCGCCGGAGTGCGCGGCGCCCGGCAGATCCTCGCCACCAGTGCCGAGGAGCTCGCCGACTGGCACCGGGAACTGGGCCGCCGGATCGTCGTCAAGCCGGTCAAGAGCGCCGCCAACGACGGCGTCCACTTCTGCTCGACCCCGGAGGAGAGCGCGCGGGCCTTCCGCGAACTCACCGGCGCGGCCAATGTGTTCTCCGAGGTCAACGAAGGCGTGGTCGCCCAGGAGCACCTCTTCGGCGGCGAGTACATGGTCAACACCGTCAGCCGCGACGGCCGCCACCACGTCACCGACATCATCGCCACCTCGCGCATCTCCGTGAACGGCGTCCACGACATCAGCAACTCCGTCCACCTGATGCCGCGCCACGGCGAGGTGCAGGACCAGCTCGTGCCGTACGCCTTCGAGGTGCTCGACGCCCTCGGCATCAAGCACGGCCCCTCCCACATCGAGCTCAAGTTCACCGCCGAGGGCCCGGTGCTGATCGAGATGGGCGCCCGCATCTGCGGTGGCGACCTCCCGCACTACGTGCAGCACGCCACCGGCGAGTCCCCCTTCGACTGGACCGTCGAGGCGTTCACGAACCCCGAGCGCTTCGCGGAGCGCTGCGACGACCCGTACGAGATCAAGCGCTGGTTCGCCTCGGTCGGCCTGGTCGCCGCCAAGGCCGGCCCGCTGAAGTCGCTGCGGCACCTGGAGGACATCGAGCGGCTCGAGAGCTTCCACGACCTCTCGCAGTTCGTCCCGCTGGGCGGCACGGTCGTCCCCACCGTCAACGACAGCACCTACGTCGGCTTCGTCCGCCTCTTCCACGAGATCGAGGAGGTCGTCATGCGCGACATCGGCACGATCCACTACCTCGACGGCGACGGCATGTACGAGATCGAGGGCGAGGGCGGGGCGTGACCACCACCGCGGCGCGGGGCCTCCCGCACATCGTCGTCATCAACCGCTGGCGCGAGCGGTACGCCCGCTACGCCGAGTACCTGGACCACACCACGCACCACGTCTCGTACATCTCCACCGAGGTGGGCCTGCCCTCCGTGCCGGAGGCGGCCGGGGACGTCGTGACCGTCGAGCGCACGGACGACCTGGAGGCGGTGCGCGCCGCGGTACGGGTGCTGGCCGTGCGGCACGGCAGGCCCGAGCGGATCGTCGCCCTCAAGGAGGACGACCTGCTGATCGCGGCGGCCCTGCGCGAGGAGTGGGACTGCCCCGGGCAGCGGACCGCGCAGCTCGCGAAGTTCCGGGACAAGTACCTGATGGCCTCCGCCGTCGCGGAGGCCGGCCTGGAGCTGCCGGAGTTCGAGCTCGCGACCGACGAGGCCACGGTCCTCGACTTCGCCGGCAGGTTCGGCTGGCCGGTCATCGTCAAGCCGGTCATGGGGAGTTCGAGCGAGGGCGTCGCCAAGCTCGACGGCCCCGAGGAGCTCGCCTCCCTGCGCCTCGACGACGGGCCGATGATGGTCCAGCGCTTCCACCCCGGGCTCATCTACCACGTGGACGGCGTGTTCACCGGCGAGGAGATCCGGCACGTCCGGGCCTCCCGGTACGTCAACACCTGCCTCGGCTTCCGGTCGGGGGACTTCCTCGGCTCGGTCGAGGAGGACGACGAGGCCGTCAACCAGGCGATCAGGGAGGCCGCGGCCGGCTATCTGCGCGCCCTGTCCGACGAGCCGCTCGTCTTCCACCTGGAGGTGTTCGTCGACCGTTCCTCCGGAACCCCCCGGTGCAGCTTCCTGGAGGTCGGGGCGCGCGTGGGCGGGGCCGAGATCCCCTTCGTCTGGCGTGAGGTCCACGGGTACGACCTGATGGACGCGGCGTTCCAGCTCCAGCTCCAGCGGCCCATCCCGGAGGGGGAGCCCGGCGCGAGCGGGGAGGTCGGCGGCTTCCTGATCGTCCCGGCCCCGGAGGCCCGGCCCTGCCGGATCACCGAGGTGACCTCCATGACCGGGCGGGTCCCCGGACTGTACGCGGAGGCGCTGCTGGAGGTCGGCGAGGTGCTGCCGCTGGCGGACGCGTACTACGAGCACGTCGGCGGGCGGTTCCGGTTCCGCGGGGCAGGCAGCGCCGAGGTCGAGGCGGCCGTCGTCGCCGCCGCGACCGGGTTCCGGGTGGCCGGGGTGCCGGCCGACGCGCCGCAGGACGCCGCCGAGGCGCCGGACGCCCTGCTGTCGGCGGCCGCCGGGCGCTAGCGCCCGGCCCGTTCCCCGCCCGTTCCTGCCCGTTCCCCGTCCTTCCCCACCCCGGCTGACCGATCGACCGACCGATCGACCGACCGACCGACTCACCGACAGGAGTACCTGGCATGTCCGTTGCCATCGAGACCATCCCGTTCCACCACTCGTCCCCCGCTCTGCTCGGCGACGCGCTCTCCGGCTGCCCGGAACGGGCGCTCAAGGACTTCATCAGGTCCTGGGCGGATCTGCCCGTGGACGCCTACCTGCCGGACGGGGCGACCTTCCGTCAGCGCAGATACGGTCGCTTCCGCCTGGCCAACGACCAGCTGGTGCCGACCGACTCCGCCGTGTTCGAGCAGTCGGCCGAGGTGAACTCCCTGTTCGGCGGCGTGGAGCGGCGCTTCGAGCCGCTCGCCGACACGGTGGCCTCCTCCGATGTGCTCCGGCGGATCGTGCTCGCCTTCCTCGACAACCTGCCCGGGGAGATCGACCGTGCCACCGCGGGCGTCGGCGTGCACCAGATCCGGATCATCGCGGGCCGCGACGAGTCCTCCATGCCCGCCCCGGAGGGCATCCACGAGGACGGCCACCACTTCGTGGCCCAGGTGCTCATCAACCGCGAGGACGTGGCGGGCGGCGAGTCGCAGCTCTACGACCGGGACAAGCAGCCGATCTTCCGCACCACCCTGCTCGAGCCCTTCGAGTCGATCGTCATCGACGACCGCCGGGTGTTCCACGGAGTCTCGGCGATCACCCCGGCGGAAGGTGCCGAGCGGGGCATCCGCGACATGATGCTGATCGACTTCTTCCCCCTGGCCGACTGACCCCGGCCGCCGGATCCCCCCACCGCCTGACCAGGGAGGCCGCGCCGAGGCTCCGCCGGATCCCCCCCCCGGCGGAGCCTCGGCGCGGCCGGCCCCGTACGAAAGGAGTTCCGTCCATGCGTCCGATGACCGGGGAAGAGTGGCGGGCGTTCGTCCTGACCGGCACCCGCACCGGCAAGCTGGCCACCCACCGCAAGGACGGCCGGCCGCACGTCACCCCGGTGTGGTTCCTCCTGGACGACACCGCCGACGGCCGTACCGAGGTGCTCTTCACGACCTGGCACGCCTCGCTGAAGGCCCACGCCCTGCGGCGGGAGCCGCGGTTCGCGCTCTGCGTGGACGACATGGAGGCGCCGTACGCGTACGTGATGCTCGAATGCACGGCGCGGTTCACCCAGGACCCGGCGGAGCTGAGGACGTGGGCGACCAGGATCGGAGGCCGGTACATGGGCGGCGAACTGGCGGAGCGGTACGGGGAGCGCAACTCGGTGCCGGGCGAGTACCTCGTACGGGCGAACATCGATCACGTGATCGCCTATGAGGGGATCGCTTCCTGACGCACCGCGGCACAGACTTGCCCTGTACACCCGTACGCGCGTACACCCGTACGTCCGTACGCCACGTGAACCGACGTCAGGAGAGCAGACTGTGCGCACCGCCGCCGTGACCCCCCGAGGCGACCTGATCCGCTGGGTCGAGCTGCCGGGGGCCGAGCCGGTCCGTGTCTACGTACACGGGCTCGGCGCCACCTCGCCGGCGTACTGGACGGAGACGGCGGTGCACCCGCTGCTCGCCGGGCACCGCTCGCTGCTGATCGACCTGCTCGGGCACGGCATCAGCGACCGGCCCACGGACTTCGACTACTCGCTGGAATCGCACGCCGACGCGCTCGCCCTGGCGCTGACCGCCGCCGGTGTCGCCGGGGCCGAGGTGATCGCGCACAGCATGGGCGGCTCGGTGGCCGTCGTGCTGGCCGCCCGTCACCCGCGGCTGGTGTCGAAGCTGGTGCTCGTCGATGCCAACCTCGACGCCGCCGAGCCGAAGCACGGCGCCGTCGGCAGCACCGGGATCGCCGCCTACACCGAGGAGGAGTTCCTGGCCGGCGGCTGGGCGGAGGTACGGGACGCGGCCGGCGCGCACTGGTGGTCGACCATGCGGCTCGCGGGCCGCGAGGCCCTGCACCGCAGCGCCGTCCAGCTGGTCCGCGGCTCGGACCCGGTGATGCGGGAGCTGCTGCGGGACCTGGAGATCCCGCGGACCTTCCTGCTCCCGCGGGCCGACGGCCCCCTGCCGGGTGCGGCGGAGCTCGCGGCGGCGGGCGTCGGCGTGGTCGAGATCCCGGACTGCGGGCACAACATCATGCTGGACAACCCGCAGGCCTTCGCCGAGGCCGCGGCCGCCGCGCTGGCCTGACCCCGAACGCGCCGCCGCCCCGCGCCGCCGCCCCGCCCCGCCGCCCCGCGCCGCCGGGCCGACGAGCCGCCCGGTCTACCGGTCGGCGACCGGGTGCGGGGCCCCCGCGATCCGGGCCCCGCGCGGAGCCGTCCTGGCCGCGGTCGACGTGACCAGGTCGAGGGTGCTGAGGACCACCATCGCGATGCCCAGGGGCACGTGGAACGCCGGCAGGTGGGCGATGCCCAGGGCGACCTGGACCGAGGCGAGGACCAGGAGCCCGGAGGCGTACAGGATCGGCCGTGGCCCGGCGCCGCCCGGGCGCCAGGCCACCACCGCGGCCACCAGGTAGAGCATCGAGGCGCCGTACATCACCCGCGAGCCGACGTCGTGCAGGAGCGCGCCCGTCGGGGAGACGAGCAGGGCTCCGGCGGTGCCCGCCTGGAAGAACAGGGCCAGGGTCTGGAGTCCGACCGCGACCCTGACGGTCCGGTGGAAGGCGGGGCGGGGGCTCCCCGCCGCGGGGGTGGTCTGTCCGGGCATCTCCGGGTCCTTTCCGGTTGCCGGGGGTGGGTGGTGGGCTCAGTGGAGGGTGAGGGAGGTCTCGGCCAGGATGTGGGCGAGCTTCTCGGGGTTGCGGACGTAGTAGAGGCCGCTGATCAGGCCGTCCTCGACGCGCAGCGCCATCACGCCGTCCAGCTCGCCGTCGACGCGCACGGCGAGTGCCGGGGCGCCGTTGACGAAGGTGGGCTCGGTGGTGACCGTGACGTCGTGCTTGTGGGTGCCGCCCAGGTAGAAGCGGGTGACCTTGTCGGCGCCGACGACCGGCCGGAGCGCGGCCCGCTTGATCCCGCCGCCGTCGCTGACGAGGACGACGTCGGGGGCGAGCAGGTCCAGGAACTCCTGCGGGTCGCGGGTCTCCAGGGCCCGCCGGAAGGAGTCCACGACCGCCCGCGCCTGCCGGGCCGGGACCGCGGCGCGGGGGCGCCGGGCGTCGACGTGCTTGCGGGCCCGGTGGGCGATCTGGCGGACGGCGGCCGGGGTCTTGTCGACGGCCGCCGCGATCTCCTCGTACCCCACCTCGAAGACCTCGCGGAGCACGAAGACGGCCCGCTCGGTCGGCGTGAGGGTCTCCAGGACCAGCATCATCGCCATGGACACCGACTCGCTCAGCTCGACGTCCTCGGCGACGTCCGGCGTGGTGAGCAGCGGCTCGGGCAGCCACTGCCCGACGTACGCCTCCCGCCGCCGCTGGACGGTCCGCAGGCGGTTGAGGGCCTGGCGGGTGGTGATGCGGACGAGGTACGCCCGCTGGTCGCGGACCTGGGCGAGGTCGACGCCGGTCCAGCGCAGCCAGGTCTCCTGGAGGACGTCCTCGGCGTCGGCGGCCGAGCCGAGCATCTCGTACGCCACCGTGAACAGCAGGTTCCGGTGGGCGACGAAGGTCTCGGTCGCCGGGTCCGTGGTGTGCTCGCCGGTCATGCTTCGGTCTCCCCGTTCTCGGTCCGCCGGATCAGACCGCGTGCTCGGGGGCGTCCGTCGTGCGGACCGCGCGCGCCTGGAGGAGCCGGGGCCGGTGCTTGCCGTCCTTGGGCCAGGAGTGCGCACCGGGCTTGCGGGCCTCTTCGGTCAGGTGCTTGACGCTGAACGCGCAGGCGAGTTCCTTCAGCTTCGCCCCCGCACGTCCGCCGACGTAGATTCCCATCGCGCGGTCGTCCTTGTGTGCGATTTGGAAGATCGCCGTGCGCCGGCCGAAGCTGAGGCACATCGCGTTGAACGCCATGTCCACCGGCTCGGGGCGGCGGCCGTCGATCCGGGCCAGCACCGTGTCGGCCGCGTGCGCGCCGAGGCAGCCGGCCACGTAGGCGCTCATCCGGAAGGGCAGGTCCGAGGGGGCCGCGCAGTCCCCGGCCGCGACGATCCGCTCGTCGTCCACGCTGGTCAGCGTCTCGTCGGTGAGCAGGCGTCCGGCGGCGTCGGCGCTCAGTCCGCTGCGCACCGCCAGGTCCGGGACGCCGAAGCCGGCGGTCCAGACGGCGAGCCCGCCGCCCACCACACGGCCGTCGGCGAGCCGGACCTCCTCCGCCGTCACCTCGGTCACCTTCGTACCGGGGCCGTCGAGCACGGTGACCCCGAGGGCGGCGAGCCGGCGGACGGCCGAGCGGCGGGCCCTGGGGTGCAGATACGGGCCGAGGACGCCGCCGCAGACCAGCGTCACCGGGCGGCCGCCCTCGGCGATCTCGGCGGCCGTCTCGATGCCGGTCGGGCCGGCGCCGACGACGGTGACCGGGACCCCGGCGGGCAGCTCGGCGACGGCGGCGCGCAGCCGCTCGGCCGACTCCAGCTCGGCGACCTGGTGGGCGTGGTCGGCGACGCCGGGCACCTCCGGGCGGGCGCCGGTGGAGCCGACGGCGTAGACGAGGCGGTCGTAGCCGACCGTGCCGCCCGACTCCAGGGTGACCACGCGCGCGTGGGCGTCGATCCGGGCCACGGAGTCGACGACGAGCCGGACGCGCTCGGCCAGCACCTCCTCGTAACGGACGACGGCCGGGTGGCTGCCGCCGACCAGCTGGTGGAGGCGGAGCCGGGGGACGAAGGACGGACGGGGGTTGACCACCGTCACGTGCACGTCCGCGCGTCCGCTGAGCCGGTTGGCCGCCATGACACCGGCGTATCCGCCGCCGATCACGACCACTTCGGTGTTCCCGCCCATGGCGTCGTCTCCTTCGTCCCGGACCGCCCGGACCGCCCGGACTTCTCCCGGACCGGCCCCTTCAGGGGGTCGACCACAGGACACCGGGCGGGCGACGACTGTGACGTGGTGTGACGTGGATCACCGAATTGCGGCGGGATTCACGGGGAGCGGGCGCGTGACGGGCCGCCGGAGGGCACGTCGGCCGTGCATCGCGGACTCCCGTTGATCCGGACGGGTGGTGTTCATCGGAAGAACTGCGCGGACGCGGCGTCGCTCCGCCGGATCCGGGTGCGCATACAGATCATGAGAAAGGTATGTAAAGCGCGCAACCCGAAATGAACCATCCGAGAACGCCGCACCAGCGAAAGTGAGGGGCCATGGCCACCGCCAAGGTCAAGCAGTTCTGGACCGCCTTCATCTCCGTCCTCTTCGCCCTGCTCGCCTCCGTCGGCCTGGCGGCCCCCGCCGCCGCCCAGGGCCAGGCCCCCGTGACCCAGCCCGAGGAGCCGGCCGCCCCCGCCGCCCCCGTCACCGCCGAGCGCGCCGTGACGGTCGTGGCACAGAGGCGGGCGGAGCCCTGGGCGACGCTGCGCCGCGGCTCGCTGCCGCCCACCATCAAGCAGCGCATCGGCGCCGAGGCCCACGGCTCCGCTCCCGCCTCCCGCACGCTCCGCTCGGCCGCGCCGCTCGCGAGCGACCCGGCCGAGCTGACCCGGCTGGCGCTCGCGACGGCCGCCTAGGGTGCGGGGAGAGCACGACTTCTCCCTCCCCGCACCCCGCGCCGGAGTCACCTCCGGACAGCACGGACAGCACGGACAGCACGGACAGCGCGGACGGAACGCACGGGACAGAGGGAACAGAGGGAACGGACGGAACGGTCCCAGGTCAGCGGCGCTCGTCGGGCTCCGTGGACTCGGTCTCCGGCCCCGCCTCGATCCCGGACCCGTCCCCGGTCTCGGCCTCCACCACGTTCCCGGACTCCGCGACCACCCGCGTACCGGCCTCGGACTCCCCGCCCGGGAGACCGCCCGACGCGGACGGCATGCCCGAGCCCTCGTCCACCTCCGTGGGCGCCGGCGGCTCGACCAGCCAGTCGGGATTGGCCTGCCTGTCCCACCACTTCCAGGCGGCGAACGCGCCGCCGATGAGCAGGCCCAGCACGGCGAGACCCTTGACGAGACGCCCGGCCCTGGCCCGGCGCTCCTGCTTCCTCATGATCTTCCGGACGTCGTCCGGCGTCACCTGACCGCGCAGCGCGGCCCAGGCGGCAGTGGAACGCGACCCGGCCTCCTCAAGGACGGGACCGGTCGCGGCGACCGCGTGCTCGACACGCGGAACGGTGTAGTCGGCCACCTGATGGGCGACCGAGCGGGTCCGAGCCGCAGCGCGATGCGCGGCGTCGTCGACCCGCGGCGGCACGTGCGGCGCCACATGCGCGGCGTACTGCACACGCGCCTGCGCGCGTGCCTGCCGAGCGGCGCTCGACACCTTGGGTGCGAGCCGCACCCGCGCCTCGTGCGCATAGTGCGCGGCCTGGTCCTTGGCCGTGCCGGCGTACGGCGCCACCACGTCCGCGGCGTGCAGGACGCTTTCCTTCGCCGAATCCGTAGCGGCGCGCACGCTGTCCATGCGAGTCACGGGTTCCTCCTCCTCGATGGCGAGCGATGTCGGTTTTTCACCTTTCCATCCTTTTCGGCATCATGCCTTCCGGAGCGAAGTACGGCATGCGGTGCGGGCATCCGGGGCATGCGGGGGATGCGGGCGGGCCGTGCCCGGCCGCTGCGCCGTGCGAGGATCGACTCGCCAGGGCCGCGGACGCGTGAGGCGATCCGTTCCGCGGTGTGACGCACGACCAGGGAGGGAAGGCGGACCGTGGCCATGCCGTACGCGATCCTCAAGACCAGCGCGGGCGACATCGAGGTGCGCCTGCTGCCGTTCCACGCGCCGAAGACGGTGCGGAACTTCACGGAGCTCGCCTCGGGCGGGCGCGAGTGGACCCACCCCGGCACCGGACGGGTCTCCACCGATCCCCTCTACGACGGCACGGTCTTCCACCGGGTCATCGGGAACTTCATGATCCAGGGCGGCGACCCGCTGGGGACGGGCACGGGCGGACCCGGATACGAGTTCGCCGACGAGTTCCACCCGGAGCTCTGGTTCGACCGGCCGTACCTGCTGGCGATGGCCAACGCCGGGCCGGGCACCAACGGCTCCCAGTTCTTCATCACGGTCGGCCCCGCGACCTGGCTGAACCGCAAGCACACCATCTTCGGCGAGGTCGTGGACGCGAAGAGCCGCGCCGTCGTCGACGCCATCGCGCAGGTCACCACCGACCCGCAGACCCAGCGGCCGCTGACCGACGTCGTGGTCGAGTCCGTGGTGATCGAGCAGCGCTGACCGGGAAGGAGGGGACCGAGCCCATGGACGCGCAGTCCGGACCGCCGCACTGCTACCGCCATCCCGGCACCGAGACGGGCATCCGCTGCACGCGCTGCGAGAAGCCCATCTGCCCGGAGTGCATGATCTCCGCCTCCGTCGGCTTCCAGTGCCCCGACTGCGTCCGCAGCGGTTCCGGCACCGGGCACGCCGCCGGCGCCAACCAGGCGAGGACGCTCGCGGGCGGCCGGGTCAGGACCGACGACCGCCTGGTCACCAAGATCCTCATCGGGATCTGCGTGCTGGTGTACGGGCTCGTGCTGCTCCTCGGCGACCGGTTCGTCGATGAGCTCGTGCTCATCGGGTACGCGTACAACCCGCTGCTCGGCGAGGTCGTCGGGGTCGCGGACGGCGAGTGGTACCGGCTGCTCACCTCCACGGTCCTGCATCAGGAGCCCTTGCACATCCTCTTCAACCTGCTGGGCCTGTGGGTGATCGGCGGGATCGTCGAGCCGGAGCTCGGCCGGTCCCGGTACGCGCTCCTGTGCCTGCTCTCCGGGCTGTCCGGCTCGGTCCTCGCCTACGTGGTCGCGGCCCCGAACCAGCCCTCGCTGGGCGCCTCGGGCATCGTCTACGGCCTCATCGGAGCCTGGGCGGTGCTGGCCCGCCGGCGGCGCCACGACATGGGGCCCGTGACCCTCTTCGTGGCCCTGTCCCTGGTGATGACGTTCACCCGTCCGGGGATCTCCTGGGAGGCGCACGTCGGTGGACTCGTGGCCGGCGCCCTGGTGACGTACGTGCTCGTGCGGGCGCCCCGGAGCCGCCGGGAGCTCGTCCAGTACGGCGCCTGCGCCCTGGTGCTGCTCGTCGACGTGGGTGTCGTGGTGGGCCGGACCATGGCGCTCACCTGAGCGCCTGAGCCTGTGGACGAGCTGGGGAAGCGAGCTTTCCCCAGAGTTATCCACAGTGTGTGGCGGGTTCTCCCCACCGGGGTGGGTACGACCGAGCCCCCTGCCTCTGACCTGGGATTTATCCCAAGAGGTAGGGGGCTCCAGCTCGCTGTGGACAGGTGTTCGCGGTCATACCGGCGTCAATCCGGTGCGAGTTATCCACAGATCTTCCTAAGTTATCCAGTGCTGTGCACAACGCTGTGGATAAACTCAGGGGTGAGCTTGACGGCAGCCGGGAAGACCCGCTAAGCGCCGCTAAGTCGCTCACTTCCACTGCGTGGAGACACCGAAGCCGGCGGCGATGAAGCCGAAGCCGACCACGATGTTCCAGTTCCGGATCGACTCGACCGGAAGCGAACCGTCGGTGACGTAGAAGACCACGATCCACACCAGACCGATGGCGAACAGGGCCAGCATCACCGGGGCGACCCAGCTGCGGTTCGTCAGCTTGATGTTGGCGGCCTGCTTCGCCGGCGGGGGCGTGTAGTCGGCCTTCTTGCGGATCCGTGACTTCGGCACGAGGGACTCTCCTGTCGATGCGCTGCGTGACCGCGCAGGGAACTGTGGCTGTCGCCGGGATGTGACGTAGCAGGTCGACTGCGCCCCCCGGGCGTCCGTTAGCGTAGTGGTTCCGCGGCGCAGAAGGGGATCAGGGTACGTTGAGCAATTCCGCCGACACTCCGGGCGAGCCCCCCGTCGGACCGGGCGGGCCCGGTCGCTGGCGTCCCGTCCGACTCCTCACCCTGGGCGTCTTCGCCCTCGCGGGGCTGCTCTTCGTCACGAGCTTCAACACCGCCAAGGGCACCAACATCCGCACGGACGCCTCCCTGCTGAGGCTCTCCGACCTCATCGAGGAACGCAGCCACAAGAACGCGGGCCTCGACGAGTCCACCGCCCTCCTGCGCGACCGGGTCGACGCCCTCGCCGCCCGCGACGACGGCTCCACGGCCGCCGAGGACCGCCGCCTCAAGGCGCTGGAGACCGCCGCCGGCACCACCGAGATCTCCGGCCCCGGCCTCACCGTCACGCTGAACGACGCCCCGCCCGGCGCCCAGGCCGCCCCCGGCTACCCCGAACCGCAGGCCAACGACCTGGTCATCCACCAGCAGGACCTCCAGGCCGTGGTCAACGCCCTGTGGGAGGGCGGCGCCGAGGGCATCCGCGTCATGGACCAGCGGCTCATCTCCACCAGCGCGGTCCGCTGCGTCGGCAACACCCTGATCCTCCAGGGCCGCGTCTACTCGCCCCCGTACAAGATCACCGCCGTCGGCGACCGCGGGAAGCTCGACAAGGCCCTCGCGGACTCCCCCGCGCTCCAGAACTACCAGCTGTACGTGAAGGCCTACGGACTCGGCTGGAAGGTCGACGACCACAAGGACGTCACCCTGCCCGGCTACGCGGGCGCGGTCGACCTCCACCAGGCCAAGCCCGCCGCGTAGCCCGGTTCGGGACCGGTCGTCCACAGGCTTCGGACAGCTTCCCCCCGACGGGGGCCTCGCCCCGTACTCTGGTGCCCGTAACGAACGGAAGGGGCGGTCGGACGTCATGTACGGATGGATCTGGCGGCATCTGCCGGGCAACGCCTGGGTGAAGGCGCTGATCTCGGTCGTGCTGGTCCTCGCGGTCGTCTACGTCCTCTTCCAGTACGTGTTCCCCTGGGCGGAGCCTCTGCTTCCGTTCAACGATGTGACGGTGGACGGCCAGTGAGCGCGCGAATTCTCGTCGTCGACAACTACGACAGCTTCGTCTTCAACCTCGTGCAGTACCTCTACCAGCTCGGCGCCGAGTGCGAGGTGCTCCGCAACGACGAGGTGGAGCTGAGCCACGCCCAGGACGGCTTCGACGGCGTGCTGCTGTCCCCCGGTCCCGGCGCCCCCGAGCAGGCCGGCGTCTGCATCGACATGGTGCGGCACTGCGCCGCCACCGGTGTCCCGGTCTTCGGCGTCTGCCTCGGCATGCAGTCGATGGCCGTGGCCTACGGCGGCGTCGTCGACCGCGCCCCCGAGCTGCTGCACGGCAAGACCTCGCCCGTGGTCCACGAGGGCAAGGGCGTCTTCGCCGGCCTCCCCTCGCCGTTCACCGCCACCCGCTACCACTCGCTCGCCGCGGAGCCGGCCGACCTGCCCGCCGAGCTCGAAGTGACCGCGCGGACCGAGGACGGCATCATCATGGGCCTCCGCCACCGCGAACTGCCCGTCGAAGGCGTCCAGTTCCACCCCGAGTCGGTGCTCACCGAGCACGGCCACCTGATGCTCGCCAACTGGCTGGTGCAGTGCGGAGACGAGGGAGCGGTCGGCCGGTCGGCGGGGCTCGCGCCGGTGGTGGGCAAGGCCGTCGCGTGACGACGGGCTCGCCGTGGTTCCGGGCCTCCGGGCAGCCCGGCGCCGAGCCGATACCCGAGGACCACGGGGGCCGGGCGCCCGGGCAGGGCCCGTACGACCAGAGCCCGTACGACCAGAGCGCCTACGACCAGAGCGCCTACGAGCAGCAGCGCCCGTATGGGCAGCAGGGCCCGTACGAGCAGCAGGGCGGGTACGAGCAGGGCGGGTACGGCTACGAGCAGCAGGGCCCGTACCCGTACCCGTATCCCTCCCCGGAGCAGTCCTCGTACGAGCCGCAGCCGCAGCCGCAGGCGCCGGTCTACGAACCCCCGCGGGAAGCCGTCCACGAGCCCGTACACGAGCCGTACGAGGCCGAAGGGACCCGGGAGGCGCCCGAGGTCGCGGAGGAGGCTCCGAGGTCCGTGGAGGCCCTCCCCGGGCCCGGGCGGGCCGAGCGGCGGCGGGCCGCCGCCAAGCAGGGCCGCGGCAAGGGCCGCCCGGCGGCCGGACCGGCCACCGGGACCACCGCCGGAACGCCCGCCGCGCGTCCCCTCTCGCGGGTCGAGGCCCGCCGCGC
Source organism: Streptomyces sp. NPDC047974 (assembly GCF_040653375.1). Classification (NCBI taxonomy): domain Bacteria; kingdom Bacillati; phylum Actinomycetota; class Actinomycetes; order Kitasatosporales; family Streptomycetaceae; genus Streptomyces; species Streptomyces sp. NPDC047974. The sequence goes on from NZ_JBEZNU010000011.1 coordinate 145,801, forward strand.
CGCCCGGGAGGCGAAGGCCGCCAAGGACAGCGTCGGCGTCGTCGTCGGCGAGCTGTTCATCACCCTCGGCGTGGTCATGCTCCTCTTCGTCGCCTACCAGCTGTGGTGGACGAACGTCCTCGCCGGCCAGGAGACCGACCAGGCCAAGGAGCGCATCGAGGACACCTGGGCCAAGGGCGAGAACAAGCCGGACGTCTTCGCCCCCGGCGAGGGCTTCGCCATCATGCACATCCCCAAGCTGGACGTCGTCGTCCCCGTCGCCGAGGGCATCAGCAAGCCCAAGGTCCTCGACAAGGGCATGGTCGGCCACTACGGCGAGGGCAAGCTCAAGACCGCCATGCCCTCCGACAAGCAGGGCAACTTCGCGGTCGCCGGCCACCGCAACACCCACGGCGAACCGTTCCGGTACATCAACCGCCTCAAGCCCGGCGACCCCATCGTGGTCGAGACCCAGGACGCCTACTACACGTACGAGATGGCGAGCATCCTCCCGCAGACCGCGCCCTCGAACATCGCCGTCATCGACCCGGTCCCCAAGGGCTCCGGCTTCACCGAGCCCGGCCGCTACATCACCCTGACCACCTGCACGCCCGAGTTCACCAGCACCTACCGCATGATCGTCTGGGGAAAGCTGGTCGAGGAACGCCCGCGCAGCAAGGGAAAGCCGACCGCGCTCGTAGGCTGAGACCCCACACCTCCAGAAGGGACGAGGGCCGACCCAGTGTCACGCGCGCGCAACCGGATCGCCGGGCTCATCAGCGTCTTCGGCGAACTCCTCATCACAGCCGGCCTCGTGCTCGGACTCTTCGTCGTCTACTCGCTGTGGTGGACGAACGTCCTCGCCGACCGTGCCGCCGACAAGGAAGGCGCGCAGGTCCGCGGCGAATGGGCCGACCAGGGCCCCGGCGCCCTCGACACCAAGGGGGGCCTCGGCTTCCTCCACGTCCCCGCGTTCGGCGGCGACGAGATCCTGGTGAAGCGGGGCACCGAGAGCACCGTCCTCAACAACGGCGTCGCCGGCTACTACACCGACCCGGTGAAGTCCGCCCTCCCGCAGGACAAGCAGGGCAACTTCACCCTCGCCGCCCACCGGGACGGCCACGGCGCCAAGTTCCACAACATCCACAAGCTGAAGAACGGCGATCCGATCGTCTTCGAGTCCAAGGACACCTGGTACGTCTACAAGGTCTACAAGACGCTCCCGGAGACCACGAAGTACAACGTGGACGTCCTCCAGCCGGTCCCCGAGGAGTCCGGCAAGAAGGCACCCGGCCGGTACATCACCCTCACCACCTGCACCCCGATGTACACCTCCGACTACCGCTTCATCGTCTGGGGCGAGCTGGCCCGCACGGAGAAGGTCGACGCGGACCGCACCCCGCCGGCCGAGCTCCGCTGACGGAGCCCGGCACGGAAGCGCCCGGAACGGGGAGAGCCCCGGAGTCCTGTGTCGGACTCCGGGGCTCTCCCCGTTCGCTCGGGCCGGCCGGCTAGTCGAACCAGCCGCCGATGTTGCCGTCGCCGTTGCCACCGTCCTGCTGGCCGCCGTCCTGCTGGCCGCCGGGGTTGCCCCCACCGCCGTTCACGTCGGCGGTGAACAGGGTGATCGAGCCGCCCTTGTTGACCGTCTGGCCCGCGGCGGGCATCGACTGCAGGACCCGGGCGTCGTCCTTGTCGACACCGGACACCACGACCGTGACGCCCTGGCCCTGGAACCAGTCCCGGACCTCCTTCAGCGTCTTCCCGACGAGATCGCCGGGGATCGTGATCGGGGTCGCCTGCGGGCCCTTGGAGACCTTCAGCTTGATCTCGACGTCCAGCGGCTGGTTGCTCGGGCCGGCCGGGGTCTGCTCCAGGACCATGCCCTTGGGCTGGTCGCTGTCGACCTCCTCCTGCTTCACGTTGGTGAACTGGAGGCCGTTCAGCTGCTGGAGCGCCAGGCTGATGTCGCGGTTCCGCACGTCCGGCAGCTGCGTCAGCTTCTGCTTGGCGACGGTGAGGGTCACCTCGGAGTTCTTCTCGGCCTTGGTGCCGTTCTGCGGGTTCTGCCGCAGGACGGTGCCGGGGTCCTCCTCGGACTCCTCCTCCTCGACCTTGACCTTGAAGCCCTTGCCCTCCAGGGTCTCCTTCGCCCGCTGGAGCGACTGCTCCTGCACGTCCGGGACCTCGACGAGCGGCGCGCCCTCGGAGACCCACACCTGGATCGTGCCGCTGATCGCCATCTTGGAGGCGCCGTCGGAGGCCGGGTCCTGGCGGCAGATGGCGCCCGTGGGCTGGTCGCAGCGCTCCTTGCCCGCCTCCACCAGCTGCACCTGGGCATTGGTCGCCGACTTCTGCGCCTCGGGCATCGTCTGGCCGACGAGCGGCGGCACCAGCGTCTGCTGCGGGGTGTCGTTGGTGTCCATGAGGTACTTCGCGATGAAGATCGCGCCGACCAGGACCAGGACGCCGCAGAGCGCGAGCAGGATCGTCGAGGCGTTCGACTTCTTCTGGCCGCCGCCCCGGCGGCGGTCCGGACGGTCGTCGTAACCGTCGTGCCCGCCGTACCCACCGCCGTAGCCGCCGTCCTGCTGGACGGGCGGCATCATCGTCGTCTGGCCGGCCGGGTCGGTCTGGCGCAGCGCCGTCGTCGGCTGGTCCTCCGGCGGATAGCCGTAGCCGTTGTATGCCGGGGCGCCCGCCATGCCCATCGCCGCGGCGGCCGCGACCGGCTGCCCGTCGAGGCACGCCTCGATGTCCGCGCGCATCTCGTCGGCGGACTGGTAGCGGTAGTCGGGGTCCTTGACCAGTGCCTTGAGGACGATGGCGTCCATCTCGGGCGTGATCTCGGCGTCGAAGTTGCTCGGCGGCTGTGGCTCCTCGCGGACGTGCTGGTAGGCCACGGCCACGGGGGAGTCGCCGATGAACGGCGGCCGGACGGTCAGCAGCTCGTAGAGCAGGCAGCCGGTGGAGTACAGGTCGGAGCGCGCGTCGACCTGCTCGCCCTTGGCCTGCTCCGGCGAGAGGTACTGGGCGGTGCCGATGACCGCCGCGGTCTGCGTCATGGTCATGCCCGCGTCGCCCATGGCGCGCGCGATGCCGAAGTCCATGACCTTGACCTGGCCCGTACGGGTCAGCATCACGTTCGCGGGCTTGATGTCGCGGTGCACGATGCCGGCGCGGTGCGAGTACTCCAGGGCCTGGAGGATGCCGACGGTCATCTCCAGCGTCCGCTCGGGCAGCAGCTTGCGGCCCGAGTGGAGCAGCTCACGGAGCGTCGAGCCGTCGACGTACTCCATGACGATGTACGGGATGGAGACCCCGTCGACGTAGTCCTCGCCGGTGTCGTAGACGGCGACGATCGCCGGGTGGTTCAGGGAGGCGGCGGACTGTGCCTCGCGGCGGAACCGGGCCTGGAAGGACGGGTCACGGGCCAGGTCGGCCCGCAGCGTCTTCACGGCGACGGTGCGGCCGAGCCGGGTGTCCTGGGCGAGGTACACCTCGGCCATGCCACCGCGGCCGAGCACCGAGCCCAGCTCGTACCGGCCGCCGAGGCGACGCGGCTCTTCCATAGCTAATCCAGCCCTCTCCGTCTGTCCCGACCGCACCCTGGGGTGGTCCGGCGGTGTGTGCTGTCCGCGCATACGGTACCGGCCCCGAAGAGCCGGACCGCGCGCGGAGGGCAGCTGATACCTGACCGGTACCTGGCGGGCACCGGCCCTTCGCAAGATCAGCCGCGGCTCTTCAGAACCGCCTTCATGACCGCCTTCGCGATCGGTGCGGCGAGACCGCCACCGCTGATGTCCTCACGGCCGAGGCCCTTGGCGTCCTCGACGATCACGGCGACGGCGACCGGGGAGCCCTGGTCGGTCTTGGCGTACGAGATGAACCAGGCGTACGGCCGCTTGGCGTTCTTCTCGCCGTGCTGCGCGGTACCGGTCTTGCCGCCGACCTTCACGCCGTCCATCTTCAGGTCGGCCTTGCTGCCGGTGCCGTTCGAGACGACGTTCTCCATCATCGCCTGGAGCTTCTGGGCGTTCTCCGGGGAGACCGGCTGGCTCATCTCCTCCGGCTCGTTCTGCTTGATCACGTCCAGGTTCGGGGCGCGCAGCTGGTCGATCATGTACGGCTTCATCAGCTTGCCGTCGTTCGCGATCGCCGCCGTGACCATCGCCATCTGGAGCGGGGTCGTCGCGGTGTTGAACTGGCCGATGGAGGAGAGCGCGTTGCCACCGCGGTCGGCGTTCTTGTCGTAGACCGAGGCGGAGGAACGGACCGGGGTGAACTGCTCGGCGTTGAAGCCGAACTTCTCGGCCGTCTCCACCATCTTGTCGCGGCCGACGTCGTCGCCGAGCTTGGCGAAGACCGAGTTGCAGGAGATCCGCAGGGCCTCGTTGAGGCTGGCGTTGGCACAGCCGCCCGAGTGGTTCTTCATCGGCAGCGTGGAGAGCGGGATCTTCCAGCCCTCGGGGGTGTCGGTCGCCGCGTCGATGTCCTTGACCTTGCCGGCCTCCAGCGCGGCGGCGGCGGTCACGACCTTGAAGACGGAGCCGGGGGGGTAGATCTCGCGCAGGGCGCGGTTCTGCTTCGGCTTGTTCTTGTCCTTCTCCAGCGCGACCCAGGCCTTCTCGTCCGTGCCCGAGTAGCCGGCGAAGGACGACGGGTCGTACGAGGGGGTGGACGCCAGCGCGAGGATCTTGCCGGTCGACGGCTCGATCGCGACGACGGCGCCGGTGTTCTTCCCCAGGCCTTCGAAGGCGGCCTTCTGCGCGGCGCCGTTGAGGGTGGTGACGACGTCGCCGCCCTTCTTCTTCTCCCCGGTGAACATCGACAGGGTGCGGTCGAAGAAGAGCCGGTCGTCGTTGCCGGTGAGGATGCCGTCCTCGATCTTCTCGATCTGGTTGGCGTCGTACGCCTGGGAGGCGTACCCGGTGACGGGGGCCCACATGGGGCCGTCGACGTAGGTCCGCTTGTACGTGAAGTACTCGTCCCCGGAGTCGACGGAGCCGGTGATCGGCTTTCCGTCGACGATGATGTTGCCCCGCTCGTTCGAGTAGCGCTCGATCTGGACCCGGCGGTTCTTCGGGTGCGCGTTCAGCTCGTCGGCGCGGACGAACTGGAGCCAGTTGTCGCGCAGGAGCAGGGCGAGGACGAGCAGGCCGCAGAAGATCGCGACCCGGCGCAGCGGCTTGTTCACGGACGGACCACCTGGGTCATCTCGGCGTCGGGGTTCGGAGCGGGGGCGGGCGCGGGACGGCGCGCGGTGTCGCTGATCCGGATCAGGATGCCGATCAGGGCCCAGTTGGCGATCACGGACGAACCGCCGTACGCGAGGAACGGCATCGTCATACCGGTGAGCGGGATGAGGCCCATCACACCGCCGGCGACGACGAACACCTGCAGCGCGAAGGCGCCGGACAGGCCCATTGCGAGCAGCTTGCCGAACGGGTCGCGGGCGGCGAGGGCGGTGCGGATGCCGCGCTCGATGATCAGGCCGTAGATCAGCAGGAAGACCATGACGCCGGCCAGGCCGAGCTCCTCGCCGACGGTGGCGAAGATGAAGTCGGAGTTGGCGGCGAACTGGATCAGGTCGGAGTTGCCCTGGCCGAGACCGGTGCCGAGGATGCCGCCCGAGCCGAAGGACATGAGGACCTGGGTCATCTGGTCGCAGGCGTACGCCATGTTCGAACCCTCGGGCGCCGTCTTGAGGCACTCGAAGGGGTCGAGCCAGGCCGCCACGCGGGACTGCACGTGGCCGGCCGTGGAGCCGACGGCCACCGCTCCCGCGACGGCCATCAGCAGACCCATGACGATCCAGCTGGTCCGCTCGGTGGCCACGTACAGCATGATCACGAACATGCCGAAGAACAGCAGCGACGTACCGAGGTCGTTCTCGAAGACCAGGATGAGGAGGCTGACCGCCCAGATCGTCAGGATCGGGCCGAGGTCACGGCCGCGCGGCAGGTACAGGCCCATGAAGCGGCGGCTGGCCAGCGCCAGCGCGTCCCGCTTCACCATCAGGTAGCCGGAGAAGAACACGGCGAGGACGAGCTTGGCGAACTCACCGGGCTGGATGGAGAAGCCGCCGATGCGGATCCAGATCTTGGCGCCGAAGACGTCGGTGCCGAGGCCGGGGACGAGCGGCAGCAGGAGCAGCAGGAGCGCCACGACCATGGAGATGTACGTGTAGCGCTGCAGGACACGGTGGTCCTTGAGGATCAGCAGCACACCCACGAACATGGCGATGCCGATCGCGGAGTACATCATCTGGTTCGGTGCGGACGCGCTGAACGCCCCGTACTGGCGCTTCGCCAGGTCGATCAGCCGCGGCGACTGGTCGAGCCGCCAGATCAGCACCAGCCCCATGCCGTTGAGCAGGGTCGCCAGCGGCAGCAGCAGCGGGTCCGCGTACGGCGCCCACTTGCGTACGACGAGGTGGGCGACGGTCGCGAGGAGCGCGAGGCCGAGCCCGTACCCGAGCATGCCCGCGGGGACCTCGCCGTCCAGCGCGAGCCCCACGTTCAGGTACGCGAACACCGGGATGGCGACGGCGAAGCCGAGGAGCGCCAGCTCGGTGTTGCGGCGGCTCGGCGCCTCGATCGCGCCGATGGTGGTCGTGTTGGTGACAACGCTCATGGTGGTGAAAGGCCCCCTACGGGTCTTACTGCTTGCCGCAGTTCGAGGCCAGCTTCTGCTCCTCGGCGGTGAGGGTCGGGCCGGGGCTCGGCGCGGCCGCGGTGGGCTGGGCTCCGGGCTTGGCGTCCGCGCCGTCGGCCGGCTTCTCGGCCTCGGCGGCGGCCTTCTCCTTGTCGGCCTTCTCCTTGGCCACGCGGCGCTCTTCGGTCTTCTTGCAGGCCGAGGCCTGCACGGACAGCTCGGAGATCTTCGTCTGGGCCTTGGCGAGGCTGCCGCCCGCGATGGTGTCCTCGACCTGCTTCCGCTGGTAGGCGGGGAGGTACTTGAGTTCGATCTCGGGGTGGTCCTTCTCGACCTCCGAGAGCTTCACCCACGCGAGGTCCTGGCTGATGCCCCGGTACAGCGCCACGTGCTCGTCGTTGGAGCCCACGTAGTACTGGGTCTGGGTCCAGCGCCAGCCGCCGTACGCGCCGCCGGCGAGGACGCCGAGGGCGAGGACGAGGATCAGGGTGCGCCCGATCCACCGCCGCTTGCGCCGAGGCTTGACGAAGTCGTCCTCGCTGTACGAGTCGAAGGCGCCGTGCGGCGGTCCGCCGTAGCCGTGGTCGTCGCCGCTGCCGGGCGGGCCGAAGCCGCCGGCGGGCGGCTGGTGGTGCGGGGCGGGGCGGCCGAGCCCGGAGGCGCGGCCGGCCGGGGTCTGCATCGCGCCGCCGTCGTTCAGCTGCTGCTGGTTCTCGGCGACCGCGCCGACGACGACCGGGGTGTCGCTGAGGTGGCCGGCGAGGGTGTCGCCGCCGTCGACGTCGAGGACGTCGGCGACGATCACCGTGATGTTGTCGGGGCCGCCGCCGCGCAGCGCGAGCTGGATCAGCTCCTGCACGGTCTCCTGCGGGCCCTGGTAGCTGGCGAGGGTGTCCTCCAGCGTCTGGTGGGACACCACGCCGGACAGGCCGTCGGAGCAGATCAGGTACCGGTCGCCGGCACGGACCTCACGGATGGAGAGGTCGGGCTCGACGTGGTCGCCACTGCCGAGCGCGCGCATCAGGAGCGAGCGCTGCGGGTGGGTGGTGGCCTCCTCCTCGGTGATCCGGCCCTCGTCGACGAGCCGCTGGACCCAGGTGTGGTCCTGGGTGATCTGAGTGAGGACGCCGTCGCGCAGCAGGTACGCGCGGGAGTCGCCGACGTGCACGAGGCCGAGGCGCTGACCGGTCCACAGCAGGGCGGTGAGCGTGGTGCCCATGCCCTCCAGCTGCGGGTCCTCCTCGACCATCATCCGGAGCTGGTCGTTGGCGCGCTGCACCGCCGTACCGAGCGAGGTGAGGATGTCGGAGCCGGGGATGTCGTCGTCGAGGACGACGAGCGTGGAGATCACCTCGGAGGAGGCGACCTCGCCGGCGGCCTGGCCGCCCATGCCGTCGGCGATCGCGAGGAGACGCGGACCGGCGTAGCCGGAGTCCTCGTTGCCCTCGCGGATCATGCCCTTGTGCGAGCCCGCGGCGAATCGCAGGGAGAGACTCATGCCCACCTGCCCTGTCGCCGCTGCATCGGGGTACAGCCGGTCTCGACCCACACTGCCCACCCTCCGGTCGCTCCGGTCAGCTCGCTCATTGTCGTACTACTTCCGCAGCTCGATGACGGTCTTGCCGATGCGGATCGGCGCCCCCAGCGGGATCGGCGTCGCGGTGGTGAGGCGGCTCCGGTCGAGGTACGTGCCGTTCGTGGACCCGAGGTCCTCGACGATCCACTGGCCGTCCCGGTCGGGGTAGATCCGGGCGTGCCGGCTGGACGCGTAGTCGTCGTCCAGCACGATCGTCGAGTCGTGCGCCCGGCCCAGGGTGATCGTCTGGCCCTGCAGGGCGACGGTGGTGCCCGTGAGGGTGCCCTCGGAGACGACCAGCTTCGTCGGGGCGCCGCGCCGCGACCGGCCACCGCCGGACGGCGGCGCCTGCTGCTGGCCGCGCTGCGGCGGCGGAGCGGCCTGGCGCCCGCTCTGCTGGGTGCGCGCCTCCTGGCGGCGCGAACCGCGCTGGGTCACCCGCGTGCCGAAGAGGTCACTGCGGATGACCTGGACGGCCACGATGACGAACAGCCACAGAACGGCCAGGAAACCCAACCGCATGACCGTCAGGGTCAGCTCTGACATTGCCCCCGCTTCACCCTTCGGCTTGCCGGTAAACGATGGTGGTGCTGCCCACGACGATCCGCGAGCCGTCGCGGAGCGTAGCGCGGGTGGTGTGCTGCCCGTCCACCACGATGCCGTTGGTGGATCCGAGATCCTGGATCGTCGAGGGCGTTCCGGTCCGGATCTCGCAGTGCCGGCGGGAGACGCCGGGATCGTCGATCCTCACGTCCGCGTCGGTGCTGCGGCCGAGGACCAGGGTCGGGCGCGAGATCTGGTGGCGGTTGCCGTTGATCTCGATCCAGCGGCGCACCTGGGCGCCACCGGGTGCCGCGGGACGGCCGCCGCCGGCCGCGGGCCGGTGACCCGCGCCGCCGGGGGGCGGCGAGGCGGGCATCGGCGGCGCGCCGGGCGGGGCACCCTGCGGCGGGTACCCGTAGCCGCCCTGCCCCTGGTGCGGGCGGGGCTGCTGCTGGGGCTGCTGCCCCGGGTGCGGCTGCGGCTGGGACGTGCTCGACGCGAGCGTACGGCTGCGCACCCGGTACAGACCGGTGTCGAGGTCGTCGGCCTTCTCCAGGTGGACCTTGATCGGTCCCATGAAGGTGTACCGCTGCTGCTTGGCGTAGTCACGGACCAGCCCGGCGAGCTCGTCGCCCAGCTGTCCCGAGTAGGGGCTCAGGCGCTCGTAGTCGGGCGCGCTGAGCTCCACGATGAAGTCGTTGGGGACGACGGTCCGCTCGCGGTTCCAGATCTGCGCGTTGTTGTCGCACTCGCGCTGGAGCGCGCCGGCGATCTCGACCGGCTGGACCTCGGACTTGAACACCTTGGCGAAGGTGCCGTTGACCAGACCTTCGAGACGCTGCTCGAAACGCTTCAGGACTCCCATGGGGCACCTCCTCCGTCGTTGCCGTCCTGGTACTGCTTACTGATCGTATCCACGCGTCGGGAAATCGGCTGGTTCCCCTTCTCTGCCCTGTGGACGAGTGTCACCTCTCACAGGCCCTCCCCCCAGGGATCGTAGAGGGGGCCTGTGGACAGTGTCCCGCACGAGACTGTCCGACAGGAGGGGCGGAGGAGGTGAGCCGTCCCGCAGGACGGGGCCGTCGGCGCCGCAACCTCCCGCTTCTCCCCTGTCTCTCCCCTCTCTCCCCTTTCTCTCCGCTCTCTCCCCTGTGTCCCTTCTCTCCTTCTTCTCCCGGTCTCCTTCTTCTCTTCGTGGGTGGCCTCGCTGTCGCTGTCGCTGTCGCCGTCGCTGTCGCCGTCTCCGGTTCCTCGCTTCGTCCGCTTCGTCGCTCCGTCTTCGTCGCTCCGTCTCCGCGGTGGGGGCGTCGGGGTCTCTCCCTCCTCCTCCCTCTCCATCTGTTCGGCCCGAGGGGGGCCGAAACAACGGATGTGAATCCACCGTCTGCGACGTGCTAATCTTCAGATGTCGCCAGGCGCTCGCACCGAAAGGTGAGAGACCGGGAGACCACCCAATGCGCGGGTGGCGGAATAGGCAGACGCGCTGGATTCAGGTTCCAGTGCCCGAAAGGGCGTGGGGGTTCAACTCCCCCCTCGCGCACCAGACGGAAGCCCCGTAGGTCCCAGACCTACGGGGCTTCCGCGTTGTCCGGGCACGGACGCGGACATCGATACGGACATCGGCACGGGCATCGGCACGGACGCGGTGGAGGTGACGCCTCGTCTTTCGTCGTTCGGGGTCGCGACGAAAGAGGGACGCTCCGGCCCGCCCGCGCTGTTTAGGGTGCCGGCGTGGAAGCGACGAGGGTGGGGACGGCGGCGAAGCCGGAGGCCGGGATCGGGATCGGGATCGGGGCCAGGGTGGCCGCCGCGTGGAGATGGCTCGTGCCCGCCGGGGAATGGTCGCCGCGCAGGACCGTCGGGGAGGCGGCCCTCACCGCCGTCGTCGCGCTGCTCGCCGCCGGCACCGAGGAACTGCTCGGCGGCGAGGGCGCCCAGCTCGCCGGGGTCGCGTTCGCCGCGGCCGTGCTGTCGCTGCTGCGCCGCCGGTTCCCCGCCAGTGTGCTCGTCGTCACCGCCGGGTTCGCTCCCGTCGTCCCCGGCCTCGGCCCGCTGCTGCTCGTCCTCGGCTGGTCCGCCGGCGGTCACATCGCCGGAGTCGGCCGGGCCCTGCACGCGTACATCGCCGCCTACGTCCTCAACGTCGGCGCCACCCTGCTCGTCGGCTGGGACAAGCAGCGGCTGCTGACCCTCGCGTTCATGGCGACCCTCTACTACCTGGGGACCACGCTCGCGCCCGGACTCGCCCACCGCTACTGGGCCCAGCGCCGGACCCTCCTCCACGCGCTCCAGGAGCGCAACGTACGGCTGGTCAGCGAGCGGGCGATGATCGGGCGGAACGCCCGGCTGCGGGAGCGGCAGCGCATCGCCCAGGACATGCACGACAGCCTCGGCCACCAACTCGCCCTGATCGCCGTGCACACCGGCGCCCTGGAGGTGGACCGCGAGCTGAACGAGCGGCAGCGCGAGGTCGTCGGCGTGCTCCGGAACGCGTCCGTGACCGCCATGCACGAACTGCGGGAGGTCGTCGGCATACTCCGGGACGGCACCGAGGCCCCCGACCCCGACACCGGGCCGGTGGCCGCCGGGGACGAGAGCGGGCGGGCGGCCCGGGGGATCGCCGGCATCGAAGGGCTCGTCGCCTCGGCGCGCGCCGCCGGGACCCGCGTGGAGCTGCGGCGGATCGGCGACGAGCGGCCCCTGGAGCCGGCCGCGGGGCACGCCGCGTACCGCATGGCGCAGGAGGCGCTCACCAACGCCTACAAGTACGCGCCGGGCGCCCCGATCAGCGTCGAACTGCGCTACGAGCCCGACACGTTCGTCGTCGAGATCTTCAACGAGGAGCCGGCCGCCGGCCCCGCGAAGGGCGTCGTCAGCGGCGGCCAGGGACTGGCCGGACTGGAGGAACGCGCCCGGCTCGTCGGCGGCATGTGCCACGCGGGCCCCGCCGACGGCGGTGGATTCCGGGTCGCGGGGATGCTGCCGTACGGCTCCGCGCCGACCGGCGAATCGGCGCCTTTCGTCGATGCGGCCGACGACTTCCGGCAGCAGTCGACGAAGCCCTTCGGAAGGAAGGGTCGTTCAGTACCGGCCGGAGAACCCGACTGGACCTTCACGGAACGGGAGTTGGCGATGGCGCTGCACGGAGGCAAGACGCGGAGCACCGGGGCGTCGATCGCGCTCGGCTGCGGCATCGCCTTCGCGGCGCTCGTCGTCCTGCTCGTGGCCGCCGGCTTCGGCCTCTACCACCTCGTCGGATCCTTCCAGGACTCCATGGTCACGCCCGAGAGGTACGAGTCGATCGTGGTCGGTACGGCCGAGGACGACGTCCGGTCCTCGCTCCCCGACGCCGGCTCCCTCGGCGTGCTCGGCGTCACCGGCAAGGGCGGGCCCGCCAGACCGGAGGGCGCCGAGTGCCTCGTCGTGCTCTCCACCGAGATGGGCGAGGCCTTCGAGGAGGAGCCCGTTTTCCGGTTCTGCTTCAAGGACGGCAAGCTGATCGAGAAGAAGTCGTACGTCGTGAGGCAGTAGCGCCTCGGCGGCCCGTACCGAAGCGTTGGGGGAGGCGCAGTGCTGTCAGAGCGGACGGGACGGTCCGGACGGGCCGTCAGGGTCGTGGTCGCCGACGACGAGCCGCTGATCAGGGCGGGAATCCGGATGATCCTCAACTCCGATCCGGACATCCACGTGGTCGCGGAGGCGGCGAACGGCCGCGAGGCCGTCGACGCGGCCCGGGCGCACGCCGCCGACGTCGTCCTGCTCGACATCCAGATGCCGGTCCTCGACGGCCTCTCCGCCCTCCCGGAGCTGCGCAGGGCCGCACCGGCGGCCCGGGTGATCATCCTGACGACCTTCGGCGAGCGGGAGAACGTGCTGCGGGCACTGGAGCACGGCAGCGCCGGCTTCCTGCTGAAGGACACCGCCCCCGCCGAACTGATCGGAGCCGTACGGGCCGCGGCCGCGGGCGACGCCTACCTCTCGCCGGCGGCGACCCGGCACGTCGTCGAGCGGCTCGCCTCCGGGCGTGAGACCGCCCGCGCCGAGGAGGCCCGCGGCCGGATCGCCGCGCTCGGCGAGAAGGAGCGCGAGGTCCTCGCGGTCCTCGGCGAGGGCCTCTCCAACGCCGACGCGGGACGCCGGCTGCACATGAGCGAGGCGACCGTGAAGACCTACGTCAGCCGGATCCTCGCCAAACTCCAGTGCGAGAACCGGGTCCAGGCGGCGCTGCTGGCCCGCGACGCGGGGCTGTAGCCGCCTGGCGGGGTCGGCCTGGGCCGGTCGGGGCCGGACGGGGCCGGACGGGCTCAGCCGGGGCCGGTCGGGGTCAGTCGGGGTCGGGCAGGCCGGCCGGGCCCGCGGCGTTGTAGCGGAGCAGATAGCCGGCGAACCGGTCGAGGTCCTCGCCGGACCAGTCCTTCAGGCGTTCCTGATAGGCGGCGCGACGGTTCGCCTGCGCGGTGGCGAGCACCGCGAGACCGGCCTCCGTCGGGTGCAGCACCTGCACCCGGTGGTCCTCGGGGGCGGGTCGGCGCTCCACCAGACCCAGCTTCTCCAGGCCGGCCAGTTGGCGGCTGACCGTCGACTTGTCCAGCAGGTAGTGCGCCGCGAGATCCGTGGCGCGGCAGCCGCGCCGGTCCTCGATGTGGGACAGGAGCGTGTACGAGACCAGGGGGATCTCCGGGTGGACGCGGGCCGCGGCGGCCCGTGCCCGGCGCGCGAAGGCGGTCAGCTCGCGCTGGATGACGTCCAGCGAGGCCTCGCGCGTCGCGTCGTCAGAGGCGGCTGAGCCTGCGGTGGGGGCCTCGGTGGGGGCCTCGGTGGGGGCCTCGGTCGGGGCGTCGGACATGGGGGCTCCCTCGGCGAGCTGGCCCGGCGTGCGGTTTCAGTTGTATAGTACAACGGTTCTTTGGTTGTAAAAGCCAACCATCCCTTCTCGGCTGTCTGTCTACGGAGGTCACGGTGTCCACAGGACCGAACCCCACCAACGCCGCCCTGCGGCATGTCCTCGGGCACCTCCTCACCCCCCTCCTCATGTGCCTGGGCATGGGCCTCGCCTACCTCGGCGCCTTCCACGCCCCCCAGCCCCACGACCTCCGCGTCGACGTCGTCGGCTCCGGACCCGCCACCCAGGTCCTCGCCCAGACCCTCCACGACAAGGCCGACGGCGCCCTCGACGTCCGCACCGTCCCCGACCGCGCCACCGCCGCCGACGCTCTCCTCCACCAGGACAGCTACGGCGCCTACATCCCCGGCGACCACCCCGAACTCCTCGTCGCCTCCGCCTCCTCCGACACCAGCGCCATGGCCGTCGAGAAGGTCTTCACCGAGGTCGCCGCCGGACAGGACGCCCCCCTCAAGGTCACCGACCTCGCCCCCACCGCCCCCGGCGACCCCACCGGCCAGGGCGTCTTCTTCCTCCTCGTCGCCGTGAGCATCGGCGCCTACGCCTCCGTCGCCGTCATCGGCGCCGCCGGAGCCGCCCTCCCCCTGCGGATCCGCGGCCTCCTCGCCGTCGGCACCGCCCTCGTCGTCAGCCTCATCGGCACCCTCTTCGCCGGCCCCGTCTTCCACCTCGTCGACCACGGACTCGCCGGCGTCTGGGCACTCTCCTGGCTCTACGCCGCCGGCATCCTCCTCATCGGCGTCGGTCTCCACACCTACCTGCGCCGCTGGACCACGCTCGGCGTGATGGTCCTCTTCGTCATGCTCAACTTCACGAGCTCCGGCGGCATCTACCGCCCCGAGCTCCAGCCCGGTTTCTTCGGCTCCCTTCACGCCTTCTGGAACGGCGCCGGCCTCGTCGAGGGCATCCGCAGCCACGTCTACTTCGACGGACACGCCCTCGGCGGCCACCTCCTCGTCCTCACCCTCTGGCTCCTCGCCGGAATCGCCCTCGTCACCCTCGCGGGCCGCACGGAGGCCGCGCGGAACGCCGCGGCCCTGGAGGCGGAGACGAAGGAGGAGACGAAGGAGGAGACGAAGAAGGAGGAGAGGAGCGAAGAAGCGAAGGAGGAAATGGAGGAGGAAATGGGGGAGGCCATCGCGGTCTGAACCCCTCCCGGACCCTTCTGACCTGCTGCTCAATGGTTGTCCACAGGTAGTTGTCCACAGGGGGAGACGGGCGATCAAGACCGGCTGTACCGTCAGCTCCGGAAGTCGTCGGACGCACTGTCCGGCCAGTCATCGGGGGAGGTCGTCCCATGGGCGAGATCCAGGCCGTCGTGCCCGGACAGCGTGGCGTTACGGACACGGAGCGCATCCCGCACGTGCCCGGATTCGTACGGCGCGGCAGCGCGGAGCACTCCGCCAAGGAGCGCGGCAAGCAACTGCGCACCACCGTCCCCCGCGCCTCCCACGCCGAGCTCACCCTCCCCGCCGACCGCCCCGACGCGGTCCGCGCCGTCGAGGAGTCCAGCCGCGGCCGGGTCCCCGAGCTCACCCCCATCCGCGTCGGCCGCATGGCCGCCAACCCCTTCGCCTTCCTGCGCGGCTCCGCCGGCCTCATGGCCCACGACCTCGCCGGCACCCCCGTCACCGGCGTCGCCGCACAGCTCTGCGGCGACGCCCACGCCGCCAACTTCGGCCTCTACGGCGACGCCCGCGGCCGGCTCGTGATGGACCTCAACGACTTCGACGAGACCGTCGTCGGCCCCTGGGAATGGGACCTCAAGCGGCTCGCCACCTCCCTCGTCCTGGCCGGCCGCGTCGTCGGCGCCGACGAGGACACCTGCCGGGCCGCCGCCTTCGACACCGTCGGCGCCTACCGGCGCACCATGCGGCTCCTCGCCCGGCTCCCCGCCCTCGACGCCTGGAACGCGATACCCGACGAGGAGCTCGTCTCCCACACCGACGCCCGCGACCTCCTCGGCACCCTGGAACGGGTCTCCGCCAAGGCCCGTAACAACACCAGCGCCCGGTTCGCCGCCCGCTCCACCGAGGCCGTCACCGAGACCGCCGGCGGCGGACGCCGCTTCGTCGACGCGCCGCCGGTCCTGCGCCGGGTGCCCGACGCCGAGGCCGCGGCCGTCACCGCCGCCCTCGGGGAGTACCTGGAGACCGTCTCCGAGGACCGTCGGCCGCTCCTCGCCCGGTACGCCGTCCACGACGTCGCCTTCCGGGTCGTCGGCACCGGCAGCGTCGGCACCCGCTCCTATGTCGTCCTGCTCCTCGACCACCGCGGCGAACCGCTCGTCCTCCAGGTGAAGGAAGCCCGGCCGTCCGTCCTCCTGCCCCACCTGCCCGCCGGGTTCACCGTCCCCGACCCCGGCCACGAGGGCCGGCGCGTCGTCCTCGGGCAGAAGCGCATGCAGGTCGTAAGCGACATCCTGCTCGGCTGGACCACGGTCGACGGGCGCCCCTTCCAGGTGCGCCAGTTCCGCAACCGCAAGGGCAGCGTCGACCCCGCCGCGCTCACCGCCGACCAGGTCGACGACTACGGCCGCATGACCGGTGCGCTCCTCGCCCGCGCCCACGCCCACAGCGCCGACCCGCGCCTGATAGCCGGCTACTGCGGCAAGAACGAGGAGTTCGACGAGGCCGTCGCCGCCTTCGCGGTCGCCTACGCCGACCGCACCACCGCGGACCACGCCGACCTGCTCACGGCGATCCGCACCGGCCGCATGGCGGCGGAACTGGGCGTCTGAGGGGCGACGGAGGGGGCAACGAGGGGGAGGGGAGGGAGGGGGAGGGAGGGGGGGGAGGCCCCCCCCTTGTGAGGACCTACGCTTGAGGGGTCGGGCCGGAACGAGGACGTGGGCGGGCGTGAACGTGAGCGAGGACCAGGACCAGGGCCGGGAGCAGGACCAGGGCCGCGAGCCTGACCAGGGCCGTGAGCCGGTGCCGGGTGCGCAGGGGGAGCCGCGGCAGGCGTCGGGCTCGGACCGGGACCCGGAGACGGACCCGGAGACGGGGTCGGGGTCGGGGGCGGAGGCCGGGTCCGAGGAGCGGGCCGAGGCTCGGCTGGAGCGGGCCGTTCGGGTGGCCGAGCAGGCGTTGATCGAGTTCGAGATCGCCGTCGAGACCTTCCGGGTCGAGGTGGAGAACTTCTCGCGGCTGCATCACGAGAAGCTGGGGCCGATGTACGCGCGGCTCGACGAGCTGGACGCGTCGATCGCCGAGGCGCGGGCCGAGAAGAGCGGTGATCCGGAGGATCTGCGGCTGGCGCGCGAGGCGCGGGCCGCGGTGCTGCCGCTGCCGGGGGTCGAGGTGCTCTTCGACGACTGGATCGACTCCGACGGGCTCTCCGCCGAGGCGGCCGCGATGCTGACCGAGCGGCCGGTGCGGCCGCCGCAGCGGGTGCGGCCCAGCGAGGAGGTGCGGCGGCTCTACCGTGAGCTCGCCCGCAAGGCCCACCCCGACCTGGCGCGGGAGGAGGACGAGCGGAAGCGGCGGGAGGAGTTCATCACCCGCGTGAACGCGGCCTACGCGCGGGGCGACGAGGCGCTGCTGCGCGAGCTCGCCGAGGAGTGGGAGGCGGGCCCGGTGCCGGCCGAGGAGCGGCTCAGCGAGAGCGAGGAGCTCTACGCGCGCCTCGAGTGGCTGGCGCAGCGCAAGGACCTGCTGTCCGCGCTGGCACGCGAGCTGGAGGACAGCGCCATCGGCTCCATGCTGCGGCTGGCGCCGGAGGACCCGGACCGGCTGCTTGAGGAGATCGCCGAGCAGCTGCGCGGTCAGGTGTCCGAGCGCGAGGCCGAGCTGGCCGCGCTGGTGCAGTAGGTTTTTTTCGAGGTCGAGGCGGTTCCGCCGTATACGAGAGAAGGTCGTCCCATGAGTTTCGCCCCGCTGCCGTCGGTGCCCGCCGCGTCCGTCCCCGCCGATGCCCTGGTGCTCGACGTGCGGGAGGACGACGAGTGGGCGGCCGGCCGGGTCGAGGGCGCGGTCCACGTGCCGATGAGTGACTTCGTGGCCCGGTTCGCGGAGGTCGGAGAGGTGCTCGCCGAGCGCGGTCGCGCCTATGTGATGTGCCGGGTCGGCGGCCGGTCGGCCCAGGTGACGCAGTACCTGGTGCAGCAGGGCTACGACGCGGTGAACGTGGACGGCGGGATGGTGGCCTGGGAAGGCGCCGGGCGGCCCGTGGTCGCGGACGGCGGGCCCGGGTTCGTCGCCTGAGAAGGCTGAGGCGGCTGGGACGCCTGGGGCGACTGGGCCGGCTGAGGCACCTGGAGTGAGGTGCCTCGGCTCTGTCGGTGTCGGTCAGGCCAGGGGGTGGGTGGCGATGAGGTCGCCCAGGGTCTCCTCGTGGGCGGCGGCCGGGCCCAGGGAGAGTTCGAGGTACTTCGCCCAGGCGTGGTAGCGGTGCAGCGGGTAGTCGGTGTCGGCCCCGAAGCCGCCGTGCAGGTGCTGGGCGGTCTGGACGACGCGGCGGACCCCTTCCGCCGCCCAGATCTTGGCCACGGCGAGGTCCGCCTCGACGGGCAGGGCCGCTTCGGCTGCGGTGCTGACGCGCCAGGCGGCCTGCCACAGGGTGGCCTCCATCGCGCGGAGGTCGATGTAGCGGTCGGCGGCCTGGACGGCGACGGCCTGGAAGGTGGCCACGGGGTGGCCGAACTGTTCGCGCTTCCCGGTGTACTGGCTCGTCATGGTGAGGACCTGCTCGCCGAGGCCGAGGGCGAGCGCGCAGATGCCGGTGGTGAGCAGGGCGCGCAGCGCGGGCCAGGCGTCGGCGGCGTCGAGGACGCGGTCGGCGGGGAGGCGGGCGCCGTCGAGCCGTAGCCGGGCGAGGCGTTCGCCGTGGGTGCCGTACTGGGCGTCGAGGGTGAGGCCCGCGTGGTCGCGGGGGAGCAGGGCGAGGACCGTGCGGCCGTCGGCGGTGTGCGCGGGGACGGCGGTCAGGTCGGCCGGGTGGGCCCAGGGGACGTGGTCGGTGGTGCCGTCGAGGATCCAGTGGTCGCCGTCGGCGCGGGCGGAGACGGACAGCTCGGCGGGTTCGTGGCCGGTGGTGCCGTGGGCGGCGGCGGTGAGGACCAGTCGGCCGGCGGTGACCTCGGGCAGGAGTGCGGCGGCGGTGGCGGCCGGGGCGTGGTGTCCGAGGACGTGGGTGACGGCGGCGGTCTCCAGGAGGGGGACGCGGGCCAGGACGCGGGCGGATTCGCGCAGGACGAGGCAGAGGGCGATCGGGTCGAGGCCGGTGCCGCCGTGCTCGGGGCCGACGAGGAGGCCGAGGAGGTCCGTGGCGGCGAGCCGCCGCCACAGCGGGCGGTCGAGGTCGTCGGCGACGGCGGTCGGGGTGAGGGCGGGGCTGGGTACGGCGTCGGGGGCGACGTCGGCGAAGACGGCCCGGGCCGTCTCCGCGGCCGCCTGCTGCTCCTCGGTGAACGTGAAGTCCATGGCCCTGTCCTTCCGTCGCTGTCCGTTGCTCGTCCGGGCGGCCCGCCGGGCGCACGCGCCTGACGGGCCGTCAAGATAGAACAGGTTCTAGCGGAAGGGAATGGGCTCAGCGGTCGAAGTCCAGCTCCACGTCGGGGGTGGCCGGGTGGGACTGGCAGGCCAGGACGTACCCGGCGTCGGTCTCTTCGGGTTCGAGGGCGAAGTTGCGGTCCATGCGGACCTCGCCGCCGACGACGAAGGCGCGGCAGGTGCCGCAGACTCCGCCCTTGCAGGCGTAGGGGGCGTCGGCGCGGGCGCGCAGGACGGTGTCGAGGAGGCTTTCGCCGCGCTCGACGGGCCAGGTGCCGGAGCGGCCGTGGAGGGTGGCCGTGAGGGTGGCGTGGGCGGGGGTGTCGGCGGTGGGGACGGGCGCGGGGCCCGAGCCGTCGTCGACGTGGAAGATCTCCTGGTGGACGCGGGCGCGATCGACGCCGAGGCCGCGCAGGGCGCGCTCGGCGCCCTGGACGAGGCCGAGGGGGCCGCAGAGGAACCAGCCGTCGATGGCGCCGACCGGGAGGAGGGCGGGCAGGAGGGCGGCGAGCCGCTCCTGGTCGAGGCGGCCGGAGGGGAGGCCCGCCTGCTGTTCCTCGCGGGAGAGGACGGTGACGAGCTGGAAGCGTTCGGGGTGGCGGTCCTTCAGGTCGGCGACCTCGTCGAGGAACATCGTGGAGGCGGCGGTGCGGTCGCTGCGGATCAGGCAGAACCGGGCCTCGGGTTCGCGGTCGAGGAGGGTGGCGGCCATGGAGAGCACCGGGGTGATGCCGCTGCCGCCGGCGATGGCGGCGAAGTGTCCGGGGCGCGGGTCGAGGACGAAGCGGCCGGTGGGGGCCATGACGTCGACGGTGTGGCCGGGGGTGAGTTCCTTGAGGGCCCAGGTGGAGAAGGCGCCGCCGTCGACGAGGCGGATGCCGACGCGGAGTTCGGGCCGCTCGCCGGCCGGGGCGGCGGCGGAGCAGATCGAGTAGGTGCGGCGGATCTCCTCGCCGGACTCGTCGGTGCGGCGCAGGGCGAGGTGCTGGCCGGGGCGGTGCCGGAAGGTCTCGTGGAGTTCGTCGGGGACCGCGAAGGTGACGGCCACGGAGTCGTCGGTGAGCCGCTCGACCCGGCTGACCGGGAGCGGATGGAACATCTACAGCTCCTTGAAGTGGTCGAAGGGTTCGCGGCAGGCGGCGCAGCGGCGCAGGGCCTTGCAGGCGGTGGAGGAGAAGCGGCTGAGGAGCTCGGTGTCCGTGGAGCCGCAGTGGGGGCAGCGGATGGCCAGGGTGAGGGCGACGGGTCCGCCGGCGGGGCCCTGGGGGCGGGGCGGGGCGATGCCGAACTCGGTGAGTTTGCGGCGGCCTTCCTCGCTGATGTCGTCGGTGGTCCAGGCGGGGGCGAGGACGGTGACGACGGTGACCTCGGGGATGCCGTGCTCGTGGAGGGCGTGCTCGATGTCGGTGGACATCGTCTCCACGGCGGGGCAGCCGGTGTAGGTGGGGGTGAGGGCGACCTCGACGCGGCCGGGGCCGGTGACGTGGACGCCGCGGAGCACGCCGAGTTCGGCGAGGGTGAGGACGGGCAGCTCGGGGTCGAGGACGGCGCCGGCGACCCGGGCCAGCTCCGCCTCCAGGGGGGTGGCGGTGGCGGTCACCATGTCGCCCCCGGGTGGCTGCGGTGGAGGTGCTGCATCTCGGCGAGCATCCGGCCGAAGTGCTCGGTGTGGAGGCCCTGGCGGCCGGCGCCGGCGCGCCAGGCGCCGGTGCGGGGGCCGGTGGGGACGGTGAGGCCGGCGCGGGTGAGGACCTCGGTGACGGAGTCCAGCCAGGCGGCTTCGAGGGCGGTGGTGTCGAGGGCGAGGCCGTCGAGGGGCTGGAAGAGCTCGCCGGTGTATCGCCAGAGGGCGTCGCAGGCGGTCTGCATGCGGCGGTGGCTCTCGTCGGTGCCGTCGCCGAGGCGGAGGGTCCAGTGCTCGGCGTGGTCCTGGTGGTAGGCGACTTCCTTGACGGCCTTGGCGGCGAGTCCGGTCAGCGGGCTGTCGTCGGCGGCCAGCGTCGCGTACAGGAGTCGCTGGTAGGTGGAGAAGTACAGCTGGCGGGCGATGGTGTGGGCGAAGTCGCCGTTGGGCTGCTCGACCAGCTGGACGTTGCGGAAGTCGCGCTCTTCGCGGAGGAAGGCGAGTTCGTCCTCGTCGCCGGCGAGGGAGAGGAGGACGCGGGCCTGGCCGAGGAGGTCGAGCGCGATGTTGGCGAGGGCGACCTCCTCCTCCAGGACGGGGGCGCTGCCGGCCCACTCCCCCAGGCGCTGGGCGAGGACGAGGGCGTCGTCGCCGAGGGCGAGGGCCGCTGCGGTGACGGTGGTGTCGGTGGTGGTCACAGGTGCTTCACCCCCTCCGGGATTTCGTAGAAGGTCGGGTGCCGGTAGGGCTTGTCGGCGGCCGGCTCGAAGAAGGGGTCCTTCTCGTCCGGGGAGGAGGCGGTGATGGCGGCGGAGGGCACGACCCAGAGGGAGACGCCTTCCATCCGGCGGGTGTAGAGGTCCCGGGCGTTGCGCAGGGCCATCTCCGCGTCGGGGGCGTGGAGGCTGCCGGCGTGGGTGTGGGAGAGCCCTCGGCGGGAGCGCACGAACACCTCCCACAGGGGCCAAGTGTCGCTGCTCATGCCTGTGCCTCCCCGTGCTGTCCGGTGTGCTTGCGCGCGTAGGCCGCGGCGGCCTCTCTGACCCAGGCGCCGTCCTCGTGGGCCTGGCGGCGCTGGTTGATCCGCTGGTCGTTGCAGGGGCCGTTGCCCTTCAGCACGTCCCAGAACTCGGCCCAGTCGATGGGGCCGAAGTCGTAGTGCCCGCGCTCCTCGTTCCACTTCAGGTCGGGGTCGGGGAGGGTGAGGCCGAGGGACTCCGCCTGTGGGGCGGCGATGTCGACGAAGCGCTGGCGCAGCTCGTCGTTGGTGTGGCGCTTGATCTTCCACGCCATCGCCTGTGCGGTGTGGGTCGATTCGTCGTCCGGCGGGCCGAACATCATCAGGGAAGGCCACCACCAGCGGTCCACCGCGTCCTGGGCCATGGCGTGCTGGGCCTCGGTGCCGCGGGAGAGGGCGAGCAGGGCTTCGTACCCCTGTCGCTGGTGGAAGGACTCCTCCTTGCAGACGCGGACCATGGCCCGGGCGTAGGGGCCGTAGGAGCAGCGGCAGATGGGGACCTGGTTGGTGATGGCGGCGCCGTCGACGAGCCAGCCGATGGCGCCGACGTCGGCCCAGGTGAGGGTGGGGTAGTTGAAGATCGAGGAGTACTTCTGGCGGCCGCTGTGGAGCTTGTCGAGGAGCTCGTCGCGGCTGACGCCGAGGGTCTCGGCGGCGCTGTAGAGGTACAGGCCGTGGCCGGCCTCGTCCTGGACCTTGGCCATGAGGATGGCCTTGCGGCGCAGCGAGGGCGCGCGGGTGATCCAGTTGGCCTCGGGCTGCATGCCGATGATCTCGGAGTGGGCGTGCTGCGCGATCTGGCGGACGAGGGAGGCGCGGTAGGCCTCCGGCATCCAGTCGCGCGGCTCGATGCGCTCGTCGGCTGCGACCGCGGCGTCGAACACCGCCTCGCGGGCGGCCTGCGCCGCCGCGTCCGCGGCGTGTGTGCCGGGCGCTTCCACGGTCACTGCCGTCCCTGCCGTCCCTGCGGTCATCGGACCCCCTACCGACCGATCGTTCGGTTGAATGACTTCAATGGTGGGTCGGCGGCCCGTATGGTGTCAACCCTGTGGATAACCGCCTGCTCCGATCGGGGCGCAGACGAGCGGGTCACCGGTGGGACGGGATCGGGTCGGGAAGCCCGGGATCGGGGTGGGATGAGCGCGCACATCGACGGCAGCGCGGAGCGGCGGCCGGCCGGAGGGATCCTGGCGCTGTCCATGCCGTACCAGGTGGTGGCGGCGGTCGCGCTGGCCTCCGTGGCGGTGCTCGCCTGCCTGCACCTGGCCATGGTCTTCCTGCACGTGGCGCCCTCGAACACGGTCACCAAGCAGCACGGCCAGGCCGTCGACGACTGGATCTATCCCGAGTTCGAGCAGAACTGGAAGCTCTTCGCGCCCAACCCGCTCCAGCAGAACGTCTCGGTGCAGGTCCGCGCCGAGGTCTCCGGCGCCGACGGCGCCCGCCGCACCACCGGCTGGATCGACCTCACCGCCCAGGACGTCGAGGACGTCCGCGGCAGCGTCTTCCCGAGCCACACCCAGCAGAACCTGCTGCGCCGGGCCATCGACTGGTACGGCAACGCGCACGACGACGAGGGCCGCCCCAAGGGCATGCGGGGCCGGCTCTCGGAGGAGTACATGCGCAGGATCGTGCTGACGCGCATCGAGGGGCCCGGGGCCCGCGCGGACGTCGGCGGCAGGGTGGAGCGGATCCAGCTCCGCCGCACCGTGACGCCCGTGGCCGCCCCGCACTGGAGCACCGAGAAGCGCTCCACCGAGCCCTCGTTCCGGCTGATGCCCTGGTGGAAGATCACCGACGCCGACCGCAGCCGTACGGAGACGAGCCGATGACCGCCCCCAGTCGCACGGAGTCCCGCCGATGACCGCCCCCAGCCCCGCACCGGCCGCGGCCCCGGCGCGCGTGCCCTTCGACCGCAGGCTCGCGCGGGCGGCGCAGACCGTCACCTCGCGCGCGCTGGGCCCGTACCAGACCGCGATCGTCCGGATCGGCTTCTCGCTGACCTGGCTGTTCTTCCTGGTGCGGGAGTTCCCGCACCGGCACGAGATGTACGGCCCCGACGGCCCCTGGTCGTTCGAGCTGGCCCGCCGGCTGATCGCCGACAACCGCGCGTTCACGGTCCTGATGTGGTCCGACGGCCGGCTCTGGTTCGAGGTGGTCTACGGCCTGGCCGTCGTCGCCGCCGTGCTGCTGCTGCTCGGCTGGCACACCCGGGCCGTGTCGGTGGTCTTCATGGTCGGCGCGCTGTCGCTGCAGAACCGGTCCGTCTTCCTCGGCGACGGCGGCGACAACGTGGTGCACCTCGTCTCGATCTACCTCACGCTGCTGCGCTGCGGCCAGGTGTGGTCGCTGGACGCCCGGCGGGCCGCCCGCGGGGCGGCCCGGGGCGAGGAGGGCGGCCGGCGGACCGAGCTCGCGGGCCCCGTCCTGTGGATCGTCCTCGGCGGGTTCCTGGTCGCCGCGACCTGGTTCAGCCCGGTCACCGGCGAGTGGTGGCTGTACGTGCTGCTCTGGGTGCTCTGGCTCGGGCAGGGCCTGTGGTGGCTGGTCGAGCAGTACGCGCCCGGCGAGCCCCGCGTCCTCCTGGACGTGCTCGCGAACCTCGCCCACAACGCGGCCCTCGTGGTCCTCATGGCCGAGGTCTGCCTGATCTACGCCACCGCCGGCTGGTACAAGATCCAGGGCTCGCGCTGGCAGGACGGCACCGCGCTCTACTACCCGCTGCACCTGGACTACTTCACGCCCTGGCCGGGGCTCTCCGAGCTCCTCGCCTCCAGCGGGATCATGGTCATGCTGCTCAGCTACGGAACGGTGATCGTGCAGGTCGCCTTCCCGTTCACGCTGTTCAAGCGCAAGGTGAAGAACGTCCTGCTCGTCGCGATGATGCTGGAGCACGCGGGCATCGCGCTCCTGCTCGGGCTGCCGGCCTTCTCGCTGGCGATGATCGCCGCCGACGCCGTCTTCCTGCCCACCGTCTTCCTGGTGTGGCTGGGCGCGCGCGTGACCCGGGGCCGGGACCGGCTGCTGCGGCGGAGGCCCGCCGCGGCGGAGCTGCCCCCGCAGCGCCCCGCGCGGGACGAGGAGCCGGGTGGGGAGCCGGGCGGGGAGACGGGCGGCGAGGCCGCTCCCCGTACCCTCGTCGGGTGAGCACCACCGAAGAACACCCCGTCCCGGCCGGGGCCGAGCCGCTCCAGTACGACGAGGGGTACGGCCCCGAGGTCGGCGTCGGCCCGCACCCCGAGCCGTGGCCCGAGGACCCTCGCCTCGACCGCGAACTGCTGGCCGGGGGCGACCGGCGCAACGTCGTCGACGCCTACCGGTACTGGACGCGGGAGGCGATCGTCGCCGACCTCGACACCCGCCGGCACGACTTCCACGTGGCCGTGGAGAACTGGGGCCACGACTTCAACATCGGGTCCGTGGTGCGCACCGCCAACGCCTTCCTGGCCAAGGAGGTGCACATCGTGGGCCGCCGCCGCTGGAACCGGCGCGGCGCCATGGTCACCGACCGCTACCAGCACGTGCGGCACCACCCCGACACCGAGGCGCTCACCGCCTGGGCGGCGGCCGAGGACCTGCCGATCATCGGCATCGACAACCTGCCGGGCTCGGTGCCGCTGGAGCGGACCGTGCTGCCCCGCCGCTGTGTGCTGCTCTTCGGGCAGGAGGGGCCCGGGCTGACCGAGGAGGCCCGCCGTCACGTGGCGAAGGTCTGCTCGATCGCCCAGTTCGGCTCCACCCGGTCGATCAACGCCGGGGCGGCCGCCGCGATCGCCATGCACGCCTGGGTCCAGCGCTACGCCGACGTGCCGGCCCCCGAGTAGGGACCGGCACCCCGGGCGGGCCGCCGGATCAGGCCTGGCGGCGCACCTCGACCACCCGGAAGCGGTTGGAGACGAAGGCGCCGTCGCACAGCGCCGCGTTCGCCGCCGGGTTGCCGCCCGAGCCGTGGAAGTCGGAGAAGGCGGCCGTCTGGTTCACGTACACCCCGCCCGTGAGGTTGAGCGAGAGCTGCGCCGACTCGTCCAGGCAGATCTCCTCGACGGCCCGCTCGGTGTCGGCGGAGGTGGTGTACGCGCCGACCGTCATCGCGCCCTTGTCGCGGATCGTGCGCCGCAGCAGCTCCAGGCCGTCGGCCGTGGAGTCGACCGAGACGGCGAAGGAGACCGGGCCGAAGCACTCGGAGAGGTACGCGGCCTCCGCGTCCGGCTTGGAGCCGTCCAGCTTGACCATGACGGGGGTGCGGACGACCGCCTCCGGGAAGTCCGGGTTGGCGACCTCGCGGGAGGCCAGGGCGACCTCGCCGAGACCGGCGGCCGCCTCCAGGCGGGCCTTCACGTCCGGGTTCACCAGGGCGCCGAGCAGGGCGTTGGCCCGGGCGTCGTCGCCGAGGAGGCCGCCGACGGCGGCGGCCAGGTCGGCCACCACCTCGTCGTAGGACTTGGCGCCCTGGTCGGTGGCGATGCCGTCGCGGGGGATCAGCAGGTTCTGCGGGGTGGTGCACATCTGGCCGCTGTACAGGGACAGCGAGAACGCCAGGTTGGACAGCATGCCCTTGTAGTCGTCGGTGGAGTCGATCAGGACGGTGTTGACGCCGGCCTTCTCGGTGTAGACCTGCGCCTGGCGGGCGTTGGCCTCCAGCCAGTCGCCGAACTCGGTGGAGCCGGTGTAGTCGATGATCCGGATCTCCGGGCGGACCGCGAGGGCCTTGGCGATGCCCTCGCCCGGACGCTCGGTGGCCAGCGCCACGAGGTTCGGGTCGAAGCCGGACTCGGCGAGGACCTCGCGGGCGACCTTCACGGTCAGCGCCAGCGGGAGGACCGCGCGCGGGTGGGGCTTCACCAGGACCGCGTTGCCCGTCGCCAGGGAGGCGAAGAGGCCCGGGTAGCCGTTCCACGTCGGGAAGGTGTTGCAGCCGATGACCAGGGCGACGCCGCGGCCGACCGGGGTGAACTCCTTGGACAGCTCCAGCGGGTCCCGCTTGCCCTGCGGCTTGGACCAGGCGGCCCGGCCGGCGGGCGTGCGGGTCTGCTCCTCGTACGCGTACGCCACCGCCTCCAGGCCGCGGTCCTGCGCGTGCGGGCCGCCGGCCTGGAACGCCATCATGAACGCCTGGCCGCTGGTGTGCATGACCGCGTGGGCGAACTCGTGGGTACGGGCCGAGATCCGGGCCAGGATCTCCAGGCAGACCAGGGCGCGCGTCTCCGGCCCGGCGTCGCGCCAGGCGGGCAGGCCGGCGCGCATCGCGGGCAGCAGGACGTCGACGTCCGCGTGCGGGTACTCGATGCCGAGCGCGGGGCCGTACGGCGAGATCTCGCCGCCCGTCCAGCCGTCGGTGCCGGGCTGGTCGAGCTCGAAGCGGCCGTTCAGCACCGCCTCGTGGGCGGCGAGTCCGGCGGCCGCGTCCAGCGAGCCGTCCGCGCCGTACGCCTTCGGATGCTCGGGGTACGGCGACCAGTAGGCGCGGGTGCGAATGGTGGCGAGGGCCTGATCGAGTGTGGACCGGTGCTTCTCGGCCAGAACGTCGGTGGTCGGCTGGGCGGTGGCCATGGATGGACCAACTCCTCGTCGAGCTGGGCAGGGAGACGCGTACGGAGTTAGAGTAACCGAACGATCGGTCGGGACAAGGGGGTCCGCCGATCCTGTGGAAAACCCATCGGGGAGGATCACTCCTATGAGCGCCCACACGAGCGCCGACACGGGCGCGGACACGAGCGCCGACACGGGTGCCGGCACGGACGCCGGCACGAGCACCGAGCGCGGCGCCGGCACGGGCACCGCAGCGCAGGCCAACGGGACCGTCAGGGGGAGCGCCACGATGGACGACACGAGGACCGCGGGCGAGGCGATCGGACGGGACCGGACCGTCGCCGTCGTCGGCACCGGCACCATGGGTCAGGGCATCGCGCAGGTGGCGCTGGCCGCCGGCCATCCCGTGCGGCTCTACGACAGCGCGCCCGGACGCGCCGCCGAGGCCGTCGCCGCGATCGGCGCCCGCCTGGACCGGCTGGTCGAGAAGGGGCGGATGGACGCCGCCGACCGCGAGGCCGCCGCCGGGCGTCTGCACGCCGCCGCCGACCTGGCGGAGCTCGCCGACGCGGCCCTCGTCGTCGAGGCGATCGTCGAGGACCTGGCGGTCAAGCAGCGGCTCTTCGCCGACCTGGAGGAGGCCGTCGGCGACGACACCGTCCTCGCCACCAACACCTCCTCGCTCTCCGTCACCGCCATCGCCGGGCGCCTGCGGCTGCCCGGCCGCTTCGTCGGCCTGCACTTCTTCAACCCGGCGCCGCTGCTCCCCCTCGTCGAGGTCGTCCGCGGCTTCGCCACCGACGAGACCGCCGCCACGCGCGCGTACCGGACCATGACGGCCTGGGGCAAGACGCCGGTGCGCTGCGCCGACACCCCCGGCTTCATCGTCAACCGGATCGCCCGGCCCTTCTACGCGGAGGCCTTCCGCGTGTACGAGGAGGGCGGCGCCGATCCGGCGACCATCGACGCGGTGCTGCGCGAGTGCGGCGGCTTCCGGATGGGCCCGTTCGAGCTCACCGACCTGATCGGGCAGGACGTCAACGAGGCCGTGACCCGGTCCGTGTGGGACTCCTTCTTCCAGGACCCGAAGTTCACGCCGTCGCTGTCGCAGCGCAGGCTGGTCGAGTCGGGGCGCCTCGGGCGGAAGACGGGCCACGGCTGGTTCTCGTACGCGGAGGGCGTGGAGCGTCCGTCGCCCCATCTGGCCCCGCCGGCCGAGGCGCCCGCCGAGATCACCGTGGAGGGCGACCTCGGCCCCGCCCGCGAGCTGATCGCCCTGGCCCGCGAGGCCGGGATCACCGTCCACGAGACGGAGGAGGACAACGGCACCCGCATCCTGCTCCCGAGCGGGGGGCAGCTGGTGCTCGCCGACGGCCAGACCTCGATCGAGTTCCGCGACGTCGTCTACTTCGACCTCGCCCTCGACTACCGGGCGGCGACCAGGATGGCGCTCTCGACCTCCGAGGCCACCGGCTGGGAGACGCTGCGCGGGGCGATCGGCCTGTTCCAGGCGCTCGGGAAGCAGGTCAGCGTCATCGGGGACGTCCCCGGCATGATCGTCGCCCGCACGGTGGCCATGCTGATCGACCTCGCCGCCGACGCCGTCGCCAAGGGCGTCGCCACCGCCGAGGACATCGACAC
Organism: Streptomyces sp. NPDC047974; assembly: GCF_040653375.1. Taxonomy (NCBI): domain Bacteria; kingdom Bacillati; phylum Actinomycetota; class Actinomycetes; order Kitasatosporales; family Streptomycetaceae; genus Streptomyces; species Streptomyces sp. NPDC047974. The sequence goes on from NZ_JBEZNU010000011.1 coordinate 174,763, forward strand.
CGCGATGCGGCTGGGCGTCAACTACCCGGCCGGGCCTTTCGAATGGCGGCGCCGGCTCGGCGCCGCGTGGGCGCACGAAGTCCTCGACGAGCTGCACGCGCGCGTGCCCACGGGGCGCTACGCACCCTCCCTGGCGCTCTTCCGCCGGACCTACGACGAGATGGGTGGCGAGTGACATGACCACCGCCAGACGCGACACCTACACCCCCGAGACGCTGCTCTCGGTCGCCGTGCGGGTCTTCAACGAGCGCGGCTACGACGGCACCTCCATGGAGCACCTGTCCAAGGCGGCGGGGATCTCGAAGTCCTCGATCTACCACCACGTCACGGGCAAGGAGGAGCTGCTGCGGCGGGCGGTCAGCCGGGCGCTCGACGGGCTCTTCGGGATCCTGGAGGAGCCGGGCGCGGTGCGCGGGCGGGCGGTGGAGCGGGTCGAGTACGTGACCCGGCGGACCGTCGAGGTGCTGATAGCGGAGCTGCCGTACGTGACGCTGCTGCTGCGGGTGCGGGGCAACACCGCGACCGAGCGGTGGGCGATGGAGCGGCGCAGGGAGTTCGACCACCGGGTGGCCGAGCTGCTCGGGGCGGCCGCCGCCGAGGGCGACCTGCGGTCCGACGTGGACATCCGGCTCGCGACCCGGCTCCTCTTCGGCATGATCAACTCGCTGGTGGAGTGGTACCGGCCGCATCCGGACCAGACGGAGCGCGAGCAGCTCGCCGAGACCGTCGTCCACCTCGCCTTCGACGGGCTGCGGAAGGCCCGCTGAGGCGTCCTGAGAGGCCCTGGAAGGGGGCTTCGGGGTCCCACGTGCCCCGGGGCCCCCTTTCGTGTGCCCGTGCGCGGCCCGCGGGGCCCCGGGGCGGCGTTCGGCGCCCTGAGCCGGCGTTCAGGGCGCCGGGCCGGTCCTCCGGGCCTCGGGTCGGTCTTCGGGGCCTGCGTAGGTCTTCGGGGCCCCGGGCCGGTCCTCCGGGCCTCGGATCGGTCCTCCGGGCCTGCGTCGGTCCTCGGGGCCCTGAGTCGGCGTTCAGGGGCTCGGGTCGGTCCTCCGGGGCCCCGGGTCGGTCCTCAGGGGCCCGGTTCGGTCCTCAGGGCCTCGGGTCGGCGTTCAGGTCCATCTCGTCGAAGACCAGCAGGGTGCGGGTGGACAGGACCTCCGGGATCGCCTGGAGGCGGGTGAGGACCAGTTCGCGCAGGGTCCTGTTGTCCGGGGTGTGGACCAGCAGCAGGACGTCGAAGTCCCCGCTGACCAGCGCGATGTGCGCGGCCCCCGGGAGCGCCTTGAGCTGCTCGCGGACCGTGCGCCAGGAGTTCTGGACGATCTTGAGCGTGATGTAGGCGGAGGCGCCGTGGCCGGCCCGCTCGTGGTTGACGCGGGCGCTGAAGCCGCGGATCACGCCGTCGTCGATGAGCCGGTTGATCCGCGCGTACGCGTTGGCACGGGAGACGTGCACCCGCTCGGCCACGGAGCGCACCGAGGCGCGGCCGTCCGTCTGGAGCAGTCGCAGGATGTCCCGGTCTATCGCGTCCAGCGGGCGCGCCGGGGCGGCGTGCGCCGGCGTGTCCGAGGGGGCGCTCAGCTCCTCGCCCGTCACGTCCCCCGCCGAATCGTCCGGGGCGCCGCCCCGGGTGACGGCCATTTGTTCATCCGCCATGTGCCCCCGCCTCTCTCCGCTGGACGACCTGCCTCTATCCCAGGCTGTGGAGAACCGTTTGTCCACAGGCTGGAGGTGCCTGTAGCCAAAATGCCTCCACGACCGAACAATCGGTAGGTGAGGCGCGCCACACCCGCGCCACCCGCCTTCGGGTCTTATGCCCGCTCCCACGAGGAGGTGGACTCGTTGCAACAGCGCAGTTCGACAGTCCAGGAGCCGCTCGCCGAGACGGCCTACCGGCCCACGCCGCCGCCCGCCTGGCGGCCGCGGACCGATCCCGCCCCGCTGCTGCCCGACGCCGAGCCGCTGCGCGTGCTCGGCACCGACGCGGTGGCCGACGCCGACCCCGCGCTGCTGCGCCGGCTCTACGCGGAGCTGGTCCGCGGGCGCCGGTACAACGCCCAGGCGACCGCCCTGACCAAGCAGGGCCGGCTCGCGGTCTACCCGTCCACCACCGGCCAGGAGGCGTGCGAGGTCGCCGCCGCCCTCGCCCTGGAGGAGCGGGACTGGCTCTTCCCGTCCTACCGGGACACCCTCGCGGCCGTCGCCCGCGGCCTCGACCCCGTGCAGGCGCTGACCCTGCTGCGCGGTGACTGGCACACGGGCTACGACCCGCGCGAGCACCGCGTGGCGCCGCTGAGCACCCCGCTCGCCACCCAGCTGCCGCACGCCGTGGGCCTCGCCCACGCGGCCCGCCTCAAGGGCGACGACGTGGTCGCGCTCGCCATGGTCGGCGACGGCGGCACCAGCGAGGGCGACTTCCACGAGGCGCTGAACTTCGCCGCCGTCTGGCAGGCGCCGGTGGTCTTCTTCGTGCAGAACAACGGCTTCGCGATCTCCGTGCCCCTCGCCAAGCAGACCGCCGCGCCCTCCCTCGCCCACAAGGCCGTCGGCTACGGCATGCCGGGCCGGCTGGTCGACGGGAACGACGCGGTCGCCGTCCACCAGGTGCTCACCGAGGCCGTGGCACGCGCGCGTCGCGGCGGCGGTCCGACCCTGGTCGAGGCCATCACCTACCGGATCGACGCCCACACCAACGCCGACGACGCCACCCGCTACCGCGCGGAGGGCGAGGTCGAGGCCTGGCGGGCACACGACCCGGTGCTGCTCCTGGAGCGCGAGCTGACCGAGCGGGGCCTGCTGGACGAGGACGGCCGCCGCGCCGCGGCCGAGGCCGCCGAGACGATGGCGGCGGAGCTGCGCGAGCGGATGAACGCCGACCCGGTGCTCGACCCGATGGACCTCTTCACCCACGTCTACGCCGAGCAGACCGCGCAGCTGCGCGAGCAGGCGGCGCAGCTGCGGGCCGAACTCGAAGCGGAGGGCGAGAGCCGATGACGACGGCGACGACCGGCGCGGCCGCCAAGGCGGCGGGCCGGACCAAGCCGGCCACGATGGCGCAGGCGCTCCAGCGCGCCATGCGCGACGCGATGGCCGAGGACCCGACCGTCCACGTGATGGGCGAGGACGTCGGCACCCTCGGCGGGGTCTTCCGGGTCACCGACGGGCTCGCCAAGGAGTTCGGCGAGGACCGCTGCACGGACACGCCGCTGGCCGAGGCGGGCATCCTCGGCACCGCCGTCGGCATGGCCATGTACGGCCTGCGGCCGGTGGTCGAGATGCAGTTCGACGCGTTCGCCTACCCGGCGTTCGAGCAGCTCGTCTCGCACGTGGCGAAGATGCGGAACCGGACGCGCGGCGCGATGCCGATGCCGATGGTCATCCGGGTGCCGTACGGCGGCGGGATCGGCGGCGTCGAGCACCACAGCGACTCCTCCGAGATCTACTACATGGCCACGCCCGGCCTGCACGTCGTCACCCCGGCGACCGTCGAGGACGCCTACGGCCTGCTGCGGGCGGCGATCGCCTCCGACGACCCGGTCGTCTTCCTGGAGCCCAAGCGGCTCTACTGGTCGAAGTCCGACTGGTCGCCCGAGGCACCCGCGCGCGTGGAGCCCATCGGCAAGGCCGTGGTCCGCCGGCCCGGCACCAGCGCCACCCTGATCACCTACGGCCCTTCGCTGCCGGTCTGTCTGGAGGCGGCCGAGGCGGCCACCGCGGAGGGCTGGGACCTGGAGGTCGTCGACCTCCGCTCGCTCGTGCCGTTCGACGAGGAGACCGTCGCCGCCTCGGTGCGGCGCACCGGCCGCGCGGTCGTGGTCCACGAGTCCGGCGGCTTCGCCGGCCCCGGCGCGGAGATCGCCGCCCGGGTCGGCGAGCGCTGCTTCCACCACCTGGAGGCGCCGGTGCTGCGGGTCGCGGGCTTCGACCTCCCCTACCCGCCGCCGATGCTGGAGCGGCACCACCTGCCGGGCGTCGACCGGGTCCTGGACGCGGTCGCCCGCCTCCAGTGGGAGGCGGGGAACTGATGGCACAGGTCCTGGAGTTCAAGCTGCCCGACCTCGGTGAGGGACTCACCGAGGCGGAGATCGTCCGCTGGCTGGTGGCCGTCGGCGACGTCGTCGCGATCGACCAGCCCGTCGTCGAGGTCGAGACCGCCAAGGCGATGGTGGAGGTGCCGTGCCCGTACGGGGGCGTGGTCACCGCCCGCTTCGGCGAGGAGGGCACCGAACTGCCCGTCGGCGCGCCGCTGCTGACGGTCGCGGTCGGCGCGTCCGCCGACGCGGGGGCGGGGGCCTCCGTGCCCGCGACCGCGCCCGCCGCCGAGGCGGCCGAGGCGGCCGACGCGGCCGTGTCCTCCGAGTACTCGGGCAACGTGCTCGTCGGCTACGGCACCGCGGGCCCGGCGGCCCGGCGGCGCCGGATCCGGCCCCAGTCTCCGGCCGTCGCTCATCCCACGCCGCATGCGGCGGCCGGTCCCACCCCGGATGCCCGGGCAGCGGCCCCGGCGGCGCCCCCCGCGCCCGTCCCCGCCGCGCCCGCCGTCTCCGCCGCGCCCGCCCCGGCGGGCACCGCCGCCGGGGGGCCGGTCCCCGTCATCTCCCCGCTGGTGCGGAAGCTGGCCCGGGACCGGGGCCTCGACCTGCGGGAGGTGCGCGGCTCGGGACCCGAGGGCCTGATCCTGCGCGCCGACGTCGAGCGCGCCCTCACCGCGCGCGAGACGCCCGCGGCAGCGGTGGCGCAGGCGGCCCCCGCCGTGGCCGCGCCCGCCTCGGCCGCACCGGCCGCGGCCGCCGCACCCGGCGCCGAGCGGATCCCGCTGCGCGGGCTGCGCGGAGCCGTCGCCGACAAGCTCTCCCGGAGCCGTACGGAGATCCCCGACGCGACCTGCTGGGTGGACGCCGACGCCACCGAACTCATGGCCGCGCGGGCGGCGATGAACGCGGCGGGCGGGCCGAAGATCTCGCTCCTCGCCCTCCTCGCCCGGATCTGCGTCCACGCCCTGGGCCGCTTCCCCGAGCTGAACTCCACCGTGGACACGGCCGCCCGGGAGATCGTCCGGCTGCCCCAGGTGCACCTCGGCTTCGCCGCCCAGACCCCGCGCGGGCTCGTCGTCCCCGTGGTCAGGGACGCCGGCACCCGCACCGCGGAGTCGCTGACCGAGGAGTTCGCCCGGCTCACCGAGACGGCCCGGCAGGGCACGCTCACCCCGGCCGACCTCACCGGCGGCACCTTCACCCTCAACAACTACGGGGTGTTCGGGGTGGACGGCTCCACGCCGATCGTCAACCACCCCGAGGCGGCGATGCTCGGCGTCGGCCGGATCATCCCCAAGCCCTGGGTCCACCAGGGCGAACTGGCCGTCCGCCAGGTGGTGCAGCTCTCGCTCACCTTCGACCACCGCGTCTGCGACGGCGGCACGGCCGGCGGCTTCCTCCGGTACGTCGCGGACTGCGTCGAACAGCCGGCGGTGCTGCTCCGCACGGTCTGACCCCGCCGCGTCCGTCGTGCCCCGGCGCCCCGGCCCGTCTCATCCAGGGGACCGGCCGGGCGGGCGTCGGGGGTGGCGGCCCATACTGCTGGGGTGACCACCGCATTCGACGCCGTCGTGCTCGCCGGAGGCGCCGCGCGGCGCCTCGGCGGTGCGGACAAACCAGCAGTACGGGTCGGCGGGCGGACCCTGCTCGACCGGGTGCTCGCCGCCTGCGCCGGGGCGCGCCGGACGGTGGTCGTCGGCGACCCCCGCCCGACCGTCCGGCCCGTCGACTGGACCCGCGAGGAGCGGATCGGGACGGGGCCCGTGGCCGCCCTCGCCGCCGGGGCCACCGCGCTCGGGGCCACCGCGCTCGGGGACTCCGGACTCCTGCTCGTGCTCTCCGCCGACCTGCCGTTCCTCGGCGAGGGGACGGTGCTGCGGCTGCTGGGCGCGCTCGACGCCGAACCGGCCGCCGAAGGGGCGCTGCTCGTCGACGCGGACGGGCGGGAGCAGCCGCTCGTCGCCGTCTACCGGGGCGACGCCCTGCGCCGGGAGCTCGAAGGGCTCCGGCAGGCGCGCGGCGAGCTCGACCATCTGCCGCTGCGGGCGCTCGTCGGGGCCCTGCGGCTCGTCCGGGTCCCGGTGGGGGCCGACGAGCCCGCGGCCTCGTTCGACTGCGACACCTGGGAGGACATCGCCACGGCCCGGGCGCGCATCAGGGACCATGGATCCGTGCTGGACGAATGGATCACCGCAGTCAAGACCGAACTGGGCATCGACCTGGACGTCGACACCGGCGTCCTGCTCGACCTGGCCCGGGACGCCGCCCACAACGTCGCCCGCCCCGCCGCGCCCCTGACGACCTTCCTCGTCGGCTACGCGGCGGCCAAGGCCGCGCAGGGCGGTACGGCGCCCGCCGAAGCCGTGGCCGAGGCCTCCCGCAAGGCCGCCGCCCTCGCCCTGCGCTGGGAAGCGGAGCAGGCCGAGCAGGCCGAGCAGGCGAAGCCGGCCGAGAAGAACGAGGCCGGATGACCCCCGGACAACCTGCCCCTCCCCCTGGCCCGGCGCACGGACCCGAGCACGGACACGCGCACGGACCCGAGCACGGACACGCGCACGGACCCGAGCACGGCCACCATCGCGCCACTCCCTGGCCCGAGGCGCGCGTCCTGGCCGCCCGGGCCGGGAACGCGGCGCGGACGGCGGTGGCGCGTCCGGCGGTGCGCGTGCCGCTCGCGCAGGCGCTCGGACGGACCCTCGCCGAACCGCTGCGGGCCCTCACCGATCTGCCCTCGTTCGACAGTTCCGCCATGGACGGCTGGGCGGTCGCGGGGCCGGGACCGGGGCCCTGGGCGGTGCGCGACGAGGCGGTCCTCGCCGGGCACGCCGGGGCCGCCGCCCTCGCCCCCGGGCAGGCGGTGCGGATCGCCACCGGCGCCCGCGTCCCCGCCGGCGCCACCGCCGTCATCCGCACCGAACACTCGCGCACCGAACCTTCGCGCACCGAACCCGGCGCGGACGGAACGCTTCTGCTGTACCCCCTCCGGTCCGTCGTGACCGGCCAGGACATCCGACCGCGGGGCCAGGAGTGCCGGGCCGGCGACGCGCTGCTGCCCGCCGGGGCCCCCGTAGGTCCCGCCGTCCTCGGTCTCGCCGCCGCCGCCGGATACGACGAGCTCGCCGTGGTGCCCCGCCCCCGGGTGGAGGTCCTGGTCCTCGGCGACGAACTGCTGACGTCCGGTCTCCCCCACGAGGGCCTGATCCGTGACGCGCTCGGCCCGATGCTCGGGCCCTGGCTCGCCGCCCTCGGTGCCGAGGTCCTGGCGACCCGCCGGATCGGCGACGACGCCGACGCCCTGTACACGGCCGTCACCACATCCGCCGCCGACCTCGTCGTCACCACCGGAGGCACCGCCGCCGGACCCGTGGACCACGTCCACCCGGTCCTCGACAAGGCCGGCGCCACCCTCCTGGTCGACGGGGTGAAGGTCCGCCCCGGCCACCCGATGCTGCTCGCCCGGCTGGACGCGGGACGCCACCTCGTCGGGCTGCCGGGCAACCCCCTGGCCGCCGTCTCCGGCCTCCTCACCCTCGCCGCGCCCCTCCTGGACGCGCTGGCGGCCCCACCGGACGCGCCCCCCGCCGCCGGACCGGGCGCGTCCCGGGCACCCCTCCACGAGCCCGTGCAGGGCCACCCGTACGACACCCGGCTCGTGCCCGTCGTCCACCGGGACGGCGTCGTCGTGCCCCTGCGGTACAACGGGCCGGCCATGCTGCGGGGCATCGCCGCCGCCGACGCCATGGCCGTGGTCCCGCCCGGCGGAGCCGAGCCCGGACAGCGCCTTGAGCTCCTCGCCCTCCCCTGGCCGACCGAGCCGCCGTTCGCTCAAGGAGCATGTTTCACGTGAAACTTCCCAGCCGTGACGTCATGGCCCGCCATGCCGACGAGAAGGTCACCGGTGCGCGGATCCATCTGCCCCGGCGCTCCGTCGACCCGCTCCGCCAGGTAGGCCGGCGTCTCCTCATGGCCCTCGGGGTGCTGTTCCTGACGGTCCTGATCGTCTATGTGGACCGCGACGGCTACCACGACAACGCCAACGAGACCGTCGACTTCCTCGACTGCGCCTACTACGCGACCGTCACCCTCTCCACCACCGGATACGGCGACATCGTCCCGTTCAGCGACTCCGCGCGGCTCGTCAACATCCTGGTGATCACGCCCCTGCGCGTGCTCTTCCTGATCATCCTGGTCGGCACCACTCTCGAGGTCCTCACGGAACGGACCCGGGAGGAGTTCCGCCTCAAGAAGTGGAGGTCCCACTTGCGCGACCACACCGTGATCGTCGGCTTCGGGACGAAGGGGCGGTCCGCGATCCAGACCCTCTGCGCCACCGGCCTGCGCAAGGACCAGATCGTCATCGTCGATCCCTCCGGCAAGGTCATCGAGGCCGCCAACCTCGACGGCTTCGTCGGCGTCGTCGGCGACGGCACCCGCAGCGACGTGCTGCTCAGGGCCGAGGTCCAGCGGGCCCGCCAGATCGTCATCGCCACCCAGCGCGACGACACGGCCGTTCTGGTCACCCTGACCGCCCGCCAGCTCAACCGGGGCGCGAAGATCGTCGCGGCCGTCCGCGAGGAGGAGAACGCGCCGCTGCTCCGCCAGTCCGGCGCCGACGCGGTCATCACCAGCGCCTCGGCCGCCGGCCGGCTCCTCGGCCTCTCCGTGCTCAGCCCCAGCGCGGGCACGGTCATGGAGGACCTGATCCAGCAGGGCTCCGGCCTCGACCTGGTCGAGCGCCCGGTGACCAAGGCGGAGGCGGGCCGCAGCGTCCGGGAGACCGACGACCTGGTGGTGAGCGTGCTGCGCGGCCACCGGCTGCTCAGCTACGACGACCCGGCGGCCAGCCCCCTCCAGCTCACGGACCGGGTCATCACCATCGTCCGGGCCGCCCCCGGCATCCCGCTCACCACGCCGCCGGAGGACTGAGCGGCCCCATCGGACCGGGAGTAGCCTCGCGCCCATGCATGCGATCACGATTCCGGAAGCCGGCGGCCCCGAGGCCCTCGTCTGGGCCGAGGTGCCCGATCCCGTGCCCGGCGAGGGCGAGGTCCTCGTCGAGGTGGTGGCGAGCGCCGTCAACCGCGCCGACGTCCTCCAGCGGCAGGGCTTCTACAACCCTCCGCCCGGCACCTCGCCCTACCCCGGCCTGGAGTGCGCCGGACGGATCACCGCCCTCGGCCCCGGAGTCTCCGGCTGGTCCGTCGGCGACGAGGTCTGCGCGCTCCTCGTCGGCGGCGGCTACGCCCAGCGGGTCGCCGTCCCGGCCGGCCAGCTGCTCCCGGTCCCGAAGGGCGTCGCCCTGGCCACGGCCGCGGCGCTCCCCGAGGTCGCCTGCACGGTCTGGTCCAACGTCTTCATGATCGCCCACCTGAGGCCCGGGGAGACGCTCCTGGTGCACGGCGGGGCGAGCGGCATCGGCACGATGGCGATCCAGCTGGCCAAGGCGGTCGGCGCGAAGGTCGCCGTCACGGCCGGCAGCCCGGAGAAGCTGGCCCGGTGCGCCGAGCTCGGCGCGGACGTGCTGATCGACTACCGCACCCAGGACTTCGTGGAGGAGCTCCACAAGGCCACCGGTGGGGCGGGCGCGGACGTGATCCTGGACATCATGGGCGCCAAGTACCTGGAACGGAACATCCAGGCCCTCGCGGTGAACGGCCGGCTGGTGGTCATCGGCCTCCAGGGCGGCGTCAAGGGCGAGTTGAACCTCGGCGCGCTCCTCGCGAAGCGGGCCGCCGTGATGGCGACCACCCTGCGCGCCCGTCCGCTCCAGGAGAAGGCGGCGATCGTCGCGGCCGTCCGCGAGCACGTGTGGCCGCTGGTCGAGGGCGGCACGGTCCGCCCGGTCGTCGACCGGACGCTCCCGATGCCGGAGGCCGCCGAGGCCCACCGCGTCCTGGAGTCCGGCGCCCACGTCGGCAAGGTCCTGCTGCTCGCCCCGTAGGAGCGTGGTCGTACGCGAAAGGGCCCGGCGCCTCCGAAGCGCCGGGCCCTCTCGCGTACCACCGTCCTACGGCTACGACCGTCCCACGGCTGCGACCGACCTACAGATACGGCCCCGAGCCGACCGCGCGGCCGTGGCCGCGGCCACCGGTCTCGTCGTCGTCATCGTGCGAGGCGCCGGGCGGCAAGGCCCGCCGCATCTGCTCCAGTTGGGCGCGGGCCGCCATCTGCTGGGCGAACAGCGCGGTCTGGATGCCGTGGAAGAGGCCCTCCAGCCAGCCCACCAGCTGGGCCTGCGCGATGCGCAGTTCGGCCTCGGAGGGGATGGCCTCGTCGGTGAAGGGGAGCGAGAGGCGCTCCAGCTCCTCGACCAGGTCCGGCGCGAGGCCGTCCTCCAGCTCCTTCACCGAGCTGGCGTGGATCTCCTTGAGCCTGATCCGGCTGGCCTCGTCGAGAGGTGCCGCCCGAACTTCCTCCAGAAGCTGCTTGATCATGCTGCCGATCCGCATGACCTTCGCCGGCTGCTCGACCATTTCCGTCACCGGGACCTCACGGGGTTCGTCGTCGCCCTGGGCGCCGCCGAGTGCCATCCCGTCCTGTCCCACGATGAGGACCTGGGGGCTCTCCGGCGACCTGTCATTCCTCGGCATCTCCATGCCGCCATTCTCTCGCACAGACGCTTCACCACCAGGTGTGCCCGGGGAGAAGGGTGATCCACCCTCCTTCCCGGGCACGGTCGGCCGCGGAAAGACGTCAGGTCGCCTCGCGGCGGGCCACCGCCCCCTTCGAGCGGGTCACCAGGGCGGCGAGCAGCGCGGCGCCGAGCGGGACGGCGACGAGCAGGGCCGCAAGGGTCTCCCAGGGCACCACGATCGGCACGTACGGCGGGGTGAGGTCGCCGCCCCAGCCCTCCGCGATGGTCTGCTCGTGGTAGCGGATCTGCTCGCGCTCCTCGGTCAGCCGCAGGCCGACCGCGGGGAGCAGTCCGGCGAGCGAGCCGAGGACGACGCCCATCGCTGCGACCACCCCGCACTGGAAGCCGCTGAGGGTGCGGCGGACGCGCGGCGGGGCGCCGACGGCGGCCAGCGTCTTCAGGTCGGCCTCGGCGTCGGCCTGCGCGAGGCCGGTGGCGATGCCGGCGGCGCCGATGGTGACGAGGCCGGCGAAGACGGTCAGCGCGAGGAGGAAGATGCTGTCGTCGGAGACGTATCCCTCCTCGACGGTGAGGTCCACCCCGGCGCCGAGCGTGGCCAGTTCGGCGTCGAGCTTCTGGCGCTGCTCGGTGGCGGGCATGGCGTCGGTGCTGAAGTAGGCGCCGACGGGCACGGTGGCGAGGCCGGCGGACCGGGCGGCCGCGGGGGTCATGAGGACCTGGAGGCCGTAGCTCCGCGGGTCGCCGGGCACCAGGTGGGCGGCGATCCGGGAGACCTTGCCCGGGGAGGGCTTGCTCTCCGACATGGCCTTCTCGGCGGCCTTCATGTCGGTGATCTGCTTGATGCCGATCGTGCCGTCCTTGTCGACCAGCGGCCGGGAGAGGACGACGGCCTTGCCGTCGGCGAGGGCCCGGGCCGCGCCGGGGTCGGTGATCCCGAGGACCTTCAGGAGGCGGGCGTCGCCGACGAGGAGTCCGCCGTCGACGTAGACCCCGCCGCCGCCCGCGGTCTCCTTGCAGCGCCAGTCCTCGCGCATCATCGTGCGCCGCTGCTCGGGGGTGAACTTCTCGGACGGATCGCTGCCGTCGGTGGTGGCGACCCACATCGGGCACACGTTGGCGGGCGGCGTCATCACCTCGTACTGGCCGCAGCCGTCGCCGCCGCCCCAGGCGGGGCAGCCGGGCTTGCCGACGGCGACGCGGGAGACGTCGGCGCGGGTCTCGACGGAGAAGTAGCGCTGGACGGCGTCGGCGACGGCGGGAACGTCCCGGCCGCCCTCCTCCATCTGGAAGAAGGACACGGCGCCGTGCGGCAGGCTGGCGGTGTACTCGGCCCGGTACTGGGCGTCGCTGCTCGACGTGTACGTGGCGACGGCGACGGTGCCGGCGACCGCGGCGAGGACGGCGGCGACGGCGGGCGCCGTACGGCCCCGGTTGCGGACGGCGTCGCGGAGCGCGAGCCGCGGGGAGAGCGGCAGCCAGCGGCCGACCCGCCCGAAGAGCCCGACGATGGCGGGGGTCATGGCGACCACGCCCAGCTCGGCGATGGCCGAGCCGCCGGCCACGATGACGAACTGGTCGGTGACGAGGGAGCCGTAGAGGGCGATCGCCGCGCCGAGGAGCAGCGCGATCAGGCCGACGACGGGCAGCACCTTGCTGGTGGAGCGGACGCCGCGGCGGCCGGTGAGCGAGGCGAGCACCGTCTGCCGGGAGGCGGTGACGGCCGGGACGATGGCGGCGAGCAGGCCGGTGAGGACGGCGAGCAGCGCGATGCCGAGGAGTTCGAGCGGCCGGACGTCGAAGGCGCCGAACCGCTGCCCCATGAAGTCCTCCAGGAACGGCTGGAGGACGAGGGTGAGGACCAGGGCGAGCACCGTGCCGACGACGGCGGCGGAGACGCCGATGACGAGGCCGCCGCTGAGGACGATGGCGCGGATGTGGCTGCGGGAGCCGCCGTTGGCGCCGACCAGGCCGAGCTGGCGGCGGGAGCGGCGGGCGCCGACCGCGAAGGCGGGTCCGGCGAGGAGACAGATCTCCAGCATCGCCAGGCCGACGACGGTGGCGAGGGAGGCGAGGACCATGGCGTCGGCGCCGTCGCTGGATCCGAAGTCGCCCCAGCCTTCCTGCTGGTAGAGCGGGACCTCGGAGTCGGCGGGCGGGTTCAGCTGCACGGCCCGGGAGACGACGGAGACGCCCTTGGCGTTGATCTCCTGCACGTCGTTCCACGTGAAACCACCGGAGCGCTGCACCAGGTACGAGGTGCTGGAGCCCGGCGCGAGCGCCCCGGCCTTCTCCGCGGCCTTTCCGTACGGGGCGAGGAAGGCCCCGGGCAGCGCGGTGATCTGGGCGGCGTCCAGCTCGTCGGGGAGCTCGTAGGAGCCCACGATCCGGTAGGGCCGGTCGAAATTGCGAGCGGAAACGGTCGAGCCGACCGAGAGCCCGCTCTTCTCCAGGAACGCGGAGGTGGCGATGACCTCGTCGGCCGTCCGCGGGTAACGCCCGTCGAGGAGCGTGGTGATGCCCCTGGCCATCGGGTCGTCGGCCTTCAGCTCCCGGACGTCGGTCTGGAGCAGACCGTGCACGGTGGTCAGCTTGGCCGCGCCCTCGCTGTCGGTGATCCAGCGGGCGCCGGCCGGTATGACCTTGCTCGGGTCGGTGGAGCCGCTCGGCCAGGGTTCGTTCTCCGCCGGTTCCTTCGCCGGGTAGACGTTGTCGCCGGCGGGCGACTGGTGCACCGGGACACCGCCGAAGTCGGGGTCGCGGAAGGCGGCGTCGGCGGCGCCGATCGACCGCTCCAGGCGTTCGGTGACGGACAGTTCGGAGCTGCGGACGGTGAGATCGGCGGCGCTGACCCCGAGGATGGGGAGGGCGATCATCGCGAGGACGAGCGAGCTGCGGCCCTTGGCGCGCCAGGCGTCGCGGCGGGCGATGCGGACCGCCGCCCGCCAGGAGTGGAACCAGGTCTTCACGCCTCGGCCACCCGGCCCGTCAGGAGGGAGTCGGCCTCGCTGCGCACGGTCTGGTCGACGATGGCGCCGTCGCGCAGGAAGACGACCCGGTCGGCCCAGGCGGCGAAGCGCGGCTCGTGGGTGACGAGGACGCCGGCGGCGCCCGCGTCGCAGCGGGCGCGGAGCAGGGCGAGGACGGACTCGCCGGTCTCGGAGTCGAGGGCGCCGGTGGGCTCGTCGGCGAGGACGAGACGGCGGTCGCCGACGAGGGCGCGGGCGATGGCGACGCGCTGCTGCTGGCCGCCGGACATCTCGTCGGGGAAGCGGTCGGCGAGGTGGCCGAGCCCCATCTCCTCCAGGGCGGCGAGGGCTTCCACGCGCGCCTTGCGGGCCGACATGCCGTCGAGCTCGCGCGGCAGGGAGACGTTCTCGGCGGCGGTCAGCGCGGGGATGAGGTTGTAGTCCTGGAAGACGTAGCCGACGCTGCGGCGGCGCAGGGCGGCGAGTTCCTTCAGCCCGGCGGTGGTGATGTCGGTGCCCTCGACGATCACCTGTCCGGAGGTGGGGGTGTCGAGGCCGCCGGCGATGGTGAGGAGCGTGGACTTGCCGGAGCCGGACGGCCCCATGACGGCGACGAGTTCGCCGGGGTGCACGTCGAGGTCGATGCCGCGCAGGGCGTGCACCTCGGTGGCGCCGGACCCGTGGACCCGGGTCAGGTTCTGCAGGCGCAGCACGGGCTGCGCGGCGAGCGGTGTGGACATGAAGGGTCCCCCTAGGGTGCGCGGAGAACGCACGGTGAGCGGTGTGATGGAAGAACGGAGACGGTCGTACGGGGGCTCGGGCCCCGGTCAGCGGGCCCGGCCCACGGCCCCGCCCCCCGGAGCCGCCCCCGACCCGGCCCCCACGCCCCCCGGCCCCGTCCCCGCCCCGGGCCCGGGCGGGGCGGGGGGCGTGGCGGTCGTGGTCGCGGGTGCGGTCGCGGCGAGGCGGATCAGCCGGGATTCGCAGTGGTCGAGCCAGCGGGCCTCGGCCTCGGTCTGGAAGATCAGCTGTTCCAGGACGAGGAGCCAGGCGATGTCGTCGCGTTCGCGGCTGCCGGTGCCTTCGAGGGCGGTGAGGGCCTGGGCCTTGAGGCGGGTGTAGTCCTGCATCGCCTTCACGGTGTGGCGGCGCTGGGACTGGATGACCTCGCGGATGTCGACGCCGGGCGCTCCGACGGCCATGGCGAGCTTGATGGCGAGCTCGTCGCGGGCGGGGCTGGTGCGGTCCACGGGCCGCTCGAACCAGGTGCGCAGCTCGGTCCGGCCGGCGTCGGTGATCGCGTAGAGCGCGTGGCCGGCGCCGTCCTCGCCGCTCTGGGCCACGAGGCCGTCCCGTTCGAGCCGGCCGAGGGTCGTGTAGACCTGCCCGACGTTGAGGGGCCAGGTGGAGCCGGTGCGGGACTCGAACTCGGTGCGCAGCTGGGAGCCGTAGCGGGGGCCGTGTTCGAGGAGGGCGAGGAGCCCGTGGCGGATCGACATACCGAGTATGTATACCGGGTATGCCGAGGGCGACAACCGTCGTGAGGGGGATGCGGAGGGTCCGCCTCAGGGGGGAGCGGGAGGGGCCGGGCGGGTCGTCAGCGGCGGCGGAGCCGCAGCCCGAGGAAGCCGAGGCCGAGCCCCATCAGGGTGAGCCCCACACCGAGGGTGAGCAGGGGAACGGGCTGGTCGGAGGCGGTGCCGGGGGTCCCCACGGCGAACTGCGGGGCGGCGGCGGGGAGGGTGGCGCGGGCCGCTTCGGGGTGCGCGGAGGCGTCCTCCCCGAGTACCTCCGCGTCCTCCTCGGGGAGGTGGTCGGCGGCGGATTCTGTTGCGGTTCTGTCACGTGCGGGGGTGGTGGAGCCGGGGGCCTCCGCGGTCTCGCCGGTCTCGCCGCCCTCCGGGGCCGTCGGGGTCGGCGTCGCCGGTTCGGCGCGGCCGGGCTTGGGCCGGCCCTCGCCCGCGGGCCGGCCGGCGAGGGAGGGGGAGCCGGTGGGCGCGGGTGCGTCGCTGGTGCGGGCGGCCGGCTTCCCGGGCCGGGGCGCGCCGGTCCCGGAGGGGGCGGTGGCGGTCGGCGACGTGGTGGGGTCGGCGGTTCCGGTGGTTCCGGGGGTTCCGGTGGGGGTGCCGGTGCCGGTGGGGCCGGTGGCGCCAGGTCCCGGGGGCGTACCCGGCCGGGTGGTGGCGGAGGGGCCGCCGGTCGCGGTGGGCGGGGCGGCCGGGGAGGACGGCTCGGCGGGGCTGGAGGCGCCGGGCGCGGTGGGGCCCGCGGTGGGGCCCAGGGCGGTGGCGCCGCCGGCGCCGTACAGGGTGAAGGCGCAGGCCAGGGCGGGGGCGAGCGCGGCCGTCCGGAGGGCGGTACGGGACCCGAGGCCCCGCACCCGCACCTGTCCGTGGACTCCTGCCCGTACCCGTACGCCACCGTTCCCGCCGCGTGTGGGAGTCACCGGGAAACCCTCCCTGCCGTGCCGCCGAGGTGTCCGACTCAGCGTCACATAACGGGGCGGGTCCGGCATCCCGGGCGGTTACTGCTGTGGGTCTCCGGTGGAGACGTCCAGGGTGAACTCGGCGTCCTCCGCCGAGATGTCCGTGCCGGCCTTCGGGTACTGCTGGAGGACCGTGCCCTCGCCGTAGGTGTTCTCGTTCACCGGGATCTCCTTGACGGTCTTCCAGCCGGCGGCCCGGAGGCAGTCCTTCACCGAGGTGATGTTCTTGTAGGTGAGATCCGGCACCTCGAACTTCTCGGGGTCGTCGCTCGACTCCCGCGGCTCGGTGCACTCCTTCGTCTCGATCGTCTTCGACAGGTCCGGTCCCTTGTGGCCGGGGGCGGCGGTCTGCGTCTCGGTCTGGCTCGTGCCGCCGGTCGGACCGCCGGTGCCGCCCGCGGTGGGGTCCTGCTCCTTCTCCCACGGCTTGAGGGCGACGAGCGTGCCGCCGACGGCGATCAGGACGACGAGGACCGCGCCGACGAGCACCGGCATGTTCCGGCGCGGGGCCGGGGCGGCCGGGGCCGGCGTGGGAGCGGGCGCGTAGGAGACGGGCGGCGGGGTCTGGTAGGCGGGGGCCGGCGCCTGCTGCGGGTAGCCGTAGCCCGGGCCGGGCGCCGGGACGGGCGCCGGGGTCGGCGGGCCGTACGGGCCGGGCTGCGGCGTCGGCGGCTGGTACGGCTGCTGGACGTGCGGGGCGGGCGCGTGCGGCGGCGGGGTCTGGCCGACCGGCGGGAAGACGGCCGAGCCGACGCCCGAGCCGCTGTTGACCGGGCCGCCGGCGACGATCACCGGGGCGGCGGACTGGCCGGCCGAGAGCACCCGCAGGCACTCGTCGCGCATGGCGGCGGCGCTCGGGAACCGCTCGTTCGGGTTCTTCCGCAGCGCGCGGGCGACCAGCGCGTCCATGGCGGGCGTCACCGACCGGTTCACCGAGGACGGCGCGACCGGCTCCTCCTGCACGTGCGCGTAGGCGATGGCCAGCGGCGAGTCCGCGTCGAAGGGCAGGCGGCCCGTCAGCAGCTGGAAGAGCATGATGCCGACCGAATAAAGGTCGGAGCGGGCGTCCACCGGCCGGCCCAGGGCCTGCTCGGGGGAGAGGTACTGCGGGGTGCCGACGACCATGCCGGTCTGGGTCATCGACGTGACGCCGGACTGCATGGCGCGGGCGATGCCGAAGTCCATGACCTTCACGACGCCGCGCTTGGTCATCATCACGTTGCCGGGCTTGATGTCGCGGTGGACGAGCCCCATCTCGTGGCTGACCTCCAGGGCGGCGAGCACGTCCGCCGTCACCTTCAGCGCCTTGTCGGCGGGCATCGCCCCGTACTGGCGCACGTCGGAGGCGAGGGCGGAGCCGAGCGGCTGCCCCTCCACGTACTCCATGACGATGTACGGCATCAGACCGCCGTCGAGGGTGTCCTCGCCGGTGTCGAAGACCGAGACGATGTTGGTGTGCGAGAGCTTCGCCACGGCCTGCGCCTCGCGGCGGAACCGCTCGCGGAAGGACGCCTCGCGGCCCAGCTCGGTGTGGAGCGTCTTGATCGCGACCTGTCGGTCCAGCGCGCTGTCGTACGCGAGGTAGACCGAGGCCATGCCGCCCTCGCCGAGGAGGTCGCGCAGCTGGTAGCGGCCGTTCGCGACCGAACCGCCCGCGTAGCGGCCGCCCTGAGCGCCGTCGTGGCTCATGTGTGCTGTCCCCCTGCGCCCCGCGGCGTCGGTCCGTCGTATCCCGGCCGGAAGTCCGCATCCGGCTTGATTCTGCGCCAAGTCTGCCCGAGGCCCCTGACACGTCAAGCCGAGTGCCCGTTCCGTGACCCTCTGCACCGCCCGCGTCGCGCAGAGGCGGGCGAAACTCACGGAATTTGCACAGGCGTACACGAGAAGGGTTGGATGGCCGGTCATCGCGGACCGTGTTGTCGTACGAAGCCTGTAGCGTGACGACTGGACACACGGCACGCACAGACGACGGCGAGGACTCATGGGACCCGGATCCGACGCAGGTGGCGGTGTGCCGGGCGCCGCTGGGGAGTCGTGGGGGCTCGGGCGGGTCGTCGGCGACGGCCGCTACCGCCTGACGCACCGTCTGGGGCGCGGCGGCATGGCCGAGGTCTTCGCCGCCGAGGACGTGCGGCTCGGCCGCACCGTCGCGGTGAAGCTGCTCCGCTCCGACCTGGCCGAGGACCCGGTCTCCAAGGCGCGGTTCACGCGCGAGGCACAGTCGGTCGCCGGCCTCAACCACCACGCGATCGTGGCGGTGTACGACTCCGGCGAGGACGTCGTGGACGGCCGCCCGGTGCCGTACATCGTGATGGAGCTCGTCGAGGGCCGCACCATCCGTGACCTGCTGGTCAGCACGGAGGCGCCCGGCCCCGAGCAGGCGCTGGTGATCGTCTCCGGCGTCCTGGAGGCACTGGCGTACTCGCACCAGCACGGCATCGTGCACCGCGACATCAAGCCGGCCAACGTGATCATCACGAACACCGGCGCCGTGAAGGTCATGGACTTCGGCATCGCCCGCGCGCTGCACGGCGCGCAGGCGACGATGACCCAGACCGGCATGGTCATGGGCACCCCGCAGTACCTCTCCCCGGAGCAGGCGCTCGGCAAGGCCGTCGACCACCGCTCCGACCTGTACGCGACGGGCTGCCTGCTCTACGAGCTGCTCTCGCTGCGGCCCCCCTTCACCGGGGAGACGCCGCTGTCGGTGGTCTACCAGCACGTGCAGGACATCCCGGTCCCGCCGTCCGAGGTCCGCGGTTCGACGCCGCCGGAGCTGGACGGCCTGGTGATGCGCTCGCTCGCGAAGGAGCCGGACGACCGGTTCCAGAGCGCCGAGGAGTTCCGCGGGCTGATCCAGTACGGCCTGGAGATGCTCCGGCAGCAGGGCGGCCACACCGGCACCTGGAGCACCGGCCCGGTGGCCGCGCACGAGGGCGGGCACACCCCCGGCCACGGCATGGCGGCGACGACGGCCATGGGGCACCCGCCGCTCGGCGAGACCTCCCAGGGCCAGATCCTTCCGCCTCCCAACCCGGACGACGGCGGCTACTACGACGGCACGGGCAGCACCGGCGGCTACGGCCCGGGCGGCGGGAACGGCGGCTACGGCGGCCAGGACGGCGGCGGGGGCAGGCGGACCAGGAGGGTGCTCTTCGCGGCGCTCGCGCTGGTCGCGATCGTCGCCGGTGTCGTCTTCGCGGTCCGCATGGCCGGGGACGAGGGCAACAAGAAGAGCCCGGTGACGACCCCGACGACGGTCTCGACCGCGCCGTCCACGGCCTCCGAGGAGCCCACCCCGTCCGAGGAGCCGTCCGAGGACACCTACGAGCCGCCGACGTCCGGCGACGGCGGCACCACGCAGAACCCGTGGCCGCCGGCCACGCAGGACCCGACGACCGCGCCGACGCCGACGATGGAGCCGACGACCGCTCCGACGCCGACGGACGAGCCGACCACGGCTCCGACGCCGACCGACGACACGACGACCGCGCCGACGCCGACGGGCGACACGACGACCGAGCCGACGGACGGCGGCGCCACCGGCGAGCCCGACCCGACCGGCGGGGACAACGGCGACCCGGACCCGCCGCCGACCGGCGGTCCGGAGGGCGACACGGGGTCCACCCCGTAGCCACCTCCCCGGGCGACGGCGGGCGTCAGGCGGCGAAGGCGTCGCGGACGGCGTCGTACTCCCGGGTCCACCACACGGCCAGGGCCGACACCGCGGGGAACTGCGGGTCGGCCCTGCGGTCGTTCAGCAGGTAGCGCCAGCGCAGCGTCCAGAAGTCGTTGAGCCGCTCCCACCACACCCGGTGCACCGCCGCGGCCAGCTCGGCGCCGTCGGCGCCGGCGGCCCGCCGGTAGGCGCGCGCGTACGCCCGCACCTTCTCCAGGTCCAGCTCGCCGCCCGGGCGTACGAAGAAGATCGCGGCGGCCCGGACGGCCTCCTCGGCCCGGGGGCGGACGCCGAGGCGGTCCCAGTCGACGATCGCGGCCGGTTCGGCGCCCCGGTAGAGCAGGTTCAGCGGGTGGAAGTCGCCGTGCACCCAGCCGGCCGTGGCGGGCGCCGGAGGGCGCCGGTGGGCGTGCTGGGCGAGCAGCCGGCGCCGCTCCCGCAGCCGGTGCTCGGCGAGGGCGTCGAAGTCGTCGTACGGGCGGTGGGCGCGGGCCAGGCGGATCAGCTCGGCGATGTCGGCGAAGGTGTCCTCGGGGCGGGCGCTGTCGTGCCGCTCGCCGGGCGGCGGGGGCTCCATGACCCGGTCGAGGGTGGTGTGGACGCGGCCGAGGAGGGCGCCGAGGCGGCGGGAGCCGCCGGTGGTGAGCTGGGCGCCGTCGCGGTGCCGGCCCTCGACCCAGGGGTGCAGGGCGTAGCAGCGGCCGCCGATGACGGCGACGGTGCGGCCGCGGCTGTCGGGCAGCGGCGGGGCCACCGGGAGGCCGAGGGCGTGCAGCCGCTGGGTGGCGCGGTGCTGGCGGGTGATGGTGGCCCGGTCGGCGGTGGGGGCGTCGAGGTGCTGTTTGAGGAAGTAGCGGCCGCGGGTGGTGGCGAGGCGGTAGCCGCGGTTGAGCAGGCCCTCGGTGACGGGGACGCAGGACAGGGGCTCGCCGACGTGCGGATGGCGGCGCAGCAGGGCGCCGACCGGAGGAGCGGAATGTTCAGATGAGCGCGGCACTCCGCAGATGTTAGATCACGCCGCGTGGTGGAGGTGTCGCGGTGCGGAGGCGGCCGCGGGGCCGTAGTCGATGGTGTGCACGGTGACGAACTGGGGTTCGATCCGCATGTAGACGGGGACGAAGGGCTCGCCGTCCACGGTCTGCGGCTCGGGGCCGAAGGCGGCCAGCTCGGCCTCGGTCGGCTCGGTGATCTCGGCGGTGCCGGTGAACTGCACCGAGCACAGGGTGCCCGACTCCGGATCGAGGTCGTCCGCCCCGTAGGCGACGACGCTGCCGCTGCAGGCCTGGTGGTAGCCGAGCCCCTCGTGCATGCGGATCAGGACGCTGTCGCCCGAGACGATGTGGCGGGCGGGGGCGACGAAGGGCATCGCCCGCATGCTCGTGGCGATCCGGCCGTACGGTGCACGGCCGAGCAGTTCGATGGCACGGATCTCCTCGGTGGACATGACTCCACTGTCCGCCACCGGCGCCCTGTCGGGAAAGGGGCCGGGGCCCCGCGTCGGCGGGGACGTAGGTCCCGAATGCCGTCCGCGGGCCCCGGACTGCTCCGTCCGGGTGAGACCGCCGGGCCGGGAGGGGGTCCCGCCGGGCCCGGCGCGGGTCTCAGTGCCGCTCGGCCTGCATGCGCGCCACGTACGCGGCGGCCTGGGAGCGGCGCTCCATGCCGAGCTTCGACAGCAGGCTGGAGACGTAGTTCTTGATGGTCTTCTCCGCGAGGTGGAGGCGCTCGCCGATGGCCCGGTTGGTGAGGCCCTCGCCGATCAGGTCGAGGATCTTGCGCTCCTGCTCGGTGAGGTGGGCGAGCCGGTCGTCCCCCTTCGGGTTGTTGCCGTCCCGCAGCCGCTCCAGGACCCGCGCCGTGGCCACCGGGTCGAGCAGCGACTTGCCGGCCGCCACGTCCCGGACCGCGTTCAGCAGCTCGTTGCCCCGGATGGCCTTGAGGACGTATCCCGAGGCCCCGGCCATGATCGCGTCGAACAGCGCCTCGTCGTCCGCGTACGAGGTCAGCATCAGGCACTTGATCGACTCGTCCTGGGAGCGGACCTCGCGGCAGACCTCGACACCGCTGCCGTCGGGCAGCCGCACGTCGAGCACCGCCACGTCGGGGCGGGTCGCGGGGATCCTGACCAGGGCGTCTGCCGCGGTTCCGGCCTCGCCGACCACCTCGATGTCGTCCTCCACGGAAAGCAACTCGTGGACGCCGCGCCGGACGACTTCATGGTCATCCAGCAGAAATACCCGGATTTTTCCTTCTTCGCGCACGAAGCCAGTCTCACATATTGGCTCTTCCGGTGCCCGGGGTGCGCGGGTTACGGTGCCGGATGTTCCGACGAGGGTGTCGGGCCGCTGCCCAACGCGCTGACCAGGGCGAGCTTCCGCTTTTCCCAATTTACTTGGAAATCCAAGCAAATTCGCAGGTCAAGAGGGGTTTCGCAGGAATGCGGCGTGATGGGTAACGTGCCTTCTGACGGCGTTCGCCGGGACAACTGTCACGCCCGACCCCGGCCGCGTCGCACCCACCCCGTGCGCAGGGTACGGATAAGGCGGAGAGCCGCACTGGCCCACCGGCGAACCCGGGGGCCGGACCGACGGAGGAGCACGCACGTGACCGTGGAGAGCACTGCCGCGCGCAAGACGACGCGACGCAGCAGCGGCGCCAAGCGCACCACCGGCGCCAGCGCCGGCGCAAAGAAGGCCGACCAGGCCCCGGCCGGGGAGCCCGAGCTCGTTCAGCTGCTGACGCCCGAAGGCGAGCGCGTCCAGCACCCCGACTACGACATCGACCTGAGCGCCGAGGAGCTGCGCGGGCTCTACCGCGACATGGTCCTCACCCGCCGCTTCGACGCGGAGGCGACCGCCCTCCAGCGCCAGGGCGAGCTGGGCCTGTGGGCCTCGCTGCTCGGCCAGGAGGCCGCGCAGATCGGTTCGGGCCGCGCCCTGCGGGACGACGACTACGTCTTCCCGACCTACCGCGAGCACGGCGTCGCCTGGTGCCGTGGGGTCGACCCCACCAACCTGCTGGGCATGTTCCGCGGCGTGAACAACGGCGGCTGGGACCCGAGCAGCAACAACTTCCACCTGTACACGATCGTCCTCGGCTCGCAGACCCTGCACGCCACCGGCTACGCCATGGGCATCTCCAAGGACGGCGCGGACTCCGCCGTGCTCGCCTACTTCGGCGACGGCGCCTCCAGCCAGGGCGACGTGAACGAGTCGTTCGTCTTCTCGGCGGTCTACAACGCCCCGGTCGTGTTCTTCTGCCAGAACAACCAGTGGGCGATCTCCGAGCCCATCGAGAAGCAGACCCGCGTCCCGCTCTACCAGCGCGCCCGCGGCTTCGGCTTCCCCGGCGTCCGCGTCGACGGCAACGACGTCCTCGCCTGTCTGGCCGTGACCCGCTCGGCCCTGGAGCGCGCCCGCCGCGGCGAGGGCCCGACGCTCGTCGAGGCGTTCACCTACCGGATGGCGGCCCACACCACCTCCGACGACCCGACCCGCTACCGCCGCGACGCGGAGCGCGAGGCGTGGGAGGCGAAGGACCCGATCCTGCGCCTGCGGACGTACCTGGAGAACGAGGGCCACGCCGACGCCGCCTTCTTCGAGGAGCTGGAGGCCGAGAGCGAGAACCTCGGCAAGCACGTCCGCGAGGTCGTCCGCGCCATGCCGGTCCCGGACCACATGGCGATGTTCGACCACACGTACGCGGACGGGCACGCGCTCGTCGACGAGGAACGCGCGCAGTTCGCCGCCTACCAGGCGTCCTTCGCGAACGGAGAGGCCGAGTAATCATGGCTGTTCAGAAGCTTCCCCTCGCGAAGGCGCTCAACGAGTCGCTGCGCAAGGCCCTGGAGACCGACCCCAAGGTCATCGTCATGGGCCTGGACGTCGGCAAGCTCGGCGGTGTCTTCCGCATCACCGACGGTCTCCAGAAGGACTTCGGCGAGGACCGCGTCGTCGACACCCCGCTCGCCGAGTCCGGCATCGTCGGCACCGCGATCGGCCTCGCGCTGCGCGGCTACCGCCCCGTCGTGGAGATCCAGTTCGACGGCTTCGTCTTCCCGGCGTACGACCAGATCGTCACCCAGCTGGCGAAGATGCGGGCCCGCTCGCTCGGCACCGTGAAGATGCCGGTCGTCATCCGCATCCCGTACGGCGGCGGCATCGGCGCCGTCGAGCACCACTCCGAGTCCCCCGAGTCGCTCTTCGCGCACGTCGCGGGCCTCAAGGTGGTCACCCCGGCGAACTCCTCCGACGCCTACTGGATGCTCCAGCAGGCGATCCAGAGCGACGACCCGGTCATCTTCTTCGAGCCCAAGCGCCGCTACTGGGACAAGGGCGAGGTCGACACCGAGGCCATTCCGGGCGAGCTCCACAAGGCCCGGGTCGCCCGTGAGGGCACCGACCTCACCCTGCTGGCCTACGGCCCCATGGTGAAGACCTGCCTGGAGGCCGCGGCGGTCGCCGCCGAGGAGGGCAAGTCGATCGAGGTCGTCGACCTCCGCTCGGTCTCCCCGCTCGACTTCGACACCATCCAGGCCTCGGTCGAGAAGACCCGGCGCCTGGTCGTCGTCCACGAGGCGCCGGTGTTCTTCGGCTCCGGCGCGGAGATCGCCGCCCGGATCACGGAGCGCTGCTTCTACCACCTGGAGGCCCCCGTCCTGCGGGTCGGCGGCTACCACGCGCCGTACCCGCCGGCGCGCCTGGAGGAGGAGTACCTGCCGGGCCTGGACCGCGTGCTCGACGCCGTCGACCGCTCGCTGGCGTACTGAGGAGAGCACCACCATGACGATCCGCGAATTCAAGATGCCCGACGTGGGCGAGGGCCTGACCGAGGCCGAGATCCTCAAGTGGTACGTCCAGCCCGGTGACACCGTCACCGACGGGCAGGTCGTCTGCGAGGTGGAGACGGCCAAGGCCGCCGTGGAGCTGCCGATCCCCTTCGACGGCACCGTCCACGAGCTGGTCTTCCCCGAGGGCACCACGGTCGACGTCGGCCAGGTCATCATCTCGGTGAACGTCGGCGGCGCCGCCCCGGCGGAGGCGCCGGCCCCGGCCGCCGCCCCCGCCGCGGAGGTCCCGGCCCCCACGGCACCGGCCCCCGCGGCGGAGCCGGAGCCGGAGGGCCGCCAGCCGGTCCTCGTCGGCTACGGCGTGGCCGCGAGCTCCACCAAGCGCCGGGCCCGCAAGGCCGCTCCGGCCGCCTCCGCGCCCGCCGCCGCCGCGCCCGTCGCGGTGGTCCCCGAGCAGCTGAACGGGCACGGCCCGGCCGGCGCGCGTCCGCTGGCCAAGCCGCCGGTGCGCAAGCTCGCCAAGGACCTCGGCGTGGACCTGGCCTCGGTCGTCCCGACCGGCCCGGACGGGGTCATCACCCGTGAGGACGTGCACCGCGCGGCCGCTCCGGCGCCCGCTCCGGTCGCCCCGGCCCCGGCGGCGCCCGTGGCGGCCCCGGCCCCGGCCGCGGCGCCCGCCCCGGTGGCGGTCCAGGCGGCCGACGCCCGGGAGACCCGCGTCCCGATCAAGGGCGTCCGCAAGGCGACGGCGGCGGCCATGGTCGGCTCCGCCTTCACCGCCCCGCACGTCACCGAGTTCGTGACCTTCGACATCACGCGCACGATGAAGCTGGTCGAGGAGCTCAAGGCCGACAAGGACATGGCCGGCCTGCGGATCAATCCGCTCCTCCTCATCGCCAAGGCCGTCCTGGTCGCGGTCCGCCGCAACCCGGAGATCAACGCGGCCTGGGACGAGGCGGCGCAGGAGATCGTCCTCAAGCACTACGTGAACCTGGGCATCGCCGCGGCCACCCCGCGCGGTCTGATCGTGCCGAACATCAAGGACGCGCACGCCCAGACCCTGCCGGAGCTGTCCCGCTCCCTGAGCGAGCTGGTCGCCACCGCCCGCGAGGGCAAGACGACCCCGGCGGCGATGCAGGGCGGCACCTTCACCATCACCAACGTCGGCGTCTTCGGCGTCGACACCGGTACGCCGATCCTCAACCCGGGCGAGTCCGCGATCCTCGCGGTCGGCGCGATCAAGCTCCAGCCCTGGGTCCACAAGGGCAAGGTGAAGCCGCGTCAGGTCACCACGCTGGCCCTCTCCTTCGACCACCGCCTGGTCGACGGCGAGCTCGGCTCCAAGTTCCTGGCCGACGTGGCCGCGGTCCTGGAGCAGCCGAAGCGGCTCATGACCTGGGCGTAGTCACCCGCCCGCCGCGTTTCACGTGAAACAGGCCCGTCCGCATCGCGGACGGGCCTGTTAGTTGTACACCCCTTGTATCTATGCTGTGCGCATGCCATCAGCCGCACCTCCCTCCGCGGAGCAGCCCGTCAAGCAGGTGCCCGCCGCCGAGCGGGTCTACAGCCACGTCAAGCGGGCGGTCCTCGACCGTCGTTACGAGGGCGGGACCCTGCTCACCGAGGGGGAGCTGGCCCAGGCCGTGGGCGTCTCCCGGACCCCCGTCCGCGAGGCGCTGCTCAAGCTGGAGATGGAAGGGCTGCTGAAGCTCTACCCGAAGAAGGGCGCCCTCGTCCTCGCCGTCTCCGCCCAGGAGATCGCCGACGTCGTCGAGACCCGGCTGCTCGTCGAGGAGTTCGCCGTGCGCCGGGCCGTGCCCGCGCCGCCCGCGCTCCTCACCCGGCTCGAAGAGCTCCTGGCCGAGCAGGAGCGGCGGGCGGGCGCCGGCGACCTCGCCGAGGTCGCCGACACCGACCGCAGCTTCCACGCCGAGATCGTCCGGCACGCCGGCAACCAGATCCTCGCCCGCCTCTACGACCAGCTCCGCGACCGGCAGCTCCGCATGGGCGTCGCCGTGATGCAGGCCCACCCCGACCGGGTCGCCCAGAACATCGCCGAGCACGCCGAGATCCTCGACCGCCTCAGGGCCGGCGACGCGGACGGCGCCGCCGCCGCCGTCCGCGGCCACCTCGGCCGCGTCGGCACCCTGGTCCGGGGTGAGGGCAGGTGAGCCGCGACGGATACGGATCGGCCGTCACCCTCCCCGGAGACCCGCCCGGCGGCCGGCGCGCCGCCCTCGTCTGGGGCGTCGGCGTCGCCGTCTACTTCGTCGCCGTCATCTTCCGCACCTCGCTCGGCGTCGCCGGACTGGACGCCGCCGACCGCTTCCACGTGGGCGCCTCGGCGCTCTCCACCTTCTCCATACTCCAGCTGCTGGTCTACGCGGGCATGCAGATACCCGTCGGCCTCATGGTCGACCGGCTCGGCACCAAGAAGGTCCTCGCCCTCGGCGTCGTCCTCTTCACCCTCGGCCAGCTGGGCTTCGCGCTCTCCCCGACGTACCCCATGGCCCTCGCCTCCCGCGCCCTCCTCGGCTGCGGCGACGCCATGACCTTCATCAGCGTCCTGCGCCTCGGCGGCCGCTGGTTCCCGGCCCGCCGCGGCCCCCTCATCGCCCAGCTCGCCGGCCTCATCGGCATGGCGGGCAACCTGATCTCGACCGTGGTCCTCTCCCGCGCCCTGCACGGCCTCGGCTGGACCACCACCTTCGTCGGCAGCTCCCTCGCCGGCGTCCTCGTCCTGGTCCTGCTGCTCCTCTTCCTGAAGGACCACCCGGAGGGGTACGAGCCCGCCCCCGTCCGCCACGCGGGCGCCGCCTACGTCCGCCGGCAGATCGCCGAGTCCTGGCGCGAGCCCGGCACCCGGCTCGGCCTGTGGGTGCACTTCACCACCCAGTTCCCCGCGATGGTCTTCCTGCTGCTGTGGGGGCTGCCGTTCCTCGTCGAGGCCCAGGGCCTCGACCGGGGCACCGCGGGCGAACTCCTCACCCTCGTGGTGCTCTCCAACATGGCCGTGGGCCTCGCCTACGGCCAGATCATCGCCCGGCACGGCGGCGCCCGCGCCCCGCTGGCCCTCGGCACGGTCGCCGCCACCGCCCTGCTGTGGGCGGCCACGATCGCGTACCCCGGCGACCACGCCCCGATGTGGCTGCTCGTCACCCTGTGCCTGGTCCTCGGGGCCTGCGGACCGGCCTCCATGATCGGCTTCGACTTCGCCCGCCCGGCCAACCCGCCCGAGCGTCAGGGCACCGCCTCCGGCATCGTCAACATGGGCGGTTTCGTCGCCTCGATGACGACGCTGCTCGCCGTCGGCGTGCTCCTCGACGCGACCGGCGACGACTACCGGATCGCGTTCTCCTCCGTCTTCGTCCTCGAAGCGCTCGGCGTCGTCCAGATCCTGCGCCTCAAGTCACGCACCCACCGGCGCGAGCGCGAACGCCTCGTCGCCAGCCGCGTGGAGGCCGTCCACGTGCCCGTGTAGGGCCCCGGCCGGTCAGTTCGGCGTCACCGCGAAGCGGTCGAGGATCGCCTCGGCCAGCTCCCGGTCGCCCTCCACCTTGACCCGGTCGGCCACCTCGGCCGGCCGGACCCGGCCGCAGGCCAGGCGCACGTACGTCTCCCAGTCCGTCGCCAGCGTCACCGCCGGGCCCAGCGACGGCGCCCCGTCGATCGAGCCACGCCCCTCCGCGTCCACCCGCACCGTCCGCAGGAACTCCACCGGCCCGGTCACGTCCACCACGACCGCCGAGTTCGCCGGCGCGCCCGCGTCCTTCGCGACCACCTTCGGCAGCGCCGACAGGAGCATGTCCCGCACCACGAAGGCGCCCGGCGAGTCGAGGTTCCCCGGCACCCCCAGCGCGAACCGCAGGTCCTGCTCGTGCACCCAGGTGTCGAAGGCCCGCAGCCGGTACCCCTGCTCCAGCGTCTGCTCCCCGCCCAGCGGCGCCCGGATGACGTGCTCGGGCGAGCGGGTCTCGTTCCGCAGCTGACGGGCCCGTCGGATCAGGATGTACTCCAGCTCCGAGGTCATCTCCGGCGCCGTGTGGTGCCGGCGGACGTCGACCTGCACCTCCATGTAGCGGGCGAAGTCGCTGCGCACGTGGTACAGGTCGCGGGGGAGCGAGTGGATCGGCCGGGGATCCCCGAGCATCTCGGTCTCCAGGCCGATCACGTGCGACACGATGTCCCGGACCGACCAGCCGGGGCACGGGGTCGCCCGGTTCCACTCGCCCTCCACGAGCGGCTGCACCAGCTCGGCTATCGCTTCGATGGAGTGGGTCCAGGCGTCGGCGTAGTTCTGGAGGCTGGGATGGACGGTCACGGGACCCCTCGACGTTCTTCGGTGCGGGCTGAAAACACGACTGGGCGACAGCGGAATGGGAGGCTCGGACGCTAAGTTACGCTCCCCGGGAGCACCCCGGCAGTGCTTTCGTGTGACGATCGTAGGCCGGTGTTGACGGCTTCAACGCCAGGACGGTGGTAGTGTGCGCGCCTCGCTGATCCAGATCGCGGTAGACCCGGACGAACCGGTCGCCGACCGGCGGGCCCGGGCGGCCCGCCTCGTACGGGAGGAGCGCGGGGCCGCGGACCTCGTCGTCCTCCCCGAACTGTGGCCCACGGGTGCGTTTTCGGCCGACCTCTGGGCCGCCGAGTCCGAGCCCCTCCACGGCCCCACCTACACGGCGATGGCCGCCGCCGCCCGGGACGCCGAGGTCTGGCTGCACGCCGGCTCCTTCGTCGAGTCCGCCGGCGGCTCCCTCTACAACACCTCGCTGGTCTTCTCCCCCGACGGCGAACTCGTCGCCTCCTACCGCAAGATCCACCGCTTCGGCTTCGACCAGGGCGAGGCCGTCCTGCTGGCCGCCGGCGAGGACCTGGTCACCTTCGACCTGCCGCACCTCACCGTCGGCGTCGGCACCTGCTACGACCTGCGCTTCCCCGAGCTCTTCCGCGGCCTCGTCGACGCCGGGGCCGAGGCCTTCGTCGTCCCCGCCGGCTGGCCCGCCCGCCGCCGCGCCCACTGGCGGCTCTTCGCCCAGGCCCGGGCCGTCGAGAACCAGGCGTACGTCCTCGCCTGCGGCACCGCCGGCACCCACGCGGGCGTCGAACAGGCCGGGCACTCGCTGGTCGTCGACCCCTGGGGCGAGATCCTCGCCGAGGCCGGGCCCGGCGAGGAGGTCCTGCGGGCCGTCCTCGACCCGGCGAAGCCCGCCGCGATCCGCGAGGACTTCCCGGCCCTCAAGGACCGCGTCCTCGGCGTCGCCGCGCCCCGCCGGACCAGGGTCCGATGAGCACGGACCCCCGGGACACCGCCGCCGTCGCCGCCTTCGCCGGGCTCTTCGGGCCGCCGCCCGAGGGGCCCGCGATCCCCGTCGACTGGGACGCCGTCGAGGAGTGGATCGGGCTCCGGCTGCCCGCCGACTACAAGGCGATCGCCACCGTCTACGGCCCCGTCCTCCTCGGCGAGCGGTTCTGGATCCAGACGCCGTACGCCGAAGGCCACGGCCTCTTCGACTACGGCCGATTCGTCCAGGAGTACCGCCGCATGGCGCCCGGCGTGCTCCCCTTCGCCGAGACCCGCACCTCGGGCACCTTCTTCTGGGACACCGGCGCCTCCGACGACCCCGACGCCTGGCCCGTGCTCCTCCACGACCCGCACGAGAAGGCCGAGGGCCGCGACCCCTGGCGCCGCCCCGGCACCACCCTGCTGCCCACCCTCGCGCTCCTCGTCGACGAAGGCCTGCCCCGGACCCTCGCCCGCAGCGGCCGCGCCGAGGACGCCACCGGGCCGTGGGTCCCGCCGCCGCGCCGCCCCGTGCCGACGCCCGGGCAGCGGGCCGCGTTCGCGAGCGGCGGCACCGGACTCGACACCCTCGCCGCCGCCGTC
Source organism: Streptomyces sp. NPDC047974 (assembly GCF_040653375.1). Classification (NCBI taxonomy): domain Bacteria; kingdom Bacillati; phylum Actinomycetota; class Actinomycetes; order Kitasatosporales; family Streptomycetaceae; genus Streptomyces; species Streptomyces sp. NPDC047974. The sequence continues at coordinate 205,195 of NZ_JBEZNU010000011.1, forward strand.
CCGCCACCCCCGGAGCCGTACCTCGGCCCGCGCGACTGGGAGTGGACCTACGACCAGCTCGGCACCGAACTCCCCGGCGAGTACGTCCGCCTGATGGAGACGTACGGCGCCGGCACCTGGTGCGACTGGCTGCGCTTCCCGCTCCCCTGGGGCAACGGGCCGCACGACCTCGCGCCCTGGGCCGAGTGGTACGCCGGCAACTACCGCTCCCTGCGCGCCGACTACCCCGAGTTCCATCCGCTGGCCGTCTGGCCCGAACCCCGCGGCTTCCTGCCGTTCGCCACCACCATCGACGGCGACCAGCTCGGCTGGCTCGCCGAGGGCGACGACCCCGACACCTGGCCGCTGATCGTCGACCCCCGCCACGCGCGCGTGGGCCGGCCGCTCACCGGCACCCTCACCGGGACGCTCCTCGCCTGGCTGCGCGGCGAGCTCACCGTCGAGGGACTGCCCGCCCTCTTCCACCCGCACGAGGACCCGGTCGAGCAGGTCACGTACAGGCCCCGGACGGCGCCCGAGGCCTGAGGCCCGGGCGCCCCGGGCCCCTGCTCAGGAGGCGAGTTCGGCGGCGTCGGGGAGGAGGTCCGTCAGCGACTGCCACAGCCGCTTCGGCGTCACCCGGCGCAGCCGGAAGGCGCTCTCCGGAGTGACCGAGCCCTCGGCGACCGGCTCGGCCGGCAGCTCGCGCAGCCAGTAGCCCAGCGGCCCGCAGTCCCAGGCCGCCACGATCCGCGCCACGACCCGCCGCTCGTCCTCCGGGCCGCCCTGCCACGCGGCGGTGACGCGCCACTGGGAGCGCAGCTCGACGATCAGGTCCGCCAGCGGGGCGGCCGGTCCGCCCGCCGCCTCCAGGGCCGCGGCCACCAGCGCCCGCTCGTCCGCGCCCGGCGTCGACGCCGCCTTCTCCAGGGCGGCCAGGCCCGCCTCCAGGGCCCCGATCGTCGTCTCCACGACCGCCTCGTCCGCCGGTGCGCCGCCGGACTGGCGGAGCGCGACGAGGTCGGCGAGCGTCCACACCACCGTGCGCGGCTCCACGAGCCGGTAGACGGCCTCCTCCTCGCCCGGCCAGCTCTCGTGGCAGACGACGTTCTCCTCGCCGATGAGGAGCCCGTGGAGCAGGGTGCCCTGGCGGCCGCCGGCCTCCAGGGAGACGATCACGTTCGGCTGGACGACGGTCTTCATCAGGGGCAGCAGCAGGGCGGACAGCTCCCCGGCCGCGTTGATCAGGTCGGCCTCCCGCAGCGCCGCCCGCGCGCCCTCCAGGGCCTCCGGGACCGGCTGCCCGGTCGCCATCTGGGCCAGCACGAACACGTGGTCGTCACTGAGGCGGAAACGGGACCGGGTCACATCGAAGGAAGGCATCTTTTTTCGCTCACTCGCTCGGAAGAAGAGAAGGGGGTGCGGAACAGGGGCGGATCAGTACTGCGATTCGGCGAACAGGTGCGTCACCCGCGAGACCCCCGCCTTCACGGCGCCCAGCCGGGTCAGCGCGGACCGGTCCACCCCCGCGAAGATCAGCGCCAGGGACAGGTCGCCGCCCTCCGCGCGGCCGGCGACCCGGACCTGGAGCCGCTCCTTCTTCCCGCGTCCGGTCTCGTGGACGGTGACGGTGACGCCGGGGTCCTCGTCGTCCGGCAGGCGGGTGAGGACGTAGCCGCGCTTGTCGAGGGCGGAGAGCCGGTACTCGTCGCCCGCGAACCGCAGGTGCAGGGCGCGCTGGTCGAGCGTGAAGCCCGCGCGGTTGCGGGACATGGGGACGATCCGGTCGCCGACGCGGAGGGTGGACCGGTTGAGGGTGGGCAGCTTCACGACGTCGGTGTGGATCCCGCGCGCCTCGAAGGAGGCCGTGGGGAGCAGGCCGCCGCGCAGCTCGGAGACGACGGCCGCCTCCGCGTTGCCGCGGGGCAGCGGGGCGGTGAGGACGATCTCGCCGAACTCCGGCGAGACGCCCTTGAACCCGGCCCGGTAGTCGTGCCGGCCGCCCTCCTTCCACCGGTGCAGCTCGAAGGGCGTGACGTCGGTGTGCATGATCCCTGTGTCCCTCTCGGTCGTATCGCGGCCGCTGCTCAGTCGAACGGGTTCAGCGCGCTGCCCAGCTTCTTCGCGCCGTCCTTGATCCCCTCGCCGATGTCGGACGCCTTGTCGCCGACCCACTCGCCGGCGTCCTCCAGGCCCTTGCCGATGGCCTCGTGGTTGTCCCAGATCAGGGCCGCGCCGTAGGCCACGCCCGTACCGATGGCGAGGCCGAGGGTGACCGGCGTCGGGGCGACGGTCAGCGCCGTCATGGAGGCGCTGAAGGCCGTGCCGGTCAGGTCCGAGGCGAACTTCGCCGGGTCCGCCTTGATCATGTCGGTGTTGTACGTGGTGAGGTTGGCCACGCCGTAGGCGGTGGCCGCGACGCCGCCGACGACACCGGCGCCGCGCAGCCAGCCGGCCGCCTTCGCCGCGTTGGCGAGGCCGCCGTTCTGGGCGACCTTGATCAGGTTGGCCTCGGCGGCCGTCGGCATGAAGAACGAGCCGTTCCGCATGAACCCGCCCCACATGGCGGCCTCGTCGGAGCCGGTGAGGGCGGTGGCGAGACCCGGCGGGATCTTGCTGAGGAGGCTGCCGGGCGCGGCGCCCGCGAGCCGCATGTTGAAGTGCTTGGAGAGGAACGTGCCGGGCGCGGTCGGGTGCACGAAGGGCGGCCGGAGCGCCTTGGACAGCTTGTACGAGTACATGCCGACGGCCGTCAGCGCGCCGGTGAACGCGCCCGCCGTGATCGCGCCGTTGGTGAACTTGGTCACCAGCTCGGCGAGTTGCGGGTTGCCGGTGAGCCGGGTGAGGCCTTCCTTCTGGAGCCGCTTGATGTAGTCGTCGAGCGTCTCGTTGTCCTTCATCTCCAGCCAGGCGAGGTCCATCCGGTCGGCCTTGGCCTTGTCGTCGGCCGCGGCGACCTTGTCCGCGCCGCCGTTGAAGCCGGTCCCGAGCGTCTCGTCGTTCTTGCCGCCGCCGCTGTCCTTCACCACGGCCTCCAGGTCCTTCTTCAGGTCCTGGTCGGCGAGGTCGAAGGCCTTCACACAGCTGTCGAGCTGCTCGGCCCAGGCGGTCTCCGCCTCCCGGATGCTCTTGGCGTAGTCCGGGTCGTGGGTGACGGCCTGCTTCTCCCCGGGGGTCAGCCGCCCGTAGTCGTAGGCGACCCGGCCCTCCTCGGAGACCTTCATGCCGGCCTTCACCGCGTCGGCGCGGGCCGACTCCAGCTGCTTCTTCAGCTCGACGAACTGCTGGTGCCCGTTGCGGAGCAGCGTCGCGGTGGCCTTCGCCTGGGTCTGCGCGGCCTGGTACTCGTACCGGGTCGCGGAGAAGTTGGTCCGCGCGGCGGTGGCGCTCACGCCGATCCAGAACGGCGAGTCGGGCAGCGTCTGCACGCTGTCCCGGTAGCGCCCCTCGACCCGGTGCAGCTCCTTCGCCATCTCGTCCCACTTGTCGGCGGCGGCGGAGAGCTTGCCCAGGTCGGTGGTCATGATCTCGGAATAGGTCAGCATGGCGGGACCCTCCTCAGTAGCCGGAGATCGAGGAGACCGGCGGCACGCTCGCGATCTGCGTGCGGACGCCCACGTCCTGGCCGGTGAGGGTGGTCACGGTGCCGCGCAGCGCGCCCTTCTCGTGCGCGAGGCGCGCGAGCAGCGCCTTGACCTGGTTGTTCCAGGTGGTGTCGACCGTCTTCAGGCCGGCGGCGACGGACCAGCCGCCGAAGGTGGAGATCGCCGTGGTGGTGGCCTCGTCGGCCCACTTGGCGGCCTTGCCCGTGTTGGGCTCCAGCTCGGTCTCGATGGTGTTCGCCGCCGCCCTCTTCTTCTCCGGCGCGGTCCGCAGGTCCGGGGCGCCGCCACCGACGATCCCCCGGCCGCCGGTGCCGTCGTCCAGCTGGTTCAGGCGCATGGCCGCCGGCTCCTGGGCCGGCGCCGCAGCGGCGGCCCCGGTGGACCGAAGGCCGGCAGTTTCCTCGTCAAAACCCATCTCGCGGAGCCCCCATGGCGGTACGACGACATCACTTTGCAGATGCACCCGTATGTTTCCCGGTCCGAGCGCCGGAAACAAGCCGCGTTGGCCAGAGCCTTACAGGACCCACCCGTCTCGGTCCCCCTCCCGCTACTCCCCTCCCCGCTCGGCCATCCGGATCACGCACACCGCCACCGCGATGAGCAGGGAGGCGTCGGCGTCCTCGCGGACGACGTCCACCGCGTAGGTGTCCCGGACGCGGAACCACCGGCGGGAGATGTGGGCGAGCAGTTCGCCCTCGTACTCGACGGCGAACTCCCGGTCCAGGATCCGGCCGCTGACGTCCAGTTCGGTGCCGTCGACGAGCGTCACGCGGTAGTGGTTGCGCAGCAGTGAGAGCCGCTTGCGGCGGACGGTCGCCAGCGGCTGCTCGTCCCGCTCGATCGTCATCGCGTCGCGCAGGCTGACGAGCTTCTGCCGCAGCGTGACGAGCACCCGCCCGTCACGGTCCTTCAGCTCCAGTGTGTCGCGCAGCCGGAGCGCCTTGCCGTCGACGAGGAAGGCGGGCCGGCCGTCCTCGTCCTCGATCCAGTAGTCGTCGCCGATGGCGAAGAACTTGTCCCGCACGAGGTATTTCATGCGCAATGTCTCCCTCTCGCTGTTTCACGTGAAACAGCGGGATCACCCGAAGTAGCGGACGAAGGCCTCCGGTGGCGTGCCGAGCATCTCGCCGAAGGGCTCGTCGAGCTGATGGACCAGCAGCGCCGTGAAGGCGATGAAACCGGCGAGACCCATCACCATCACCACATGGGTGCGGGTGTGACGGATGCCGAAGATGAACATGAAGGCGAGGGTCAGGACACCGCCGATGATCAGTCCGGCCCACAGCACCGGCGACAGCCGCTCCTGCGCGGCCGCCTCCCGGCTGCGCCGGGCGTCGTCCACGTTGCCCAGCTGGGCGAGGACCTCCTGCGCGGCGATCTGCTGCGAGACGGTGGCGGTGTCGTCGACCTCGCCCGCCCGCCGGAGCTGTTCGAGCAGCCGCCAGCCGGAGGGATCGAGCGGTTGCCGGGCGGCCATCATCGGCCACTCGACGTCCACCACGTGGTCGGCGTACGTCCGCGCCGCCGCCCGCAGCGGCTCGCGCCGGTCGCCGGGGAAGGCGTCGGCGAGCAGATACGTCTGGTGCAGGGCGCTCGCCTCGGCCTGGGCGTGGTCGGAGGCGGAGGTGCGGGTGTCCCAGACCGAGACCAGGCAGAGGCCGAGCACGATGGCGTAGAGCACCGAGACCATCATGGCGATGTACTCGGCGACGTCCTCGCGCGGCTCCTCGCTCTCGGGGAGGGGGAAGAGCCGCGTCTTGACGACGACGGCGAGCGCGCCGAGCAGGGCGACCCCGAGCACGACGAAGAGCGTTTCGAGCACGGCCACGGGTCAGGTCCTCCGGTTCCCGAGGAGCGCGGCGGCGAGCGCCGCCGGCACCAGGATCAGCAGCAGCATCACGACCACCCCCATCTCGTCCGCCTCCCGTCCCCGCCGCCGCAACCGCCCGAGAAACCCCTCGCCGTCGAGCGTCGCGGCCTGCCGGGCGGCATCGGGCGGGGTACGCCCCCCGGCCGAGGCCTCTCCGGTGCCTCCGGTGCCTCCGGTGCGGGCGGAGTCGACGGCGTCGGACGCGTCGGCGGCCTCGGGTGCGGCAGGGGCGGGCGGCGCGGCCGGTGCGGGCTCCACCAGCCCCTCATCGACACCGGCATCGGCCCCGACACCGGCCCCGGCCCCTTCCCCGACCACTGCGGCCCCGGGGACGGCGGCCTCCGCCCCGGGCGGGCCGAGGGGCAGGACGCCCGTCAGCGGAGGTACGGGCGCGGCGGCCGCACCACCGGTCGCACCAGGCACGCCGGGCACGCCGGGCGCACCGGCCGCACCAGGCGCGCCGGCCGCTCCGCGCGCCCCGGGGGTTCCGGGCGCACCGGCAGCAGCCGACCCCCCGCGCCCCTCCGGAGGCGCCTCCCGTACGGGCTCAGGCGCCGGCTCCGGCACGGTGAAGGAGGCGCCGGTACGGGCGGTGAGCAGGGGCGCGGCGAGCCGGCGCCCGTCGGGGGCGTAGGTGGCGACCCGGTCGGTCGCGGTGGCGAGACCGGTACTGCGGTGGACGCCCGGCGGGCGCCGTAAGGTCGCCGTGCAGCGGGCGGAGGCGCCGGGGGCGAGCCGGAGCGGGCCCGCGCCGCAGTCGACACCGCGCCCACCGAGCCCGAGCCCGGGATCGGTGACGCGTACGTCGTACAGGGGCCGGTTCCCGCGGTTGGCGACGGTGTACGTGACGGTGGCCGCGCCCTTCGCCGCGGGCGCGGCGACGCGCACCCGCTCGCCGAGGACGAGGGCCCCGAGGACACCGCTGTACCCGCTGCGGGCGGTCGCGGCGACGGCGAGCCCGAGCGAGGGGATCCGGCCCTCGGCGCGGACGGTGCCTTCGCGGGTCCCGGGAAGGGCGCGGAAGCGGGCGGCGCACTCCATGGAGGTGAGCCCGACGAGGGTCCGGCGCGGGCAGCGCGCGGCGACGCCCGCGGGGAGTCCGGGGTCGCGCACCCGCACCCCGTGCAGATCGGCGCCGCCCCGGTTCACCAGCCGGTACCGCTTCACCACCTCGCCGCCGGCCCGTACGGGGGCCGGCCGTTCCCCGTCGTCCCCGCGGCCGTTGACGGTGACGGTCAGCCGCAGTGCCCTGTCGCCCGCGCCGCCCGCCCGCGCGGGGGCCCCGGCGGCGAGGACGAGGCAGGGCAGGACGAGCACCCCGGCGAGGATCCCGGCACCGGCCCGGACGGCCCGCCTCCCCCGGATGCGCGAGTAGTCGGATGATCTGCCCGCATGCGTCATGCGCCCATGCCATCGCCCGCCGGGCCCCCGACTCGCCCCGGGACACGCCCGCACCCCCCACCCGGCCCCACCGATCCACCCGTACGCACGTACGTCCGCACGCCTGTGCGCTCGCGTGGGGTCGTGGCGGGCCCTTCACGGCCCGTTCACGGGCGGATGGCAAGCTTGAAGGATGAACGATGCTGCTCCGGCGCCCACCCCTGCGCCCGCACCCCGCAAGCGTGCCCGTGTCCGTGCCCCCGAGCTGATCGGCAAGGGCGGCTGGCTCAACACCGGCGGCGACGAGCTGACCCTCGCCGGCCTGCGCGGCAAGATCGTCGTGCTGGACTTCTGGACCTTCTGCTGCATCAACTGCCTGCACGTCCTCGACGAACTGCGGGAGCTGGAGGAGAAGCACCGGGACACGCTCGTCATCGTGGGCGTGCACTCGCCGAAGTTCGTGCACGAGGCCGAGCACCAGGCGGTCGTCGACGCCGTGGAGCGGTACGAGGTGCACCACCCGGTGCTCGACGACCCGGAGCTGGCGACCTGGAAGCAGTACGCCGTGCGCGCGTGGCCGACGCTCGTCGTGATCGACCCCGAGGGGTACGTCGTCGCCCAGCACGCGGGCGAGGGGCACGCCAACGCGCTCCGGACGCTGGTCGAGGAGCTGGAGGCGGAGCACGAGGCGAAGGGGACGCTGCGGCGCGGCGACGGGCCGTACGTGCCGCCGGAGCCCGTCGCGACCGATCTGCGCTTCCCGGGGAAGGCCGTCGTCCTCCCGGAGGGGAACATCCTCGTCTCCGACACCACCCGGCACCAGCTGGTCGAGCTGGCCGCCGACGGGGAGACCGTCCTGCGCCGGATCGGCGGCGAGGGCGTCTTCCGCGAGCCGCAGGGGCTCGCGCTGCTGCCGGACGGGACGGTCGTCGTCGCGGACACCGTGCACCACGCGCTGCAGCGCTTCGACCCGGCGACGGGCGAGGTGGAGCGGATCGCCGGTACCGGCAGGCAGTGGTGGCAGGGTTCGCCGACCTCCGGGCCCGCGCTCGACGTGGACCTGTCCTCGCCGTGGGACGTCGCCTGGTGGCAGGGCAAGGTGTGGATCGCCATGGCCGGCGTGCACCAGATCTGGACGTACGACCCCGGGACGGGGACCGTCGAGGTCGCGGCCGGGACGACGAACGAGGGGCTCGTCGACGGCCCCGGCGCCGAGGCCTGGTTCGCGCAGCCGTCCGGGCTCGCCGCCACCGAGGACCGCCTCTGGATCGCCGACTCGGAGACCAGCGCCCTGCGGTACGTCGACACCGACGGCACCGTGCACACCGCCGTCGGCACCGGCCTCTTCGACTTCGGTCACCGGGACGGCGCCGCCGGCCAGGCGCTGCTCCAGCACCCGCTCGGCGTGACCGCCCTGCCCGACGGCTCGGTCGCGGTCTCCGACACGTACAACCACGCCCTGCGCCGCTACGACCCCGCCACCGGCGAGGTCACCACCCTCGCGACCGATCTGCGCGAGCCCAGCGACGCGGTCCTCGTCGGCGACGACATCGTCGTCGTCGAGTCGGCGCGCCACCGGCTCACCCGGCTGCGGCTCCCGGAGGAGGCCGTGCGGGTGGAAGCGGTCGCCCACCGCACGAAGCGCGAGGCCACCGACGTGGCGCCGGGCGCCTTCCGGCTCGACGTCGTCTTCCAGGCGCCGACGGGCCAGAAGCTGGACGAGCGGTACGGCCCCTCGACCCGCCTGCTGGTCTCCTCGACCCCGCCGGAGCTGCTGCTCTCCGGCGAGGGCACGGGCACGGACCTCTTCCGCGACCTGGTGCTGAACCCGGACCTCGCCGAGGGCGTCCTGCACGTCTCGGCGATGGCCGCGTCCTGCGACGACGACCCGGCCAACGAGTACCCGGCCTGCCACGTCCACCAGCAGGACTGGGGCGTCCCGGTGCGGATCACGGGAGACGGCGCGAGCCGCCTCCCGCTGATCCTCGCGGGCATGGACGCCTGAGGGGTCAGCCCTCCAGGAAGGCGACCAGGGCGTTGGCGAGGAGGTAGGGGTCCTCGGCGCCGCAGAGCTCGCGGGCGCTGTGCATGGAGAGGATCGCCACGCCGATGTCGACGGTGGTGATGCCGTGGCGGGCGGCCGTGATGGGGCCGATCGTGGTCCCGCAGGGCATGTCGTTGTTGGACACGAACGACTGCCACGGCACGCCCGCCTTCTCGCACGCGGCGGCGAAGAGGGCGCGGCCGGTGCCGTCGGTGGCGTACCGCTGGTTGACGTTGACCTTGAGGATCGGGCCGCCGTTGACGCGCGGGTGGTGCGTCGGGTCGTGCCGCTCCGCGTAGTTGGGGTGGACGGCGTGGCCGGTGTCGGAGGAGAGGCAGACCGTGCCGGCGAAGGAGCGGGCCCGGTCCTCGTAGCCGCCGCCGCGGGCGTACACGGAGCGCTCCAGGACGGTGCCGAGGAGGGGGCCCTGGGCGCCGGTGTCGGCCTCGGAGCCGTTCTCCTCGTGGTCGAAGGCGGCGAGGACCGGGATGTACGGGAGGTCCTCGCGCCCGGCGACCTCGACGAGCGCGGCGACGGCCGCGTGCACGGACAGCAGGTTGTCCATGCGCGGCCCGGCGACGAGTTCGCGGTCCCGGCCGAGGTAGGCGGGGGCGTCGACGGCGTGGACCATCAGGTCCCAGCCGGCCACGTCCTCGGCCTCCACGCCGGCCTCGCCCGCGACGAACGCGACGAGGTCGCCCTCGCGGACCTCACCGGTGCCCCACACGGGCTGCATGTGGCGCTGCCGGTCGAGCTTCAGACCGTCGTTGGCGGAGCGGTCGAGATGGATGGCGAGCTGCGGGACGCGCATCAGCGGCCGGTCGACGTTGACCAGGCGGTGGCTGCCGTCGCGGAGGGTGAGGCGGCCGGCGAGGCCGAGGTCGCGGTCGAGCCAGGTGTTGAGGAGGGTGCCGCCGTAGACCTCCACGGCGACCTGCCGCCAGCCCTGGGCGCCCATGTCGGGCTGGGGCTTGACGCGCAGGTTGGGGGAGTCGGTGTGCGCGCCGACGATCCGGTACGGGGTGTGCGGGGCGGCGCCCTCGGGCACGTACCAGGCGATGATCGCGCCGCCGCGGGTCACGAACTTCCCACCGCTCGTCCCGTCCCACGCCGCGGTCTCCTCGACCCGGCGGAAGCCCGCCTTCTCCAGCCGGTCCGCGGCGTTGGCCACCGCGTGGTACGGCGACGGCGAGGCCGCGAGGAAGGACATCAGGTCATCGGTGTGTCCGGGCCCGAAGGGTGCGGACGCCGGTCGGGAAGCTGCGCTGCTCATGGGCCCACCATACGGGGACCCCTTCCCGCGCCCGGGGCCGGTGGTGAGGGCCGCAGAGTCCGTGCCTCCGCCCGCGGAACCCGGCGAGTGAGCCCGGCTGTAGCGCCCCGGTGGGGGTCCCCCCAGCGGAGCTGGGGGAGAACCGAGCCTTGAGGAAAGGGGGAACGGCCCGCCCCCCTCCCCGGGGACGGGCCGTTCCGAGTAGGACGAGGCGTGTTCTCAGAACGCTGCCTCGTCCAGGTCCATCAGGCCGCCGTCGACGCCGTCGGCGAGGCGCCGCTCGGCGGAGACGCCCGGCAGGACGTTCGCGGCGAAGAACTTCGCGGCGGCGATCTTGCCCTGGTAGAAGGCGACATCCTTGCCGGTCGCGCCGGCGGCCAGCTTCTCGGCGGCGACGGCCGCGCCCTTGAGGAGCAGGTAGCCGACGACGACGTCGCCGGAGACCATGAGCAGGCGGGTGGTGTTGAGGCCGACCTTGTAGATGTTCCTGACGTCCTCGCCGGTGGCCATGAGGTCGTCGAGCATCTTCTTGACGATGCCCTCCAGGTCCACCGCGGCCTTGGTGAGCGCGTCGCGGGCGCCGGCCAGCTCCTCGCCGCCGGTGCCGACCGCGAGGAACTTCTTGATCTCCTCCGAGAGCGCGTTCAGGGACGCGCCCTGGTCGCGGACGATCTTGCGGAAGAAGAAGTCCTGGCCCTGGATGGCGGTGGTGCCCTCGTAGAGGGTGTCGATCTTGGCGTCCCGGATGTACTGCTCGATCGGGTACTCCTGCAGGAAGCCGGAGCCGCCGAAGGTCTGGAGCGACTGCGCGAGCTGCTCGTAGCCCTTCTCGGAGCCGTAGCCCTTCACGATCGGGAGCAGGAGGTCGTTCAGGCCGTGGAGGGCCTTCGCGTCCTCGCCCGCGGCCTCCTTGAGCTGGATCTCGTCCTGCACGGTGGCCGTGTAGAGGACGAGGGAGCGCATGCCCTCGGCGTACGCCTTCTGCGTCATCAGCGAGCGGCGCACGTCGGGGTGGTGCGTGATGGTGACCTTGGGGGCGGCCTTGTCCATGAAGTTGGCCAGGTCGGTGCCCTGGACGCGCTCCTTGGCGTACTCCAGGGCGTTGAGGTAGCCCGTGGAGAGGGTGGAGATCGCCTTCGTGCCGACCATCATGCGGGCGAACTCGATGATGAGGAACATCTGGCGGATGCCGTCGTGCTTGTCGCCGATGAGCCAGCCCTTGGCGGGGTGCTTGTCGCCGAAGGTCATCTCGCACGTGTTGGAGGCCTTGAGGCCCATCTTGTGCTCGACGTTCGTCGCGTAGGCGCCGTTGCGGGCGCCGAGCTCGCCGGTCTCCCAGTCGAACTCGTACTTCGGGACGAGGAAGAGGCTGAGGCCCTTGGTGCCGGGGCCGGCGCCCTCGGGGCGGGCGAGGACGTAGTGGAGGATGTTCTCCTCCATGTCGTGCTCACCGCTGGTGATGAAGCGCTTGACGCCCTCGATGTGCCAGGAGCCGTCCTCCTGCTGGACGGCCTTGGTGCGGCCGGCGCCGACGTCGGAGC
>NZ_JBEZNU010000012.1:0-65167 GCF_040653375.1 Streptomyces sp. NPDC047974
CTCCGCGCTCGGCCGCCGCCACGGTCCCGGCTTCGACCGGGCCGCCCTGTGGGCGGAGGCCGGGAAGCTCGGCTACCTGGGCGTGAACCTGCCGGAGGAGTACGGCGGCGGGGGCGGCGGCATGGCCGAGCTGTCCATCGTCCTGGAGGAGGCCGGGGCCGCCGGGGCGCCGCTCCTGATGATGGTCGTCTCGCCCGCGATCTGCGGCACGGTCATCTCCCGCTTCGGCACCGACGGGCAGAAGGAGGCCTGGCTGCCCGGGCTCGCCGACGGCTCGAAGACGATGGCCTTCGGCATCACCGAGCCCGACGCCGGCTCCAACTCCCACCGCATCACCACCACCGCGACCCGCACCGAGGACGGCTGGGTCCTCAACGGCCGCAAGGTCTTCGTCTCCGGGGTGGACATCGCCGACGCGACCCTGATCGTCGGCCGCACGTCGGACGCCCGCACCGGCAACCTGAAGGCGTGCCTCTTCATCGTCCCGCGCGACACGCCGGGCTTCGGGCGGCGCCACATCGAGATGGAACTCGACGCGGACGAGAAGCAGTTCGAGCTCGTCCTCGACGACGTGCACCTGCCGGCCGACGCGCTCGTCGGCGACGAGGACGCCGGCCTGCTCCAGCTCTTCGCGGGGCTCAACCCCGAGCGGATCATGACGGCCGCGTTCGCGATCGGCATGGGGCGGTACGCCCTCGAACGGGCCGTCGGCTACGCGAAGGAGCGGCAGGTCTGGAAGACGCCGATCGGCGCCCACCAGGCCGTCGCCCATCCTCTCGCGCAGGCCCACATCGAGCTGGAACTCGCCCGCCTGATGATGCAGAAGGCGGCCCGGCTGTACGACGCGGGCGACGACTTCGGTGCGGGCGAGGCCGCCAACATGGCGAAGTACGCGGCGGCCGAGGCGTGCGTGAAGGCCGTCGACACCGCCGTCCACACGCTCGGCGGCAACGGCCTCACCAAGGAGTTCGGCCTCGCCCGGCTCGTCACGGCCTCCCGGGTGGCGCGGATCGCCCCGGTCAGCCGGGAGATGATCCTGAACTACGTCTCCGCCCACACCCTGGGGCTGCCCAAGTCGTACTGAGCCGGCGGTCCGGGTTGCCGGGAGGCCGATCTCCGGATAGCGCCTCCCGGTTGTGAAGGTCCTGTGTACGATCCGGGCGCGGCGGCACTCCGCTCGGTGCCGTCGTCCCCGTCAGGCCCTTGGAGCCGCACGTGTACCCGCAGCAGAACCCGTACCAGCCCGCCCCGGCGTGGCAGCCGCCCCGACGCTGGTGGCAGCACCCGGCGCTGATCATCACCCTGCTCGTCGTCTTCCCGCCGGCGGGCATCGCCCTGGTCTGGCTCTCGCCGTGGACGAGCAGGGCGAAGATCGTGTCGACGATCGTGTCCGCCCTGTGGTTCGTCGTGGCGCTGGCCATGGACCCCCCGAAGGAGGAGGGCGCGGACGACCCGAAGCCGGCGGTCACGGTGACGGTGACCGTCACGGTGACGCCGACGCCGACGCCGACGCCGACGCCCACGCCCACGCCGACGCCCACGCCGTCGGTGGAGCCGACGACGGAAGCGCCCACGCCGGAGCCGACGACCGAGGCGCCGACCCCGGAGCCGACCACCCCGCAGCCGACGACCGAGGCGCCGACGACCCAGCCCCCGAAGCCCGCCACGCAGGCCCCGAAGCCGACCACCCAGGCCCCGAAGCCGAAGCCCACGCAGGTGACCCAGCCCCCGGAGACGGCCGAACCGGAACCCGAGCCGGAGCCCGAGGTGTACTACGCGAACTGCACCGCCGTACGTGCCGCGGGCGCCGACCCGATCCGCCGGGGCGACCCCGGCTACGGCAGCCACCTCGACCGCGACGGCGACGGGATCGCCTGCGAGTGACCGGGGTCAGGGGGTCCAGACCCCCGTCCCCGCCGCGGACCTGACGTAGTCCGCGAAGTCCCGGGGCTCGCGCCCGAGCGCCCGCTGGACGCCGTCCGCGAGCTCCCCGAAGCGGCTGTCGGCGATCCACTCGAAGAGCAGGTTCAGGAGCGCGGTGAAGTCCTCCGGAAGCCCCGCCCGGCCGGCGCGGGCCGCGAACTCGTCGGGGGAGACGGCCCGGTAGCCGACCGGCCGGCCGGTCGCGCGGGCCAGCTCCTCCGCCACCTGGTCCAGGGTCAGCAGCCGCGGGCCGGTGAGCGCGTACTCCGCGCCGGCGTGGCCGTCCTCGGTGAGGGCGGCCACCGCCACGTCGGCGATGTCGTCCGCGTCGACGTACGGCTCGACGCCCTGCCCGGCCGCCCACGCCACCTCGCCGTCGAGGATCTGGCCGCGGAAGAAGGCGTCCTCGCTGAAGTTCTGCGCGAACCAGGCCGGCTTGAGCAGCGTCCAGGCCGCCCCCGACTCGCGGACGGCCCGCTCGCAGGGCAGCTTCTCCTCCCCGTCGGGCACGACCCACTCGCGGTGCGAGAGCAGCACGAGCCGCTCGACGCCCCGGTTCGCCGCCAGCTCAGCGAACTCCCGCATCAGCGCGCCGGCGTCGGCCGTCATCGAGTCGACGAGATAGGCGGCGCGGACGCCGTCGAGGACGGGCTCCCAGGTGTTCCGGTCGTTCCAGTCGAAGCGGGCGGGGCCCCTGCGGGAGGCGACACGGACGGAGTGGCCGCGACCGCGGAGGCGGGAGACGACACGGCGGCCGGTCTTTCCGGTGCCGCCGAGGACGAGGAAGGGCTCGGACGGGGTGCTGTTGTCGATCGTCATGCGCCCAGTCAAACCGGGGGCGGATGAGCGTCGGAATGGTCCAGAAGCGCAGGGGGATACGCGTCCGTCTCACGCGGCGGTGGTCGCGGCGGCGGGCTCCCTAGACTCGACGGCATGGATCCGCTGACCAGCCTCCTCCAGGAAGTGCGCTCCTGCGGCGCCGTGTTCGGGCGGAACCTGCTGGAGCCGCCGTGGGCCGTGCGCTTCGCCGACCAGGGGGCGCTGACCCTGGTGACGCTGCTGCGGGGGGAAGGCTGGATCGTGCCGGAGGGCCCGACCGGGCGGGAGGGCGCGCCCGGGCCGGAGGGGCGGGCCGGGCAGGTGGGGCGGGCGGGGCCGGAGGGGCGGGTGGGGCAGATGGTGCCGGTGCCGGTGCCGGATCCGGTGCCGGTGCGGCTCGGGGCGGGGGACGTGGCGGTCGTGACGGGGCCCGAGCCGTTCTCGATCACGGACGATCCGGCCGCCGCGACCCGGCCGCTCTTCGTCGTCCACCCGGACCGTTGCACGACGGCCGACGGCTGCGACATCGGCGAGGACGTCATCCTGGGCCTGCGCACCTGCGGCAACAGCGAGGACGGGCCCACCGTCCTGCTCACCGCCTCCTACCAGGCGACGGGGCGGGTCTCGGAGCGGCTGCTCGGCGGCCTGCCGCGCACGCTCCTCGTCCCGCACGACGCGCCCGACCCCGTCCTGGAGCTGGCCGCCGTCGAGACCGGCCGGGACGCACCGGGCCAGCAGGCCGTCCTGGACCGGCTGTTGGACCTGCTCCTGCTCTCCACGCTCCGCGAATGGTTCGCCCGCCCGGAGGCCTGCCCGCCGGGCTGGTACCGGGCCATGGGCGACCCGGTGGCGGGCCGCGCGCTCCGGCTGATCCACGCCCGGCCGGAGCGCGCGTGGACGGTGGACGCGCTGGCGGCGGAGGCCGGGGTCTCGCGTGCGACGCTCGCCCGCCGCTTCACGGCGCTCGTGGGCCGGCCGCCGATGGCGTACCTCACGGAGTGGCGGCTGACCCTGGCCGCCGACCTCCTCGCCCGTACCGACGCGACGGTCGCGTCGATCGCCCGCCAGGTCGGCTACCGCACGCCCTTCGCCCTGAGCGCCGCGCTGAAGCGGGTCCACGACACCCGCCCGGCGGAGTTGAGGGCGGCCGTCGCGGCCGAGCGCGGATGAACCGGGCAGCGGATAAACCAAGCACGCGTGCTTGATTGTTTTACGGGGGCCTGACAAGGTCTCCCCAAGCGCTGACGGGGTCTCCCGATGCCGTACGGGGTCTCCCGGTTCCGTACGGGGTCTTCCGATTCCGTACGGGGTCTCCCCAAGCGGTGCCCGCGGCAGCGATCCTGGCGACCACCTTCCACCCACCTCTCCAGGGGGCCACGCATGGTGTTCCACAGCGAGTACGAGCCCGTTCGCACCCTGTCCCTCCCCATCCACGACGCCGTCCTGGGCCGGGCCGCCGCCTACGGAGACGCGCCCGCGCTGGTCGACGGGGCCGGTGGACTGACCCTGTCGTACGCGCAGGTGGACGCCTTCCACCGGCGGGTCGCCGCCGGGCTCGCCGAGGCCGGGGTGCGGAAGGGCGACGTCCTCGCCCTGCACAGCCCCAACACCGTGCTGTTCCCGATCGCGTTCTACGCCGCCACCCGCGCCGGCGCCTCCGTCACCACGGTCCACCCGCTCGCCACCCCCGAGGAGTTCGCCAAGCAGCTGCGGGACTCGGCGGCGCGCTGGATCGTCACCGTCTCGCCGCTCCTGCCGGCCGCCCGTGCCGCCGCCGAACTCGCGGGCGGCGTCGAGGAGATCTTCGTCTGCGACGCGGCGCCGGAGGGGGACGGGGTGCGCTCGCTCCAGTCCTTCCTGGCCTCCACCGCGCCCGAGCCGGAGATCGCCGTCGACCCCGACGAGGACGTCGCCGCCCTCCCGTACTCCTCCGGCACCACCGGCGTCCCGAAGGGCGTGATGCTCACCCACGCCTCCGTCGCGACGAACCTGGCGCAGCTGGAACCGTTCGTCCCGATGGGACCGGGCGACCGGATCCTCGCGGTCCTCCCCTTCTTCCACATCTACGGTCTTACGGCTCTGATGAACGCGCCGCTGCGGCAGGGCGCCACCGTCGTCGTGCTGCCGCGCTTCGAGCTCGACACCTTCCTCGGCGCGATCCAGAAGCACCGCATCAACGGCCTGTACGTGGCTCCGCCGATCGTCCTCGCGCTCGCCAAGCACCCGGCGGTCGCCGCGTACGACCTGTCCTCGCTGGAGTACATCGTCAGCGCGGCCGCCCCGCTCGACGCGGCGCTCGCGGCGGCGTGTTCGGCGCGGCTCGGCCTGCCGCCGGTGCGGCAGGCGTACGGCATGACCGAGCTGTCGCCGGGCACGCACGTCACGCCGCTGAGCGCCGAGAACCCCCCGCCCGGCACCGTCGGCAAGCTCCTGCCCTCGACCGAGATGCGGATCCTCTCCCTCGACGACCCGTCGAAGGACGCGGCGGTGGGGGAGGAGGGCGAGATCGCCATCCGCGGGCCGCAGGTGATGAAGGGGTACCTGGGGCGGCCGGAGGCCACCGCGGAGATGATCGACGCCGACGGCTGGGTGCACACCGGCGACATCGGGCGGGTCGACGCGGACGGCTGGCTGTACGTCGTCGACCGCGTGAAGGAACTGATCAAGTACAAGGGCTTCCAGGTCGCCCCCGCCGAGCTGGAGGCGCTCCTCCTCACCCACGAGGGGGTCGCCGACGCGGCGGTCATCGGGGTGACGGACGCGGAGGGGACGGAGATCCCGAAGGCGTTCGTGGTGCGGCAGCCGGAGGCGGCCGGGCTGACCGCGGAGGACGTGATGACGCACGTGGCCGCGCGGGTCGCCCCGTACAAGCGGGTCAGGGCGGTCGAGTTCGTCGACGCGGTGCCCCGGGCGGCCTCCGGGAAGATCCTGCGGCGCGAGCTGCGGACGCGCTGAGCCCGCCGCCGGGTCCGGGGTACGGGGCCGGACCCCGGACCCCGGACTCGGACCCGGCGGCGGGCCCGAGTCCGAGCCCGTGTCCGTGTCCGTGACCGAGTCCGTGTACGAGCCAGCCGAGAGAGTCGAGAGAGCCGAGGGACCCATGAGCCTGATCGCCGTCACCGAGGAGCGGGGCGTCACCACCCTCGCCCTCGACTCCCCGGGCACCCGCAACGCCCTCTCGGCCGCGCTCGTCACCGAACTCGCCGAGGCGCTCGCCGCGGCCGGGAAGGACCCGGCCGTGCGGGCGGTGGTGCTCACGCACACGGGCTCCACGTTCAGCGCGGGCGCGGACCTGAAGGCGCCGCCGAGCCCGTACGCCTTCGTGGACCTGCTCCGGCAGGTGGTGGAGCTGCCGAAGCCGGTCGTCGGGCACGTCACGGCCGGCGGACGGGCCCGCGCGGGCGGCCTCGGGCTGCTCGGCGCCTGCGACATCGTGGTGGCGGGGGAGGGGGCGGACTTCGCGCTCACGGAGGTACGGATCGGGGTGGCGCCGGCGGTGATCTCGCTGGCCCTGCTGCCACGCCTCGAGCCCCGCGCGGCGGCCCGTCACTATCTGACCGGCGAGCGGTTCGGCGTCCCGGAGGCGCGGGCGATGGGCCTGGTCACGGCGGGGGAGGAGGAGCTCGGGGCGATCCTGGACGGGCTGCGGGCGGGCTCGCCGCAGGGGTTGCGCGAGTCGAAACGGCTGGTCACCGCTAGAGTCCTGGAGGCCTTCGAGCGCGACGCGGAGGAGCTGGTGCAGCGATCGGCGACGCTCTTCGCCTCCGCCGAGGCGCGCGAGGGCATGACGGCCTTCCTCGAACGACGGGACCCCGAATGGCGGCTGTGACCGCGCCCAAGCAGGACCGGAGCCGAGCCACCCGGCAGCGCCTCCTGGAGGCGGCCGTGGCCTGCCTGGCCGAACACGGCTGGGCGGGCTCCACCGTGGCGGTGGTCGCCGAGCGGGCCGGGGTGTCGCGGGGCGCGGCCCAGCACCACTTCCCGACCCGCGAGGACCTGTTCACGGCGGCGGTCGAGTACGTCGCGGAGGAGCGTTCGCAGGCGCTGCGGGCGCTGCCGACGGACGACCGGGCGCAGACGGTCGCCGCGCTCGTCGGCCTCTACACCGGCCCCCTGTTCCGGGCCGCCCTCCACCTGTGGGTGGCGGCCTCGAACGAGGAGCAGCTCCGCGCCCGCGTCACCGAACTGGAGGCGCGGGTGGGCCGCGAGTCCCACCGGATCGCCGTGGAGCTGCTCGGCGCCGACGAGTCGCGCCCCGGCGTCCGCGAGACCGTCCAGGGACTCCTGGACATGGCCCGGGGCCTGGGCCTCGCGACCCTCCTCACGGACGACACGGCCCGCCGCGACCGGGTGGTGGCCCAGTGGTCCCACCTGATCGACGAGGCACTGGCGGACCGGCCCTAGCCCTCCCGGCCCCGGCCCTAGCCCGCCCCGGCCCTCCCGGCCCCGGCCCTAGCCCGCCCCGGCCCCGGCCCTACCGGACCTGGACCTACCGGGCCCCCTGCCGACCCGCCGGGGGTCAGACGCCGGGGATCTCCCGGGCCCGGAAGGCGTCGCGGACCGCGGCCTCCGCGTCGGCGCCGTACATCCGGCGGGCGGTCTCGACGGTCGTCCGCGCCGCGGCCTCGAAGGAGGTGTCGGGAGCGAAGCCGAACTGCGCGTTCACGACGATCCGGTCGGCGGTGCGGGCGCCGAGGGCCTTGCGGATGTCGAAGAGGGCGCGGGACCAGATCTCGCCGTCGGCGTGGACCTCGCCCTCGCGGTCGGCGTAGGTCTTGGTGCCGTCGAGGCGGCGCAGGCAGTGCGGGGCGGCGCTGTAGCCGGTGGCGTCCCAGTCGGCGACGCAGGCCTCCTCGGCCTTCATGGGCCAGCCGTACTTCTGGATGGCGTGGTTGCCGACGGCGACGGCGAGGTAGTCGCCGAAGGCCTCGCCGATCGCGCCGGCCTCGGCGGAGGTGCCGAAGCCGGGGACCTGGGCGTGGTGCACGGCGTGGCCGTACTCGTGGAGGACGACCTCCGCGTCCTCGGCGTCGTCGACGCCGCCCTTGCCGAAGCGGATCTCGGCCTTCTTGTCGGTGAAGTAGGAGTTGTCGGCGCCCCACTGGTTGAGCCGGACGGGCTGGACGCGGTCGTTGGCGCCGGGCAGCTCGGTCCCGAAGCCGAGGCCCTGCAGGTACTCCTGGCCCTCGTTGACCCAGAAGTACGCCATGACCTGCTCGAACTCGTCGTCGGAGCGGTCGTACGAGGCGGCGTCCGCGACCGCCGCGGGCTTGCCGGTCTCGGACCGGACGCTGACCCACTTCCCGGACAGCCCGCCGCTCGCGTCGAGGTTCCGGAGGGTCGCGAGCGCGTAGGCGGAGGCGGGGACGTCGCCGACCGCGTCCTTGTGGTCGGCGAGGCCCTGGTCGCCGGTGGCCTGCACGGGGTTGACCATGAAGATCCGCCCCTGCGGCGCGGACGCGGCGGTGGCCCCGGGCGAGGGGACGAGCGCCCCGGCGACGGCCAGCGCGCCGACGGCGACGGCGAGGAGGCGGCGGGGGGTACGACGAACGGTCGTGGACATCGGGACATCCTCCTGCGCGCGGGCGCGACAACGAGACGATTGGCATGCGCGTGACACGCAAGGCGCCGATCTTTACGCACCCGCCACCCCCCTGAACACCCCCCGCCCTGTGACCCGGACCACACCCACCGCCCCGGCCGGTCGAGGGCGACGCCCCCGCCGCACCCCCGCCGTACCCCCGTCGTACCCCGTGTGGGCATACGCCCCGCTGGGGGTCCCACCTTGGACGGAGTCCTCGCGGGAGGGGACGGGTGAGCCACACGGGGGGAGCGGCGGGTGGGCGCGCGGGGGAGCGGCGGGCGGGCGCCGCCGCGTCGGGACCGCGGGCCCCGCGCGGTGGGCCGTGACGAGGGGGGCGGTTGTGGCGCGGGCCACAGGCCAAGTGGAGGTGTCGCAGTACGCTGGTCGCATGCCTCTGCTCGTTCGCCGTCGCCACGTGGACTTCGTCCGCGTCACGAGCATGGCCTGTCGCCGCGCCGCCTGACCCCAGGGGCAGCAACCCTCCCGCCCCGCGGGGTCCCCCATCCGACCCCTGTCGACCGGCACCCGTGGCCCCCGCCCCACCCCGGCGGCCGCCCCGGGACCCGTACACCCGCGGACGCATCCATGACCCTCACCGCCCCCGTACCCACCTCCCCCTCCCCCGCCACCTCGTACCCCTCGCAGCTCCCGATCGTCGACCTCTCCGCCGCCGACCGCGGCCCCGACGCCCGCCGGCTGCTCCACGCCCAGCTGCACTCCGCCGCCCACGACGTGGGCTTCTTCCAGCTGGTCGGGCACGGCGTGACCGAGGCGGAGACCCGGGCGCTCACCGACGCCATGCACGCCTTCTTCGCCCTCCCCGAGGCGGACCGGCGCGCGATCGACAACCTGAACTCGCCGCACTTCCGCGGCTACACCCGCGTCGGCGACGAGCGCACCCAGGGCGCCCGCGACTGGCGGGACCAGCTCGACATCGGCGCCGAGCGCCCCGCCCGCGCGCCCGCGCCGTGGGAGCCGCCGTACTGGTGGCTGGAGGGTCCCAACCAGTGGCCCGAGGCCCTGCCCGAGCTGCGTACGGCCGCCCTGCACTGGATCGACCGGCTCAGCGGCGTCGCCGAGAAGCTGCTGCGCGAGCTGCTCGCCTCGATCGGCGCGCGCGAGGACTTCTACGCCGACATCTTCGGGCCCCGCGCCCACCCGCACCTCAAGCTGGTGCGCTACCCGGGCAGCAGCGGTGACGGCGACGACCAGGGCGTCGGCGCCCACAAGGACTACGGTTTCCTGACCCTGCTGCTCCAGGACCAGGTCGGCGGGCTCCAGGTGCAGCGGGAGGACGGGCGCTTCCACGACGTGCCGCCGCTGCCCGGTGCCTTCGTCGTCAACCTCGGCGAACTCCTCGAAGTCGCGACGAACGGCTATCTGATCGCCACCAACCACCGGGTCGTCTCCCCGCCCGGCGCGACGGAGCGCTACTCCGTCCCCTTCTTCTACAACCCGCGGCTCGACGCCCGGATCGCCCCGCTCGACTTCGCGTACGAGGACCGCGCGCCGGGCGTGACGGCCGACCCGGCGAACCCGATGTTCGCCGAGTACGGCCGGAACGAGCTGAAGGGGAAGGTCCGCGCGCATCCGCTGGTCGCGGCGCGCCACCACGCGGACCTCCTCCTCCGCCAGGACCGGCCGGTCGTCTAGGCCGTCTCTTCCGGATCGTGCCGGGCGGCCTGATCCGGAAGAAGCGGCCTGGCGGGGTTCAGCCAACGATGTCCGCGTAGCCCTCGATCTCGCGCGGGTCCCGCAGGCCCGGGCCCGTGTAGCGGGCCGAGGGCCGGACCAGGCGGCCGGTGCGCTTCTGCTCCAGGATGTGCGCCGACCAGCCGGCCGTACGGGCGCAGCTGAACATCGAGGTGAACATGTGCGCCGGGACCTCGGCGAAGTCCAGCACGATCGCCGCCCAGAACTCGACGTTCGTCGCGAGGATCCGGTCCGGACGGCGGTTGTGCAGCTCCTCCAGGGCGGCCTTCTCCAGCGCGGCGGCCACCTCGTAGCGCGGGGCGTCCAGCTCCTTCGCGGTACGGCGCAGGACCCGGGCGCGCGGGTCCTCGGCGCGGTAGACGCGGTGGCCGAAGCCCATCAGGCGCTCGCCCTTGTCGAGGGCCTGCTTGACGTACGCCGTCGCGTCCCCGGTCCGCTCGATCTCCTCGATCATGCCGAGGACGCGGGAGGGCGCGCCGCCGTGCAGCGGGCCGGACATGGCGCCGACGGCGCCGGAGAGGGCGGCGGCCACGTCGGCGCCGGTGGAGGCGATGACGCGGGCGGTGAAGGTGGAGGCGTTCATGCCGTGCTCGGCGGCCGAGGTCCAGTACGCGTCGACGGCCTTGACGTGCTTCGGGTCCGGCTCGCCGCGCCAGCGGATCATGAACCGCTCGACGACGGACTCGGCCTTGTCGATCTCGCTCTGCGGGACCATCGGGAGGCCCTGGCCGCGCGCGGACTGGGCGACGTAGGAGAGGGCCATGACGGCGGCGCGGGCGAGGTCGTCGCGGGCCTGCTCGGCGGAGATGTCGAGGAGCGGCTTGAGGCCCCAGACGGGCGCGAGCATGGCGAGCGCGGACTGCACGTCGACCCGGATGTCGCCGGAGTGGACCGGGATCGGGAAGGGCTCGGCGGCCGGCAGGCCCGGGTTGAAGGCGCCGTCGACGAGGAGGCCCCACACGTTGCCGAAGGAGACGTGGCCGACGAGGTCCTCGATGTCGACCCCGCGGTAGCGGAGCGCGCCGCCTTCCTTGTCGGGTTCGGCGATCTCGGTCTCGAACGCGACGACTCCTTCGAGGCCCGGTACGAACTCGGACATCAGGCGGCTCCTTCTATCGATGATCGATCAATCGACGGTGGCGGCTGGAGAGACTCAACAGTCGTCCAGCCGAAGAGTCTGTACGGTTCCGATGATGCGGGGAAGCGTGACATCCGGCACACTGCGCCGAACCCGCGACGAAGGATTGACGCCCCGTCGTGGCGGGCACACTGGGTCGCTGCGGCAGGATGGCCCCGTGACCGACGCCCTGGACCCCGCCGACATGCGCGAGCAGTACCGCACCAAGGAACTGACCGCGGCCGATCTCGCCCCCGATCCGATCCGGCAGTTCGCGTCCTGGTTCAAGGAGACCGCCGCCAGCCCGGCGATCCACGAGCCGAACGCCATGGTCGTCTCGACCGCCACCCCCGACGGACGCCCCTCGTCCCGCACGGTCCTCCTCAAGCACTACGACGACGCCGGCTTCGTCTTCTTCACCAACTACGGCTCCCGCAAGGGCACCGAGCTGGCCGCCAACCCCTATGTCTCGCTGCTCTTCCCCTGGCACCCGCTGGCCCGCCAGGTCATCGTCACCGGCCGCGCCGCCCGCACGGGCCGCGACGAGACCGCCGCCTACTTCCGCACCCGCCCGCACGGCTCCCAGCTGGGCGCCTGGGCGAGCGAGCAGTCCTCCGTCATCGCCTCCCGCGAGGAGCTCCTCGCCCGGTACGAGGAGCTGGCCGCCCGCTACCCCGACTCCGAGCAGGTCCCCGTCCCGCCGCAGTGGGGCGGCTTCCGGGTCGTCCCGGAGACCGTCGAGTTCTGGCAGGGCCACGAGAACCGCCTCCACGACCGCCTGCGGTACGTACGCGAGGACGGCTCCTGGCGCGTGGAGCGCCTGGCGCCCTGACCGCCGCGACCGCCCGGGAAACGAGCCGAATAAATCGCTTGTGGCCCTCCCGGGGGGTTCGTAGGGTGTGGGAACACGCGAAAGGAGGTGATCCGAAAAAATGGTTTCTTTTCGGACTCGTGAGGTGACTGCGGGCTAAGGCCTGCCGTCGCACGATGTGCACCTCGGCAGGCCAGCTGCCGAAACCCAAGCAGTCACCCGACCCGTGGGCCGCCGGTCAGTCCGGCCGGCTCCCGTCCGAACCTAGGCGGACGGGACCAAGGCCCACGGGTCGTCTGCGTCTCAGGCGTCCCGCCGCCGCAGCGACCACCAGCCGGCGAGGAGCGCGGCCGCCGTCCACAGCGCGGTCACCCCAAGACCCGTCCAGGCGCCGAGCGTCCCCAGGGGCTCCTGGAAGAGGATCTGCTGCCCGGCCCGGTCCGGGAGCCACGTCGCGGCGCCCTCGGAGACCCCGCCGATGACGAAGGACACGATGAGGATGAACGGGATCAGGATGCTCAGCACCGCCACCGCGCTGCGCAGCAGGAACGTCAGCCCCATCGAGAACAGCGTGATCAGCGCGAGGTAGAGCCCGGCGCCGAAGCAGGACCGCAGCGCGCCCGGGTCGCCGACGGCTATCGCGTACTTCCCGAGGAACGCGTTGGCCGTGAAGAACATGACGAACCCGGCCACCACACCGACGACCAGCGCGGCCGACCCCACGACCGCCACCTTCGCCCCGTAGAAGAGGTTCCGCCGCGGTACGGCCGTCAGTGAGTTCCGCAGGGCGCCGTTGAGGAACTCGGAGGAGGCGGCGGTGGCACCGAAGGAGATCGCGGCGATCTGCACGAAGTTCACCGGGTAGTAGATCCAGAACAGCGGATCGATCTCTCCGGTCTCCGCCTCCGGCTGCCCGATGGCGGGGAAGACCGCCAGGGCGATGCCCAGCGCGGCGACGAGGACGGCCAGCAGCGAGCCGAAGCTCGACCGGATCGACCGCACCTTGATCCACTCGGAGTAGAGCACGGCGGTGGGGGAGAGCGCGGACACGTCAGACCTCCTGCGGGGTAAGGGCGGTGAACTCGGCGGCGTCCGAGGTGAGGGCCAGATACGCCTCCTCCAGCGAGGCGCGCTCGTCGGCGAGTTCGAAGACCGGGATGCCCTCGCGGGCGGTGACCGCGCCGATCTCCTCGGCGGAGGCGCCCTCCACCGTCCACCGGCCGTCCCGGTCGGCGGCCTCCCCGACCGTCCACCCCCGTGCGAGCAGCGTGGCCCGGAGCCGTATCGGATCGCCCGTGCGCACCCGCACCCGTGGGTGGCTGTGGGCGTCGATGAACTCCCGCATGGGCACGTCCGCGAGGAGCCGTCCCCGGCCCAGAACCACCAGGTGGTCGGCGAAGGTCGCCGTCTCGTTCATCAGATGGCTGGAGACCAGGATCGCTCGGCCCTCGTCGGCCAGCCGGCGCAGCAGCTCGCGGATCCAGACGATGCCCTCCGGGTCCAGTCCGTTCGCCGGCTCGTCCAGCATCAGCACCCGCGGGTCGCCGAGGAGCGCGGCGGCGATGCCGAGCCGCTGCCGCATGCCCAGCGAGTAGCCGCGTATCCGACGGCGGGCCGCCGACGTCAGGCCCGTCTCCTCCAGGACCTCGTCGACCCGGCGGGCCGGCAGGCCGTTGCTCGCGGCGAGGAAGCGGAGGTGGTCGCGGCCGGTCCTGGCCGGGTGCGCGGCCTGCGCGTCGAGGAGCGCGCCGACCGTCCGCAGCGGCTCGTCGAGCGTCGCGTACGGCCGGCCGCCGATGGTGGCGGTGCCCGACGTCGGCCGGTCGAGGCCGAGGACGAGCCGCATCGTGGTGGACTTCCCCGCCCCGTTGGGCCCGAGGAAGCCGGTGACGCGCCCCGGCTCGACACGGAACGTCAGCCCGTCCACGGCCCGCGCCGTGCGCCGGCCGCCGTATTCCTTCGTGAGGTTCGTGATGTCGATGCTGGTCATGGCTCAAGACTCGCGGCGCGGCGCCTCCGTGCCATCCCCTGCCCGAGGGGACCGTCTCCCCCGTGCGGGGGAGCCGCGGCCGGTCCGCCGCTGCGAGGATGGCGGGATGTTCCTGCGACCCCTGATCCGGGCGGTCACGTACACGCGGTGGCTGCATCTGGCGATCGGCGCGATCGTGCCGCTCGCCGCCGGACTCGTCTATCCCGGACTGTCCTCCCCGACCCTCGGCGACTGGCTGATCGCGGCCGCGCTGCCGATTCCGCTCGTCGCGGCCGTCGCCCTCATACCGTCGGCCCGCCGCGCCGAGGGGCTGCAGGCGCGCCTCATGCTCTTCCCCGGCAAACACGCCAGGGAGCGGAGCGCGGCCCACGCCGAGGGCGCGGCCACCGGCATCTCGGCGACCCCGTCCGTCTCCTGGGCGGACAAGGGCAGGACGGCCCTGTGGCTGGTCTTCCGCATGGAGGCGGGCCTGCTGGCGTGGCTGCTGACGATCTGGCTGCTCCAGTGCACGCTGACGCTGCTCGACACGTCGGTGGAGGAGCCGGTGATCGGTTCCCTGACCCCGCCGCCGGGCGTCGGCTCGGTGGCCCTGGCGCCGCTGCCGCTGCTCGTCCTCCTCGCCGTGATCGTCGCGGGCGGCCGATTCGACACCCGGGTCGCCCTCCGCCTCCTCGGCCCGTCGGTGAAGGAGCGGATGACGGCCCTGGAGGAGCGGACGGAGCGCCTCCTGGAGCGGAACAGGATCGCCCGCGAGCTCCACGACTCGCTGGGCCACGCCCTCACCCTGGCCGTGGTCCAGGCGGGCGCCGCCCGCGCGGCGAAGGACCCCGAGTTCACCGACCGGGCCCTCGCGACGATCGAGGAGACCGGCCGCGCCGCCCTGGAGGACCTGGAGCGGGTCCTGATGCTGCTCCGCGAGACCGGCCGCCGCCCGGCCGGCGCGAGCCCCGGGCTCGACGAGGCCGCCCGCCTCCTCGACTCGGCCCGCTCCTCCGGCGCCCGGGTGGAGGCCGAGATCACCGGGCCCGTCGAGGAACTGCCGGGGCCCGTCTCCCGGGAGGCGTACCGGATGCTCCAGGAGGCCCTGACGAACGCGCTGCGGCACGCGGGCGAGGTCCCCGTCGACGTCCGCGTGGCGGCGGAGCGCAGCCGTCTCCGCCTCCGGGTCACCAACCCCCTGCCCGAGGGCAGACCCCCCGCCGTCCCCGGCTCCGGCAGCGGCCTGCGCGGCATCCGCGAGCGCGCCGCGCTCCTCGGCGGCGAGGCCAAGTCCGGCGTGAAGGACGGTGAGTGGCGGGTCTCCGTGGTCCTCCCGCTCCGCTGACCCGGGACCCGGGACCCGGGACCCGGGACCCGGGACCCGGGACCCGGGACCCGGGACCCGGGTCCCGCGACCCCCTAGGCTGACCGGATGACGATCAAGGTCCTGCTCGTAGACGACGAACCCCTCGTGCGGGCCGGCCTGCGGGCCGTCCTGGAGGCGCAGCCGGACATCGAGGTGGTCGGCGAGGCCGCGGACGGCGCCGCCGTCGTGCCCCTCGTCCGCAGTCTGCGCCCCGACGTCGTCGCGATGGACGTCCGCATGCCGCTGATGGACGGCATCGAGGCCACCCAGGCCGTGCTGCGCACGGTCGACTCCCCGCCCAAGATCCTCGTGGTGACGACCTTCGAGAACGACGAGTACGTGTACGGGGCGCTGCGCGCCGGCGCCGACGGCTTCCTCCTCAAGCGGGCGCGCCCGGTGGAGATCGTCCACGCGGTCCGCCTCGTCGCGGAGGGCGACTCGCTCCTCTTCCCGGCGGCCGTCCGCGAGCTGGCCGCCGCCTACGGCCAGGAACGTCCCGCCAACGAAGCGCACGAGGCCCTGGTCCGGGCCAATCTGACGGACCGGGAGGAGGACGTCCTGCGCCTCATGGCCCGGGGGCTCTCCAACGCGGAGATCGCGAACCGTCTGATCGTCGGCACGGAGACCGTCAAGTCCCACGTGAGCGCCATTCTGGCGAAACTCGGTGCCAGGGACCGTACCCAGGCGGTGATCGCCGCCTACGAGTCGGGCTTCGTCTCCCCGACCTGACCTGCGCCGACCCGGCCCGGCCTGCCGACCTGGCTGGAACCGACCCGTCTCCCCGAATCCGTTTCGTCGAACCGGGTGTGTTCTGGGTCACGTTCCAGTTGAATGGCCCCCATCAGGGGGGTTACCGGGGGGAGTGCCAGGTGAGTGCCTTCACGGGGTCCACGCGGGACACCGCTTCCGTGCCGAGCGAGGACGGCGACCTGCTCGCCGCGCTGCTCGACGGGATGGACGCGGCGCTGTGCGCGCTGGACGCGGACGGGACGGTGACGCACTGGAACCGCGAGGCCGAGCGGATCCTCGGCTGGCCGGCGGCGGAGGCCGTGGGGCGGCGCGGGTTCGACGGCTGGGCGGCGCGCAGCGCCGACGCGGAGGAGACGCTCGCCCGCCTCATGGGGGCGATGCGGACCCCCGGACGGCAGGTGCACGAGCTGGCGCTGCTCCGCAAGGACGGCGGCCGGGTCCTGGTCCGCAGCCAGTCCGCCGGGGTGCGGGGGGCCGACGGGCGGCCCGCCGGCGTGTACTGCGCCTTCAGCGAGGTGCACGCCCAGATAGACCTGGAGCGGTCGATCGCGCTCAGCGAGGCCCTCTTCGACGACGCGCCCTGGGGCGTCGTCCTGATCGACGCGGACCTGCGCCCGGCGGTCGTCAACGGCTACGCGGCGAACGCCATCGGCACGGGCCGGACGACCCTGCTCGGCCGCCCCCTCGGCGACGTCGTCGCCCGGGGCGTGGAGGAGCTGGAGGGCGCGCTCCAGCACGTGTTGGCGGAGGGCGCCCCGCCCGCCCCGGCGGACCTGTGGGTGACGCTCGCGTCGACCTCCGGCGCGGGGGCGGGGGAACGGCGCCGCTGCTGGCGCAGCGGCTTCGTCCGGCTGTCGTCGCCGATGACGGAGGAGCCGGCCCCGCTGGGCGTGGCGTGGCTGTTCCAGGACGTGACGGCGGAGCGGCTCGCGGCCCGGGAGGCGGACCGGACCCGCTTCCGCTGGAGCCAGCTGCACCGCGCGGGCGTGGCGGCGGCCGAGTACGCGGATCCCGCGGAGGCGGTCGCCGTCCTCCTCGACTTCGCGCTGGCCGGCTTCGCCGACCACGGTCTCGTGGACCGGGTGGCGGGCGACCGGCGGCTGACGCGCGCGGTGGCGTCCCCGGCGGGCGCCCCGGACGCGGACGGCCTCGGCGGCGGCTTCGAGGGCGGTTTCCCGCAGCGCTACGGCACCGATCACCCGGCGCTCCAGGCGTGGGACCGGGCGGGTTCGGTGCGGGTGGACGCGGGCCGGGACGCGGCGGAGTGGGCGGCGGCCCGGCACTGGCCCGCGGACACCGCGCACGCGCTGTGCACGGCCCTGCGTTCCCGGGGCCGTACCGTCGGCGTCCTCACCTTCCTGCGGACGGCCGCCCGGGGGGCCTTCGACCGCCAGGACGCGCTCTACGCGGAGACGGTCGCGGCCCGGGTGGCGGCGGCACTGGACGTACCGCCGCTCGGCTGAACGCCAGGCCTGCCGTTCGGCCGAACCCCGGCCCCGCCCCCCGTACGCGCGGGTGGGCGGCGGCGGGAGTCGGTGCCGGGAGAGGCGCGGGCGCCGGTGGGGGCGTCAGTGCCGGTAGAAGATCCGGTCCGCGTACTCGGTCATCACGCGGCCGTTCCACTCGTGCCCGCCGTCCACGTTCCCGGAGCGCAGCAGCGGCGGCTCGACGCCGCGCCGGACGAGCTCCTCGGCGGCGGCGGCCATCGTCGCCTGCATGAGGGCGCTGGTGACGACGGTGGAGGCGGGGGCGAACGGCGCCTCGATGCCCTCGTGGGCGAGTTCCGCGTCGCCGACCGCGATCCGGGAGTCGAGGACGATGTCGCAGTGGTCCTTGAGGTACGTCCCCGAGACGTGCCGCGACTTCGTCTCCGTCGCGTACGCCACCGAGGTGACGCCGATGACGGTGAGGCCCAGCGCGCGGGCGTTCATGGCCATCTCGACGGGCAGGGCGTTGCGGCCGGAGAGGGAGATGATGAAGAGCACGTCGCCGGCGGAGGCGGGGGAGGAGTCGAGGACGGCCCCGGCGAGTCCGTCGACGCGCTCCAGGGCGGAGCCGAGCGTCGCCGGCATGACGTCGACGCCGACGACGCCGGGGACGACGAGCAGGTTCATCAGCGCGAGCCCGCCGGCCCGGTAGACGACGTCCTGGGCGGGCAGCGAGGAGTGCCCGGCGCCGAACGCGAAGAGGCGGTTGCCGTTCGCGACGGCCTCGGCGACCGCCGCACC
The DNA here is from genome assembly GCF_040653375.1 of Streptomyces sp. NPDC047974. Classification (NCBI taxonomy): domain Bacteria; kingdom Bacillati; phylum Actinomycetota; class Actinomycetes; order Kitasatosporales; family Streptomycetaceae; genus Streptomyces; species Streptomyces sp. NPDC047974. The sequence goes on from NZ_JBEZNU010000012.1 coordinate 18,281, forward strand.
GGCGGCGGCGATCTCGGCGGAGTCCCCGTCGCGCACCTCCTGCAGCAGCCCGATCGCGGCGTCGAAGAACTGTCCGGCCAGCTTGCTCTCGCCCATGTGAGGAAGCTCCTTCTCGTCGAGGTCGCCGATCACGGTGCGGTCTGGACCATTGCTCTGTCAATACTGCCTCCGCCGTCCCGGTGCCCTCAGTCGTCCCGCTCCGTGGCGGGGGCCACCCGCTTGTCGCCCCGATGCGTAAGAATTGGTGCAGGGCCAGCGCACGACTCATCGAGGGGCACGAATGTCCGGACTGATCGACACCACGGAGATGTATCTCCGCACCATCCTGGAGCTGGAAGAGGAAGGTGTGGTCCCGATGCGTGCCCGGATCGCCGAGCGGCTCGACCAGAGCGGCCCCACGGTGAGCCAGACGGTCGCCCGCATGGAGCGGGACGGCCTGGTCGCCGTGGCGAGCGACCGCCACCTGGAGCTGACCGAGGAGGGCCGCAAGCTCGCGACGCGCGTGATGCGCAAGCACCGCCTCGCCGAGTGTCTGCTCGTCGACGTGATCGGCCTGGAGTGGGAGCAGGTCCACGCGGAGGCGTGCCGCTGGGAGCACGTGATGAGCGAGGCCGTGGAGCGCCGCGTCCTGGAGCTGCTGCGCCACCCGACGGAGTCGCCGTACGGCAACCCGATCCCGGGCCTGGAGGAGCTGGGCGAGAAGGCCGAGGCCGAGTCCTTCCTCGACGACTCGATGGTCTCGCTCGCGGACCTGGACGCGAGCGAGGGCAAGACGGTGATCGTCCGCCGCATCGGCGAGCCGATCCAGACGGACGCCCAGCTCATGTACACGCTCCGCCGCGCCGGCGTGCAGCCCGGCTCGGTCGTCTCCGTGTCGGAGTCGGCGGGCGGCGTCCTCGTCGGCAGCAGCGGCGAGGCCGCGGAGCTGGACGCGGAGGTCGCGGCGCACGTCTTCGTCGCGAAGCGCTGAGCCTCCACCGCGGTGGACGTGGGGCCGGGCACGCGGAAGCGTCCCGGCCCCGTCACACGTAGGGGGCGAGCGCGCCCCACAGGCCGAGCGCGAGGACGCCTCCGCCGGTCAGCAGGCCGAGGGCGTGCTTGACGACGGTCACGTAGGCCGGTTCGGAGGCGGCGTGCCGCGTCGTGGGGGCCTCGGGGTCGTACACGACGTGGATCTCGTCGGTGGGCCGGTTCGAGCCGTAGGTGGTGTCCGTCTCGTTGCCGCTCACGTCGGTGAACCTGTAGTGGCTCGCCCTCTTGCCGTTGGGGTGGTACACCCGGGCGGCGACCACGGTGATGCCCCGGCGGGCGAGCAGCACCCGGTCCCGGGCGCTGAGCACGGCGGCGAAGGTGCCGAGGCCTCCGATGAGCAGACCGGGCACCGCGCCGAACGCCGCCATGCCCATGCCCGATCCGTGGGCGGCCCCGGTCCACCAGACGTACGCCACGTAGGCGCCGAGAAAGCCGACGGCGCCCAGCCAGACCGCCCACACGGGGATCCAGTCGGCGGCCTCCTCGGTGGTGACGAGGGCGCTGCCCGCGGGGTCGCGCCGCTCGGGAAGGGCCTCGGTCACGGCGGCCTGGAAGGCGGGCGCGGAATAGGCGTTGCCTTCGGGGAGCGTGCGGGTGGCGCCGTCGGTGAGGACGAGGACGAGCGAGGTCGCACCGGTGGGGCGCACCTCTTCGACGGCGGCGAGCGGCACGGTGGTGACGACCCGATCCTGTTCGATCGTGAGGTGACCGTCTCTCAGGATCGCGATGTGGTGGTTCTTTGCGAGGACTTGGGGGCTGCGCATGCCCCTGTCGACCAGCGGGGCGGGGGACCGGTTGTGCGGTCGGCGGTCACGAATGGGCCACGGTCCGGCGACGGGTTCGCCGTGCGCCCCGTTTTACGCCGGAATGGCCCCGCGCGTGCCCTCGGCGTGCCAGGCTGGAACGAGCTGCGTGCGCTGCGTGATGCGCGGAAGGGTGGGGCCATGGGTTCGACAGGGGCCGTACGCCGACTGACGCGCGCCCGGGGAAGCATTTCTGACGCCCCGTCCGGCGCGCCCGCGTCGGGCGCGAGGTTGTCCGGAACGAGGTTGTCCGGAGTGAAGGTGTCCGGAGTGATGGTGTCCGGAGCGAGGGTGTCCGGAACGGCAGAGGGCCCCGGCGCCTCGCGGCGCCGGGGCCTGCCCTCCCCTGTTCCGACCTGGAGCCCCGAGCTCTCAAGGTCGGTCCCTTCGGACCGTTTTCCCCGAGCGGTCCGCCTCCCGTTGAAGATCTCCCCTCGGCCGCGCGCGCCAATCCTTGAGGCCTGTCACTCGAACGAGGGGTGTTGGGTGGCAGAAGCGCATTTTCGAATGTGGGTTCGATAGTCTGGCGGGGTTCGACAGGAAAGAGGGGGTGCCAGACATGGCGCGACGACTCGACGTCACCGGAGCCGACGGCATCCGGCTGGCGGCCTGGGACTTTACGGCGGAGGGTGCGGCCCGGGACGGGACCGCGCCCGAGGCCCGTACGTCCACGCGTACACACACCCATACGCCCACGCGTGCAACCGCCGTGAGCATCACCCGCCAGCCCACCGGCCCCGAGGACCGCCACGTCCCTCCCCGCCGGTCCGGCGCCCCGGTCTTACTGCTCCACGGCCTGATGGGCCACGCGGGCCACTGGGCCCCCGCCGCGGCCCTCCTCGGCGAGGGGCACCGCACGATCGCGCTCGACCAGCGCGGCCACGGCGCGAGCGAGAAGCCGCCCGCCGGACCCTTCACGCGCGAGGCGTACGTGGCGGACGCCGCGGCCGTCATCGAGCGGCTCGGGCTCGCCCCCGTCACCCTCGTCGGCCACTCCATGGGCGCGCTCACCGCCTGGCAACTGGCCGCCGAGCGGCCCGACCTGGTCCGCGCCCTCGTCATCTGCGACATGCGGGCCTCCGCGCTCGGCGCGGCCTCGCAGCGCGCCTGGCGGGACTGGTTCGACCGCTGGCCGGCGCCCTTCCCGTCCCTGGAGGCCGTCCACCACTGGTTCGGCGCGGACGACCCGTGGGTGGAGACGCCGAACCCGGCGCGGGGCGCCTTCTTCGCCGAGGTGATGGCCGAGCACCCCGACGGCTGGCGCCCGGTCTTCGACCCCGCCCAGATGCTCACCTCCCGCGAGACCTGGGTCCACGACGCCCACTGGGACTCCCTCGCCCAGGTCCGCTGCCCCACCCTCGTCGTCCGCGGCCTCGACGGCGAGCTCGGCCGCGCCGAGGCCCAGGAGATGGTCCGCGTCCTCCCCCACGGCGCGTACGCGGAGATCCCCGACGCGGGCCACCTCCTCCACTACACCCACCCGGAGGCCTGGGCCGAGGCCGTGACCCCCTTCCTGACCGGCGTCCTCACCACCTGACCCCCGCCGCCGACGGCCGCGGAGCGGTCCGGTCCGCCGCTCGGGGAACCCCCTCGCGTCCCCGCCGACGGACGCGGTAGCGTCCTCCCACGGCGCGTCGAGCGGTACGTCTCCGCGCCGCCCATCACGAGGCGATACAGGGACACAAGGGAACGCATGCGCATATCTCTGCGCCGGCGCGTGGCCACCGCGGCCATGGCGCTCGGCCTCACCACGCTCGGCGCCCTCGGCGCTGGTGCGGCCCCCGCCCAGGCGGCCCCCGCGGACTGCCCCGCGGGCTACTTCTGTGCCTGGAAGACGGACAACGCCACCGGCACCATGTACAAGACGAACGTGGACGCCCCCACGCTCGGCACCTGGGACAACCAGTTCCGCTCGGTCTCCAACCGCACCGGAAAGTTCGCCTGCCTGCACGACGACGCGAACCACGGCTACGACGGATCCGTCTGGTCCATCGCCCCGAACCCCTCGGGCACCGAGTGGGGCGGCCCCGGCAGCACCAGCGTCAGCTCCGTCCGCCTGGTCGCCACCGAGCGCGAGTGCGGCGGCTACGAGCCGTACCCCTACTGGTACGCCAACCCGCAGGCCACCGCGCCCGCGTTCGGCGACCTGAACGGCGACAAGACGGCCGACGTCCTGGTCCGCGACAAGATCGGCCGCCTGTGGTTCCTCCCGGGTGACGGCAGCGGCACGCTGGTCGGCTCGGGCGGCTGGAACGCGATGAACGCCCTGATCCGGCACGGTGACTTCTCCGGTGACGGCAAGGAGGACGTGATCGCCCGCGAGGCGTCCACCGGCAAACTGTGGCTGTACAAGGGCTCCGGCACCGGCTCGGTCGGCTCGCGCGTGCTGATCGGTTCGGGCGGCTGGAACGCGATGAACCACGTCACCGCGTTCGGTGACCTGTCCGGCGACGGCCGCTCCGACCTCCTGGCCGTGGAGAAGTCCACGGGCAAGCTGTGGATGTACCCCGGTACGGGCACCGGTCTGGGCGCCCGCAAGCTGGTCGGCTCCGGCGGCTGGAACGCGATGAACGCCCTCGTCGGCTTCGGCGACATGACCAAGGACGGCAAGGCCGACCTCCTCACCCGCGAACCGTCCACCGGCAAGCTGTGGCTGTACCCGGGCAAGACCGGCGGCCTCGCCACCCGCGTGCTCATCGGCGGCGGCTGGAACGTCATGGCCGGCTTCCTCGCGGTCGGCGACCACACCGGCGACGGCCACACCGACCTGGCCGCCGTCACGAACAGCACCTACTGGTCGAACATGGGCCGGGGCGTGGGCAACCTGGTCGTCTACGCCGGACGCTCCACGAACGGCTTCCAGCCGGGCGCCCTGGAGAGCGAGTCCTGGCACGGCCTGAACGGCCAGTTCTGACACACCGCACGAACGACGTACCCGTGCGCGGGAGGCGGCAGCCGCCTCCCGCGCACGGGCTTGGGGAGGGGAAGAGGAAGTTGCGCAAGACGATGAGACGGGGCCTGGCGACCCTGCTGGGCCTGGCGACCCTGGGAGCGCTCGGCGTGGCGACGGCCGCACCCGCCCAGGCGGAGCCGAGCGACTGTCCGAAGGGCTACTTCTGCGCCTGGACGACGGCGCACGCCACGGGCACGATGCTCAAGACCACCACGAGCATGCCGACGCTCGGCACGTGGGACAACAAGATCAACGCGGTCTCCAACCGCACGAACATGTACGCGTGCGGCTACGACGAGCCCCACTACACGACCTCCTACTGGAGCGTCGGCACCCGTGAGCCCGACCCGGGCGGCACGGAGTGGGGGTACATGGGCCTGAACTCGATGAGCTCGCTGAAGCTCGTCCCCACGTACCGCGAGTGCACGGGTCCCGCCTACCCGAGCTGGTACGTCTTCTCCGAGTCCTCGACCCGGTCCTCCTTCGCCAACCTCGACGGCGACCTCCGGTCGGACCTCCTGGTCCGCGACAAGGCCGGCCGCCTGTGGTTCCTCCCGGGTGACGACAGCGGCAAGCTGGTGGGCCCGGGCTGGAACGCGATGAACGCCCTGACCCGGCACGGTGACTTCTCCGGTGACGGCAAGGAGGACGTGATCGCCCGCGAGGCGTCCACCGGCAAGCTGTGGCTGTACAAGGGCTCCGGCACGGGTTACGTCGGCTCGCGTGTGCTGATCGGTTCGGGCGGCTGGAACGCGATGAACCACGTCACCGCGTTCGGTGACCTGTCCGGCGACGGTCGTTCCGACGTGCTGGCGGTGGAGAAGTCCACGGGCAAGCTGTGGATGTACCCCGGTACGGGCACCGGTCTGGGCGCCCGCAAGCTGATCGGCTCCGGCGGCTGGAACGCGATGAACGCGCTCGTCGCCCCCGGTGACATGAACGGCGACGGCCGGGCCGACCTCCTCGCCCGCGAGGCGTCGACCGGCAAGCTCTGGCGCTACCCGACCAAGCCCGGGGCCCTCGGCTCCCGCGTCCTCGTCGGCAGCGGCTGGAACGTGATGAAGACCTTCGTCGGGATCGGCAACATCGAGTACGGCGACCCCAACGACCTGCTGGCCATCACCGGCAGCGGTGCCTCGGCGTCCCTCACGGGCGGCAACTGCGCCGGAGCCGGCTGCATGATCGTGTACACGGGCAGGGGCACCGGCGGCCTGAACGCGGGCTCCCACCACGACAGCGACTACAACTGGGACGACATGAACGCCGTCTTCTAGCGGCCACGCCCCACGACGAGCGGCGCCCCACGGCACAGGGCCTCCGTCCCCCACCGGGACGGAGGCCCTGCGCGTCGGGCGTCGCTGTCACATCCGACGCCGCCGGGCGGTCCTCACTGCAGAACCGGGAGAAGTGAGAGAGGGGATCGTGAGGATGAGGACCGTCATCGTGTGCGCCTCCGTGTCGCACGGCAACACCCGTCGTGTCGCGGACGTCATGGCCCAGGTGCTCGACGCGAAGGTCGTCTCCCCGGAGGAGGCCGACCCGGAGGAGCTTGCCGGGGCCGATCTCGTGGGCTTCGGTTCCGGGGTCTTCCACGGACGGATGCACCCCCGCCTGACCGGCTTCGTCAAGGCTCTTCCCGGCGGGCGGGGCAGGGCGTTCGTCTTCGCCACCAGTGGCTTCCCCGAGCTGCCCCCCGCCCCGTTCACCCGCCCCCTGACCCGTCTCCTCGAAACCAAGGGCTTCGAGGTGGCAGCGAGCTTCACGTGTCGGGCACTCGACACGGTCATGCCCTTCAAGCTCGTCGGCGGCATCAACAAGCAGCGCCCGAACGCCGAGGACCTGGCGGCGGCCCGGGCCTTCGCCGAGCGACTCCGGGAAGGCTCCCGGAAGCCTTCCACGGGGTGAGGCCGCGGGTGGACCTCAGGTGGCCGGTCGCGGTTCCCGCGGCCGCAGCCTGCGTGTGAGCAGGCCGAGCAGCACGGCGTTGACCAGCCCGGCCAGGGCCACCCCGAGGGAGAAGACCAACGGGCTCAGCCAGGCGGCCGAGGAGAGGAACTCGACGGGCGACGACACCGCCAGCGCGACGAAGCCGAGCGGCGCCGTGGCCATCAGGGGGTAGATCCCGGCGAACCCGGGATCCGGCAGCACGTACGCCGCGCACAGGAAGAACCCGAGCGCCACCGCGACGACGGCGAGGTAGACACGCGCCGGCCAGTTGTCCACGGCGGGCGCCAGCAAGGCCCGAACCCCCGGCCGGCGGGCCTCGCGCGGGCCGGCCGGCCGGAGGGCCGCGGACCTGGTGGCGAGGGCGCCGAGCGCGGCGGCGTTCACCAGGGCGCACAGGAGGTGCCAGAGGGCGAAGGCCGCGACTCCCGCGACGTCGGCCACCCCGTCGATCCCGGCGCCGGGGCCGACGGGGACGAACACCGGGAGGAAGGACAGGGGCGCCGTCAGCAGCAGGGAGCTTCCGGCGAAGGGGCTCTCCGGGGCGAGGAACGTGACGATCAGGGAGACGGCGAACACCGCCAGGTACGCCCGGGCGAGCCGGTTGCCCGCGGCCAGCGTGAGGAGCCGACGGGGGAGCGGTTCGCGGCGGGGGTGGGGCGCAGTCGGCATCGGTCGCTTCCTCGGGTCGGTCCGTTGGTGATCACCACTGTGGACCGGGGGCCGCGCGACGGCGTGAGTACGGGTACTCAGCGGCGGGACCGCCTCGTGCTCACCCGCCGTCCAGGGCGGTGGCGAGGGCTGCAGCCATGGTCCTCACGTCCTCCGTGAAGGTCGGGCGGTCCGCTGCCCGGGCCGCCTCGGCGGCCACTGCCAGGGCGTCGCGCCAGGGGGCGGCCAGGGCGGGGAGCAGGTCCTCGCCGGCGTCGGTGGCGCGGCGGACGATGGAGTCGCATATGAGGTGGGTCTCCAGGGCCGTGCGCCAGGCCTCCGCCACGTGGCCCTCCTGGAGGAGGAGGTTCGCGAGGCTCGCCAGGGCGGCCGCCTTGGGGGCGAAGGTGGAGCCCATCCGGACGCGCACCGAGGCCGAGTACGACTCGTGGTCCGTCAATTCCTTCCGGAGGGAGGCCACTTCACGTGGGGGGAGCGGGGCGTCCCCGCGGTCCTGGAGGAGCGACTCGGCGGTGGTCAGGGACTGGGCCAGGGACGGAGGGAGGGGGAGGGCGGCCCGTTCCTCCTCCCGGGCGGGCGCCCCCGGTGCCAGTTGCTCCGCTCGGGCCAGGAGCGGTTCCGCCTGGCGGGCGCGGCCCGAGAGGCGCAGGTGGAGGCCCTCCCTGGCCAGGGCCTGGCCCAGGTTCCCCACGCCCGCTTCCGCCGCTTCGCTGACCACCTGGTTCACCGCCCGTGCCGCGTCCCAGTTGCCGCGGGCCGCCTCCAGGAGGGAGGCGGTGTCGCCGGCCGCGTCCGCCATGTAGCCGGCCTCCTCGCGGCCGAGGCCGCCGCGCTGCCGGGTCAGGTCCTGGTAGCGGGCGAGGGACTGGCGGGCGCAGGCCAGGGCCTGGTCCACGTCCCCGACCTTCAGCTGGACGGTCGCCGCCAGCGCCAGGACCCGCGCGAAGTCCGGGAGCAGCGGGTGCGGTGACTCGTACGCGCCCGCCTGCACGTACGCGCCGATCGCCTGGTCCACGTCCGCCAGGGCCGCCATCGGGCGTCCCGCTTCGCCGTACGCCCGGGCCCGGCGTATCCGGGCGTCCGCCGCCAGGAGGGCCGCGTCGGGCAGGCCGCTCCTTCCGTAGGCGTCCACGCAGGCGGTCAGGTCCGCCGTCGCCGCCTCGTGCCGGCCCAGGGCGAGGTGGGTGCCGGCCCGTGAGTAGAGCAGTGCGCCGCGCATGTGCCAGAGCTGTGGGTCGTCCGGAGCCGACCGGAACAGCTCGTCGAGATGGCCGGCCGAGCGGTCGAAGGCGTCGAGCGCCGCCCGCGCCCGGCTCGGCAGCACCTGGTGGCCGACCCCCTCCTCGTACGCCTCCTGCGTCAGCTGCTTCAGCCGGTCGCGGTCCACGTGCGTCACCTGTGCCGCCGCACCCGCCGCCCCCGGCTCCGCCCCCGTGGGCCTTTTCTTCCGTCGCCCGAAGAACCCCATGCGAACCTCCCCCAGTCGTTGCCCGTCCCGTGCCCCTCGTCAGCATCATGGCCCGCTCCCCCCGCCCCCGACACCCCTGTGGACAACCGCTTGTGGAAAACCCGTGGCCGCCGTTCGCGACGGCCGGATACGTTGCCCGCCATGACCAGTTCCCGCCCGCAGGCCCGGCCGACGACGACCCTCTGGCGCCCCACCGGGCCCGAGGAGCTCGCGCTCGTCCGCGAGCTCGGGTGGCGGGCCTGGCCGCCGCGCCTGCCCGAGCAGCCGATCTTCTACCCGGTGCTCGACGAGGACTACGCGATCCGCATCGCCCGCGACTGGAACGTGAAGCACAGCGGCGCCGGCCACGTCACCCGGTTCGAGGTCGACACCGCCTTCCTCGCCCGCTACCCCGTCCGTCAGGCCGGCGGCAGCACGATCCTGGAGCTGTGGGTGCCGGCCGAGGAACTGGACGACTTCAACGCGCACATCGTCGGCCCGATCACGGTCACCCACACGTTCCGCCGCGCCGACTGACGCGTACGAAGCGGCGTACGCCGCGACATCGCGGGCCCGGACGTCCCGGTGAACGGCTTCCGGCCCGTCTTCCGACCGCCGGGGACCGCCGGACCCGAAGGCCCGGGGATCGGAAAAGGGGCGTCCACGCGCGCGTGGACGCCCCTTCGCCGTGCCCGGAACCGCCTCAGCCCTTGCCGACCGCCGCCAGGATCTCCGGCAGGCGGCGCACCATGCGGCCCGACATCAGGCGGAGGGCGCCCCACAGGAGCAGGGCGCCGTAGGTGACGCCCAGGGGGAGCAGCAGCCACAGGAGGCCGTGCTGGTCGGAGACGCGCAGCCAGACGAGGAGGGCGATCAGCGGGGCGCACAGCAGGGGGCCGCCGAACATGCCGCCGAAGATCGCCGCGACGGCCATGCCGCCCTGGCCGGGCGCCACATTGCGGCGCGAGTCCTGGGGGATCCCGTACGGGTACCGCACCGAGGTGACCACGCCGAGCGCCAGCATCGCCCCGAGCAGGGCGAACGACATCCCGAAGACCTCGGGGAGCTGGGTCCAGCCGTCGGTGGCCGCGGCCGTCGCCATGGCCACGACGACCGTGAACGGAACGGTGATCGCGGTCATCACGTACGCCCGGTCGCGCAGCTCCGCGTACGCGTCCTCCCGGGACGAGATCGTCTGCGCCACCATCCAGAACGCCGACGAGTCCTGCCCGAACTGGTTGAACATCTGCACGCCGAGCATCCCCGACGCGAAGCACGCCCAGTAGACCGAGCCGTTCTCCTGGAAGGCGTTGAACAGCGGGACGAGCGCGCCGACCGCCAGCGCCGACACCCAGGCCGCCTTGGTCTTCGGGTCGCGCCAGATGTAGCGGAAGCAACGTTCCATCACCGCGCCCGTACGGCCTTCGGGCAGCAGCCGCGCCAGCAGCCCCCGCCCCGCCGCCGGGTCCTTCACCGAGTCCGGGGCCGCGCCGATCGTCGAACCGTCCGGCTCGACCATCAGCCGCACCAGGCTCCGCCGCCACCACCACAGCAGCGCCGCCAGGGCGGCCACGGCGAGCAGCAGCCGCGCCGCGGCGAGCGCGGGATCGCCGTCGGCCGCGGAGTCGACCGCCGCCACCGCCGACGCCGGCGGCAGCCAGCCCACCACCGACGCCGCCGTGTCGAGCACCGACAGGTCCTCCGCGCGACCCAGCGCCTGGGCGCCGAAGTTGACCGCCTGGATGCCGAGCGCGATCAGCAGACCGCTCAGCAGCGCCATGTCCCGGCCCTTGCGGGAGGTCAGCAGCCGTACGTTCGCCGTGGCGATCGCCCGCGACAGCGCCACGCACACGAGCAGCACCAGCGGCACCGCGAGCACCGCGGTCACCGTCGCCGCCGTCCCGTGCGCCACGGCCGCCACCGCCCCGACCGCCAGACAGAGCGTGAACAGCGGTCCGGTGCCCACCAGCGAGGCCGCGAGGAGCGCCCGCACCAGGGGCTGCGGCCGCAGCGGCAGCATCACCAGACGCGACGGGTCGAGCGTCTCGTCCCCGCTCGGCAGGAACAGCGGCATCACCGCCCAGCCGAGCCCGAAGACCCCGGCCGTCAGCACCGCGACCGCCCCGGCGGCCTCGTGCCCCCGCAGCAGGAGGAAGCCCAGCACCATGAAGGCGGCGATCAGCACCACCACCACCAGGGAGGCGACGAACGCGGCCGTGCGCCCGCCGGACTGCCGCAGCCCGTTCCGCAGCAGCGACAGCTTCAGCCGGACGAAGAGAGGGGTGAGCGACGGCTCGGAGGCGGGGGCGGACGCGGGGGTCGAAGCGCCGGCGGTGGCCGGGGCGCTCACGAGCGGTCTCCCCGCGCGCCGCCCAGCCAGTCCAGCGAGTCCCCCGCCGCCGCCCGGTCGTGGGCGCCCACCAGCTCCAGGAACGCCTCCTGGAGGGTCGCGGCCGAGCCCTTCACCTCCGCCAGCGGACCCTGCGCCCGGATCCGGCCCCCGGCCATCACCGCGACCCAGTCGCACAGCGACTCCACCAGCTCCATGACGTGGCTGGAGAAGACCACGGTCGCGCCGGAGGAGGTGTACCGCTCCAGGACGCCGCGGATGGTCTGCGCCGACACCGGGTCGACGCCCTCGAAGGGCTCGTCGAGGAAGAGCACGTCCGGGTTGTGCAGCAGCGCCGCCGCGAGCCCGATCTTCTTCCGCATGCCGGTCGAGTAGTCGACGACCAGCTTGTGCTGCGAACCCGCCAGGTCCAGGACGTCCAGGAGCTGGGTGGCCCGCTTGTCGACCTCCGCACCGGGCAGCCCCCGCAGCCGCCCGCTGTACGCGAGGAGTTCACGGCCCGAGAGCCGCTCGAAGAGCCGCAGCCCCTCCGGCAGGATCCCGATCCTGGCCTTCACCTGCGCCACCGACTCGGGGTCCCGCCACACGTCGTGGCCGGCCACCCGGATCCGGCCGGCGTCCGGCCGCAGCAGGCCGGTGATCATGGAGAGGGTGGTGGTCTTGCCGGCGCCGTTGGGCCCGACGAGACCGATGAACTTCCCCGCGGGCAGCACCAGATCGATCCCGTTCACCGCGATCTGCTGCCCGAACCGCTTCCACACCCCCTCCACCTGCACCGCGGGCGCCGCGCCGGAGTTCTCCGGTGCGGCGCCCGTCGGTTCGAACGTCCCGTCAAATGCCTGGTCGGGCATGGTCCGTCAACCCTTCGGTTGTCCCCTGCGACGCCTGTTCGCGCCGTTCCGGCCACCCTAAGGGGCCGTCCGGGGAGAACCCCAGGTCACTGACGGCGTGACCGCGCCTCCGCCGCCTCGCGCCCGCACGCGTACGCCAGCGCGCTGATCAGCTCCTCCGCGTCGGGCAGCCAGCGGTTGGCGGGCGTGGGGCGGCGCGCCCACTGCACCGCGCCCCGGCCGCCGATCCGGGTGGGCGGCGCCGCGACGTAATGCCCCTCCCCGCGCGTGGTGAGGTCGAGCGCGGACGGGGCCCAGCCGAGCTTGCGGATCAGGTCGGGCACCTTGGCGGCGGCGCCCGGCAGCACGAAGAAGAACATCCGGCGGTCCGGCGTGCAGGTCACAGGGCCCAGCGTCAGCTCCATCCGCTCCATGCGGGCGAGCGCGAGGAAACCGGCCGCCTCGGGGACCTCGATCGCGTCGAAGGTGCGGCCGGTGGGGAGGAGGATCGACGACTTCGGCTGCTTCGACCACATGCGCCGGGCGCCCACCCCGCTCCCGGTCGCCAGCGTCGCCCAGTCGGGCCTCACGGCGTGTCCGCCGGGCAGGGGGCAGTCGGCGGTGCCGCAGGAGCAGCGCTCCCGGCCGTCGACGGCTTCCAGCCAGGTCCCCGGGAACACGTCCCAGTGCCGCTCCTCCGCATACCGCACGGCGCTGTCGAGCAGCTGCTCGCCTCGCTGCTTGGGGATCTGTGCGGCTTCCGTCGTGACTCCGATGGTCTCATCCACGTCGAAGACAACTGCCCCCGTCACCTGGGGTTACGGGCGGGGCGGCGCCGGGAGTGAGGCATCGATCCTGCATGCGGGGCGCATGGGTGCACGCGCGGGGGCGCGCGGGGGACCGGGGAGCGGGGGAGGGGTACGGAAGAGGGCGGGGCGGACACGGCACGGGGTGGGGCGGGGTGCCGCGGACGGCCCGCCGACGTGTCCGGTTTCGCGTGTTCACATCGGCATTGACCGGATATCCGCCGGGCAGTGATCCCTTCGTGTCCGTACCCGTCCCGTCTGGGGGTTCCACTCATGGCAGCCAGGCCACTCGTGCCGCGACAGCCCAACGAACGGCTCCAGGCGCTCATCCAGGAGGCCGCGTGCTCCAACGCCGGTCTCGCCCGCAGGGTCAACATGGTCGGCGCGGAGCGCGGTCTCGACCTGCGGTACGACAAGACCTCGGTGGCGCGCTGGCTGCGCGGGCAGCAGCCGCGCGGCCGGGCGCCCGGCATCATCGCGGAGGCCATCGGCCGCAAGCTCGGGCGGGCGGTGACGATCGACGAGGTGGGGATGGCCAACGGCCGGAACCTCGCGGCGGGCGTCGGCCTCCAGTTCGCCCCGACCGTGCTCGGCGCGATCGAGCAGGTCTGCGAGCTGTACCGCAGCGACGTGGGCCGCCGGGACTTCCTGACCGGGTCCACGGTCGCCGCCTCCGCGCTCGTGGAGCCCAGCCGCGACTGGCTGATCAGCGGCGTCGACGCGCAGGTGGCGCGGGCGGCCGGGGCCCGGGTGGGGCGCGCGGACGTGGCGGCGGTACGGGAGACGACGGCGGCGCTCGTCGACCTCGACCGGCGCTTCGGCAGCGGGCACGTCCGCCCGGTGGTGGTCCACTACCTCGACAGCGTGGTCTCCGGGATGCTGTCCGGCTCCTACCGGGAGGAGGTGGGGAGGGAGTTGTTCGGCGCGGTCGCCCGACTGACCGAGCTGGCCGGGTACATGGCGGTGGACACGGGCGAGCCGGGCCTGGCGCAGCGGTACTACATCCAGGCGCTGCGGCTCGCGCAGGCGGCCGGGGACCGCGCCTACGGCGGCTACGTGCTGGCCGCATCGATGAGCCACCTGGCGGCGGAGCTCGGGAACCCCCGGGAGATCGCCCAGTTGGCGCGCGCCGCGCAGGAGGGGACCCGGGGCGGGGTGCCGCCGAGGGCCCAGGCGATGTTCCTGGCGGCGGAGGCGCGCGGGCACGCGCTGATGGGCGACGACCGGGCCTTCGAGTCGGCGGCGGGACGTGCCGTACGCGCGCTGGAGGCGGCCGATCCGGAGTCGGGCGACGACCCGGCGTGGATCGCCCACTTCGACGAGGCCTATCTGGCGGACGAACTGGCGCACTGCTACCGGGACCTGGGGCGGGCGGGCGCGGCGGTGCGGGCGGCGCAGGAGTCGCTGGCCGGGCATCCGGAGACGCGGGCGCGGCGGCGGGCGATCGGGCTCGCGCTGCTCGCGCACGCGCGCGTGGAGCAGCGGGAGATCGAGGAGGCGTGCCGCACGGGCACGCGCGCGCTCGAACTCCTCGGCACGCTGAGGTCGTCGCGCGGTGCGGAGTACCTGGAGGAGCTGAGGGAGCGCCTGGAGCCGTACGCGGGCGAGGCGGTGGTCCGGGAGTTCGAGGCGCGCCTGGAGGTGCACGCGGTGTGAGCGGACGGCTCGTGGGGCGGTTCCGTTCCATGGGAAGGGTGTTACCGGTCTCACACGTGTGTGCGGAGCCCCGGACCCACCCGGTAGCGTGAGCCGACGATTCCGTAGGTCGGTCCATCAGTAGGAGTCCCGGTGACGCAGAACGGACAGGGTCCGGAGCAGGGGGGCGCGCAGGCGTGGGGTGGTGCCTGGGGCCCCGCGGGCGGTCCGCCCCAGCCCGGCGGGCAGCCGCTGCCCCCCGCGCAGCCGCTGCCGCCCGAGGCGCCGGCCGCCGGTGATCTCCAGGCCACGCAGTACCTCGCGCCGATCCCGGCGCAGCCGCAGGGCGCGCCGATGCCTCCGGCGGGTCCTCCGGCCGGTCCTCCGGCGGGTCCTCCCGCGGGGTACGGCTATCCGCCGCCGGTCGCCGCGCACGGCGCGGCCGACATGCAGGCGACCCAGCACATCGCGCCCGTGCCCGGGGGCGTGCCGCCGGTGGGCCCGCCCGCCGGGTACGGCTATCCGCCGCCGGCCGCCGCTCCGGTCGCGGACATGCAGGCGACGCAGCACATCGCTCCGGTGGCCGGTGCCGGGGGCGGCGCGCAGACGCAGTTCCTGGGGACCGGGCCGCTGCCGCAGCCGCCCGCGGGGGCGCCGACGGGTGCCTCGGACGCGACGCAGTACATAGCCCCCCTGCCGGGGAGCGGCGGTCCGGTGCCGGGCGGTCCGGTGCCGGGCGGTCCGGTGCCGGGTGGTCCGGGGCCGTCGCAGCCGCCCGCCGAGTTCGACTCCCTGTTCCGGGACTCGGCGCCGGCGCAGCCCGCGCCCCCGGCGTACCAGCAGCCCGCCCCGGCTCCGTACCAGCAGCAGCCCCAGCACCACCAGCCGCCGCAGCAGCAGTACGGCTACCAGGGCGGCGGCGGTTACCAGGCGCCCGGCGGGCAGCAGGACGACTACTACTACGACGACGAGCCCGCGCCGCGCCGGAAGTCGCCGGTCGCGCTGATCGCGGCCGTCGTGGTGGGCTGCGCGGTCGTCGGTCTCGGCGTGGGCGCCCTGCTCAGCGGTGGCGACGACGAGAAGGAGCCGACGGCGGGGACGAGCGTCGCGCCGAGCGCGGCGCCGTCGGCCTCGGGCGACGGCGCCTCTCCGGCGCCGGAGAAGAAGGACGACCCGGCGGAGCCGCAGGCGAAGGAGCTGGACAAGCTCCTCGCGACCAGCAACGACAGCCGGGACGCGGTGATCAGCGCGGTCGAGTCGATCAGGCAGTGCAAGAACCTCGACAAGGCGGCCACCGACCTGCGGGGCGCGGCCGAGCAGCGGCGGGGTCTGGTGACCAAGCTGCAGACGCTGAGCGTCGACAAGCTCCCGGACAACGCGGCGCTGAAGGCGGCCCTCACGCGCGCGTGGCAGGCGTCGGCCGAGGCCGACGACCACTACGCGGGCTGGGCCGACCAGATGAAGGCCAAGAACGCCTGCAAGGGCGGCCAGGCCAAGTCGACCAACCGGCACAAGGCGGCCAACGCGAAGAGCGGCGAGGCGACCGAGGCGAAGCAGGAGGCGGCCGGGCTGTGGAACCCGACCGCCGGGAAGTACGGACTGACGAAGCGGTCCGCCACCCAGCTGTAGGGGCGGCGGACCTGGGGCGGGCCGGGGCGGAAGGACCGGGGCGGACCGGTCGGTCAGCCCCGGTTGGTGAGGGTGGGGCCGACGTCGACGAAGCCGGGCTTCTGGGCGACGAGCCGGCCCTTCCTGACCACCTGGAACGTCACCGCGTGGTTGACGATCCTGGGGAAGTCGGGAGCGCCGAGCAGGTCCTCGTACATCCAGCGCAGCGGCGGGGTGAGGCCGCCGGTCTCCACGCGGGCGCCGTGGTCGAGGGCCTGCGTGATCCGCGCGCTGGTGACCGTGTCGGCGTCGAGGGACTCGATGACCTGCTTGAGGACGGTGTACGCGATCCAGGTGGTCTGCACGCCGGTGTCGGTCGGGTCGACCCGGTTGTCGGCGAAGGCGTGCTCCTTGACGACCTTGCGCATCGACTCCCAGCTCTTGTCGTCCGCCTCCGGGTACCAGCCGGTGACGTAGGCGCCCTCGAAGGGGCTGCGGGTGCCGCCGGTGCGGTCGATGACGGGCTGGCCGACGCTGCCGAGGACGGACGAGATGCGGATCGGTTCCCGGCCCGCGTCGGAGCCGGAGTCGGAGTCGGAGCCGGAGTCGTCGGCCTCGGCGCCGCCGGCGGACTCCGGGAGCCGCCGGAAGGAGTCGAAGAAGGTCTGGGTCCGCTCACCGAGGACGGCGGCGACGCAGCCGTCCGCCGTGCCGGCCTTGTTCCGGGCGCGGGTGGCCTGGGTGGTGTACTCGGTGGCGTCCTCGACGGCCGGGATGTCGACGGCGCCGCGCTTGCTGGCCTTCTTCAGGCCGGCGTCGAGCAGCTTGGGCAGCCGGTCGCCGGCGAGGGTGTCGGGGCGGACCAGGGAGACCGTGCCGCAGTCCGCGGCGAGCTGCATGCCGTGCCCGGCGAGCAGGGCGGCGAGGCCGCCGTTGACGGGGTACGAGAGGGGGCTGGTGAACTCGTCCTCGGTGATGCCGTAGCCCCCGATGTAGGGGATGCCGGCGGCTTCGAGGGGGGCCATGAAGGCGCGGCCGTTCTGGCTGTACGAGCCCACGACGGCGACGGCCTTCTCGCGCACGGCGCGGCGGGCACAGGCGGCCGCGCCGGTCGGGGTGTTCTGTTCGTTGCAGGTGAGGACGCGTAGTTCGTGGCCGTCGATGCCGCCCTGGGAGTTCACCCAGCGCGCGTACGTCTGGGCCATGGCGGGCATGCCGGGCATGTTGGTCGCGCGGGTCTGGTCGGGGGCCCAGGTCATCACCGTGACGGGCTCCCTGGAGCCCCCCGTGGCACCAGGGAGCACGCCACACCCGGTGAGGAGCGACGCGCCGGCCGCCGCGGCGGTGACGGACGCGAGGAGAGTGGACAGTCGCCTACCGGTCATGAGCACGCACCATTCCGCCTCATGGGTAACGCGGGAGTGTGCACTGTTCAACGAAGGGTGACTTGGAGGTGAATTACGGGGGTCGAGGGGTCTAAGAGGAGGGTGTGACTCCGCTTGTCGGTGGGCGACCGTACGATCGGACGATGTCCAGTACCGCGTCCAGTGCCGCCCCCAGTGCCGCCCCCGGTTCGGTGAACCCTTCCCGTCGCGGCCGTCGCTCCTCCACCATGGGCGGCATGCCGCTCAACGACATGCCGTGGTGGCGCTGGCGCACGAATGTGCGATCGGCGCTGCACATGCTCTCCGATCCCGTGTTCCACCGGTCCGTCTGGCTCGCCGGCCAGGAGGGGTACGGGGACGTGACCGACGCCGTCTACCGGCTCGTCGAGGACACCTGGCTCGACAACTGGTCCGCCGAGAAGTACGTCGGCGCGATCTTCCGCGACTCGGGGGAGGCGCAGCTCGTGGACGTCGCCGTCCTGCGGGTGCTGCGGATCCTGCACCAGGTCGGTCCCGACGCGCCCGTCTCCGCGTACCTGGAGCACCCGGGCTGGCCCGAGGCGGTCCGCGCCGCGCGCGAGGCGCACGTGCGGCTCGCGACGGCCGACGGGGACGAGCCGGACGTGCCGCCGCGCTCGCTCGACGTGCTGAGGATCCTCACGCGCGCGTGAGGCCCGCCGGGCGGGGTGTTCCGGAGGGCGGACGGGGTACGGGCGGGGACGTGCGGTGTGGCACGCTGTCCCGATGACCGACCAGTACGTCCTCACCATCTCGTGCCCGGACAAGCAGGGCATCGTGCACGCCGTGTCGAGCTACCTCTTCATCACCGGATGCAACATCGAGGACAGTCAGCAGTTCGGAGACCGTGACACCGGTCTCTTCTTCATGCGGGTCCACTTCTCGGCGGAGGCGCCGGTGACGGTGGAGAAGCTGCGGGCGAGCTTCGCGGCGGTGGGCGACTCCTTCCAGATGGACTGGCAGATCCACCGCGCCGACGAGCGCATGCGGGTCGTGCTGATGGTGTCGAAGTTCGGCCACTGCCTGAACGACCTGCTCTTCCGGTCGTCCATCGGGGCGCTGCCCGTCGAGATCGTCGCGGTCGTCTCCAACCACACGGACTTCGCGGAGCTCGTCGCCTCGTACGACATCCCCTTCCGGCACATTCCCGTGACGAAGGAGACGAAGGCGGAGGCGGAGGCGGAGCTGCTCGCGCTCGTCGAGGCGGAGAGCGTCGAGCTGGTCGTGCTCGCGCGGTACATGCAGGTGCTGTCGGACGACCTGTGCAAGCGGCTGTCCGGGCGGATCATCAACATCCACCACTCCTTCCTGCCGAGCTTCAAGGGCGCGAAGCCCTACCACCAGGCGCACGCGCGGGGGGTGAAGCTGATCGGGGCGACGGCGCACTACGTCACGGCGGACCTCGACGAGGGGCCGATCATCGAGCAGGAGGTCGAGCGGGTCGGTCACGAGGTGACGCCGGACCAGCTTGTCGCGATCGGGCGCGACGTGGAGTGCCAGGCGCTGGCGCGAGCCGTCAAGTGGCACGCCGAGCGCCGCATCCTCCCCAACGGCCGCCGCACCGTCGTCTTCACCTGACCCCACCGCGCCGGACCGCGCCCGGGTGGGCGTCCGGTCACAGGTGGCTCAGGGAGGCGGCGGCCGCCAGGACGTCCTGGATGGCCTGACGGTCGCCGGTCTGGCCGGCGGCGGCTTCCTCGGGGGTGATGTGGCCGGCCACCAGGCGGCAGAACTCGACGCCGTCCAGGGCGACCTGGGCGACCGCGTGGTCGGGGGAGCCGAGTGCCGCCGGGGAGTCCAGGGCGATGTACCAGTGGCCACCGCCCGCGCCCTCCACCTCCAGATGGAGCGAGCGGCCCGGCGCGCCCGCCGTGACGAGGCCGCGGGCCGGGGCCGCCCGGCCCGTGCGGCGGCGCTGGGCGACGGCGGCCGGCAGCAGGCGGGCCGCCAGGTCGATCATCCCGTGGAGGTGCGGCCCGCTCGGCGGGTCGTACGGGTAGGCCACCGCGTTCGCGATGTCGTCCGCGTGGAGCCAGCACTCGAAGGCCCGCTCCAGCAGGGCGTCCTTCAGGGGGAGGGCGAAGTCGCCGTAGGTGACGGTCAGGTCGGCGACCTCGCGGCCCGCGAAGGAGACCGTGCGGATCAGGGTGTGGCTCTGGTCCCGCCAGGGGGCCCGGAGGGAGCGGTTCGGCGGGCGGTCGAGGGACTCCCAGAAGGCCTCCGTCCGCTCGGTGGCGGTGAGGTCCGGGGAGACGTCGGGGCCCAGGGGGTCCGTGAGGCCCAGCGCGCCCGACACCAGGCCGTCGACCGCCAGGAGGTGGCCGATCACGCCCGCGACCGTCGACTTCCGCCGGGCCGGGCGGTCGTCCTCGTGCCACTTGAGCCGGACCGGCGCGTGCCACTCCGACTCGCCGATGTCCCGCAGCAGCGCGTCGAGCCGGGCGGTCTCCGCGTCGTACGGCGTCGCCCACGCCGGCACCGGGATGCGGGCCGGGCGGCGGCCGAGGCAGTTCTCCAGGACCCGGGAGCGCAGGAGCGGGTCGAGGTCGAGGTCCCGGTCCTCGTGGAGCAGCGTCACCGCGTCGCGCAGGCGCAGCGCCTCGTCCGCGCACGGGGCGCAGGCCGTGAGGTGGTCCTCCACCGCCCGCGTCTCCGCCGCCGAGCACGCCGACAGCGCCCACGCCCCGAGGAGGGACTTGAGCACGGTGTGGGAGAGGGCCGGGGGCGGCTCCGCGAGGTCGGCGTGGTCGTCGGCCGACTCCCTCGGAGCCGGTATCCACGGGGCGCGTGCGAGGTCGTCGCCCTCGCCGTTCGCCGCCGTCACAGCGCCCGCCCGTAGCCGCCCGGCGGTCCGTCCAGCGGGCGGGTGTTGGCCGAGGAGAGGAGCTGGAGGCCGAGCCGGAGCCGGCGTCTGGCCTCCTCGTGGCTGATCGACAGGTCGGCGGCGGTCTGGCGGTAGTCGCGCCGCTGGAAGTACGCCAGTTCGAGCGCCTTGCGGAGCGGGGCCGGCATCGAGGTGACGATGTAGTCGGCGCGGGCGGCGACGGAGGCCCGGCGCACCTTGGCCTCCAGCTCCTCCGCCGAGCCGACGCCGGTCTCCGCGTACGCCGTCGCCTCGGTCTGCCGCAGCCGGTGCACGGCCGTCCGCTGGGTCACCCCGGCCACCCAGGAGCGCAGATTGCCCTGCCGGGGGTCGTACGCCTCCGGGTTCTCCCAGATGTAGCCGAAGACCTCGCGGGTGACCTGGTCGGCCGCCTGGTCGTCGTCGAGGACGCGGTGGGCGAGGCTGTGCACGAGGGAGGCGTAGCGGTCGTACAGCTCGCCGAGGGCGGCGGCCTCGCCGCGTGCGAGCCGCTGCTGCATCCTGCGGTCCCAGCGCGGTGGTGTGTCCGTCGCCATCCGAGCCCTCCGCCTTCCGCTTCCCTGTGCCGTGGCGCCTTGCCGTCGTGCCGTACCGTCGTGCCGCTGTCGGTTCCTGTCCCGTCCTGTCCGGTCCTCCGCCCCAAACTAGTGCGAGGCGCCGACGACGCACCCCCGTTTGCCGCAAGTGCGGCCTTCACGAGGGCGCGGATGGTAAGGAAAGCGTCATACCCGGCACGGGGGGTTTCGGCGGAGTCCCGTGGGGCAGGCGCCCGTCCGTGACGACGATCGAGGCCGACGAGGACGAGCGCGCCGGATGGACGGTGCTGCGCCTGCGCGGTGAGCTGGACCTGCTGACCTCGCCCCGGGTGCGGCGGCGGGTCCACGACGCCGTGGCCGCCGGCCGGCACCATCTCGTCGTCGACCTCTCCGGGGTGAGGTTCTGCGACTCCAGCGGGATCGGCGTGCTCGTGGCCGCCCGCCGGCTGCTGCGTTCCTGCGGCGGGCTGCTGCGGATCGTCCTCCCCGAGGCGGGGGAGGGACACGGGCACGTGACCCGGGTGTTCGCCGCGCTCGGGGTCACCCGGCTCTTCGAGGTGTACGAGGACGTGCCGGCGGCCCTCGCGGGCGAGCCCCTCGCCGCGCCCGCCCCGGCCCCCGCCCCTATTCCTCCGCCGCCGGTGTCCCCGCTGCCCCGAACCGCTCCCTGAGCCGGTACTTCAGCACCTTCCGCAGGGTCTCGTTGCGGGGCAGGGCGTCCACCACCTCCAGCTGTTCCGGCAGCTTGTGGACGGAGAGCCCGGCCGTCCGCAGGAAGGCCGTCAGGCCCTCCAGGGTGAGCGGCGCGGCGCCCTCGGGCTGCTCGACGACGGCGCAGACGCGTTCGCCGCGCTCGGGGTCCGGGAGGCCGATGACGGCGGCGTCGCCGACGGCCGGGTGCTCGTGGAGCAGGTCCTCGATCTCCTTGGCCGAGATGTTCTCGCCTTTGCGGATGATGATGTCCTTCACCCGTCCGGTGAGGACGAGGTGCCCGCTCGGGGTCAGGTGCCCGACGTCGCCGGTGACGAGGAAGCCGTCCTCGTCGAAGGCGGCGGCGGTCTGCGCCGGGTCGAGGTAGCCGCGGCAGACGGCCTCGCCCCGGAGCCGTATCCCGCCGTCGTCGGTGACGCGGATCTCCATGGCGGCGGGCGGCCGGCCCTCGGTCGTGGCGAGGTTCTCGTCGGTGTCCTCGGGGTCGCCCATGGTGATCATGGGGACCTCGGTCATGCCGTAGCCGTGGGTGAGCCGGCACCCCAGCTCCTTGCGCACCGCGTGGTACACCTCCGGAGGCTTGGGCGCGCCGCCGCCCGCGAGCAGCCGCAGGGTGGGGATGACGGGCTCGCCGGGGTTCTTGCGCTGCTCGGCGAGGAACATCGAGTAGAAGGCGGTGGAGCCGCCGGCGACGGTGACCCCGTGCCTGCGGTACTCGGCCAGCGAACCGGGCAGCGCGAACTGTTCGAGCATCACGGCGGGGAAGCCGTACAGCAGCAGCATCACCGTGTAGTCGGGCCCGGCGATGTGCGCGTACGGGAAGGCCATCGAGCCGACGTCGGCGGAGGTCAGGCGCAGCGCGTGGGCGAGGCAGGCGCCGCCCGCGAGCAGCGAACGGTCCGTGTGCAGCACGCCCTTGGGGTCCGAGGTGGTGCCGGACGTCCAGTAGATCCAGCGGACGTCGGTGCCGGAGGCGGGCGGCGGGGGGAGGACGGCGGGGTCGCCGTCGGGCAGGTCCTCGGGGTCGTACGCCCGGAAGACCCCGCGCGCGCCGAGCCGCCGGGCCATCTCCGTGTGGTCGAAGCCGCGCCAGACGCCGGGCACGGCGAAGTACTCGGCCCGGGACTCGCGCAGCGCGAAGCCGACCTCCTTGTCCCGGTAGAAGGGGATGACGGGGGTCTGTACGGCTCCGAGCCGGGCGAGCGCGAACGACAGGACCGCCGTCTCGATGCGGGTCGGCAGCTGCCAGGCGACGACGGTTCCGGGCCGGACGCCCATGGCGTGCAGGCCGGCGGCGCAGCGCTCGGCGCGCTCGCGCAGCCCGCCGAAGGTGAGGACGCGGTCCTCCTGGAGCAGGACGGGCCGGTCGGGGGTGAGCGCGGCGCGGCGCTCGACGAGCTCCCAGAGCGTCGGTGAGGCGCCCAGGGCGTACGCGGTCTCGGTCTCGGTCCTGGTCTCGCTCTCGGTCACGGCGACCCCCTAGGCGGCCTTATCTGACTGTCCGTCAGGTGATGGGCCGAGCGTAGGGGGTGGATCCCCGTCGGTCCAGAGGCGCGGAAGGGGCGGCGCGTCCGCCCCCGTGTCGCCCCCCGCGCCCGCCGGGCGGGTACTACCCATGCCCACCCGGAGGCGTTAGCTTGAGGGAGTCAGTATCTGACGATCCATCAGATTTGAGGAGGGGTCATGACCGAACTGCCCCGCATCATCAGCGTCGACGACCACGTGATCGAGCCCGCCCACCTCTTCGACACCTGGCTGCCCGCGAAGTACCGGGACCGGGGGCCCAAGGCGCTGACCGCCGGGATCGGCGAGCTCGCGTACGTCGGGGGGAAGTACCAGATCACGATGGACCCGGCCGGGCCGCCCACCGACTGGTGGATCTACGAGGACCTGAAGTTCCCGTACAAGCGGAACATCGCGGCCGTCGGCTTCGACCGGGACGACATGACCCTGGAGGGGATCACCCGGGAGGAGATGCGGCGCGGCTGCTGGGACCCGAAGGCGCGGCTCGCGGACATGGACCTCAACCACGTCGAGGCGTCCCTGTGCTTCCCGACCTTCCCGCGCTTCTGCGGGCAGACCTTCGCCGAGGCGCACGACAAGGAGGTCGCCCTCGCCTGCGTGCGCGCGTACAACGACTGGATGGTCGAGGAGTGGTGCGGGGACAGCGGCGGCCGGCTGATCCCGCTCTGCATCATCCCGCTCTGGGACATCGACCTCGCCGTCGCCGAGATCCGGCGGAACGCCGCCCGGGGGGTGAAGGCCGTGACCTTCTCCGAGATCCCCACCCACCTGGGGCTGCCGTCGATCCACACCGGCTACTGGGATCCGTTCTTCGCCGTCTGCCAGGAGACCGGGACGGTCGTGAACATGCATATTGGATCCAGTAGCCAGATGCCGGCGGCGTCCCCCGACGCCCCGCCCGCCGTCCAGGCCAGCCTCAGCTTCAACAACGCGATGGCCTCGATGATGGACTTCCTCTTCAGCGGGGTCCTCGTCAAGTACCCGCGCCTCAAGCTCGCCTACAGCGAGGGCCAGATGGGATGGATCCCGTACGCCCTCGAACGCGCCGACGACGTGTGGGAGGAGCACCGCGCCTGGGGCGGCGTCCGCGACCTGATCCCCGAGCCGCCGTCCACGTACTACTACCGGCAGATCTTCTGCTGCTTCTTCCGCGACAAGCACGGCATCGCCTCGCTCGACGTGGTGGGCCGGGACAACGCCACCTTCGAGACCGACTACCCGCACGTCGACTCGACCTTCCCGCACACCAGGGAGGTCGCCCTCGACCACGTCCAGGGCCTCGACGACGAGACCGTCTACAAGCTGATGCGGGGCAACGCGATCCGCATGCTCGACCTCGGAATCGTGTGATGGACCTCGCGTACAGCGAGGCGGAGGAGGAGTTCCGGGCCGGGCTGCGGGAGTGGCTGCGCTCCGCGCTGCCCCTGCTCCCGCCCCGGCCCGACCCGCTCGACTGGCCGGGCCGCAGGGCGTACGACTGCGGCTGGCAGCGGCGCCTGTACGACGCCGGGTACGGGCACGTCCACTGGGACGCCTCGCCCACCCAGCGGCTGATCTTCCTGGAGGAGACCGAGCGGGCCGGCGCGCCCTACGTGGGCGCCAACTTCGTCGGCCTCCTCCACGCCGGACCCACCATCGCCGCCGAGGGCACGCCCGGACAGCGCGAGCGGTGGCTGGAGCCGGTGCTGCGCGGCGACGAGGTCTGGTGCCAGGGCTTCAGCGAGCCCGACGCCGGGTCCGACCTGGCGTCCCTGCGGACCAGGGCCGTGCGCGACGGGGACGCGTACGTCGTCACCGGGCAGAAGATCTGGACCTCGCACGCCGAGGTCGCCGACTGGTGCGAACTCCTCGTGCGGACGGACCCGGAGGGCCCCCGGCACCGGGGGATCAGCTGGCTCGCGCTGCCCATGGACGCGCCGGGCGTCACGGTCCGCCCGCTGCGGACCCTCGCCGGGTCCACCGAGTTCGCCGAGCTCTTCCTCGACGAGGTGCGGGTGCCGGTCGCGAACCGCGTCGGCGAGGAGAACGACGGCTGGAGGGTCACCATGGTCACCCTCTCCTTCGAGCGCGGCACCGCCTTCGTCGGCGAGGTCGTCGCCTGCCGCCGCCTCCTCGGCGAACTCGCCCGCACCGCGCGGGAGAACGGCCGCTGGGACGACCCCGCCCTGCGGCGGCGGCTCGGGCGGCTCGCGGCCGGGTTCCAGGCGCTGTGGCGGCTCACCCAGCGGAACGTCAGCGAGGCGCAGGCCACCGGCGGCGTCCCCGGCGTCGGCGGCTCCGTCTTCAAGCTGCACTACTCGCACGCCCGCCAGGAGCTGTACGACACCGCCGCCGAGGTCCTGGGACCGGACGCGCTCGACCTCGGCCGGGAGTGGAACCTCGACCGGCTCTCCTCCCTCTCGTACACGATCGCCGCCGGCACCAGCCAGATCCAGCGCAACATCGTCGCCGAGCGGATCCTCGGCCTGCCGAAGGGACGGTGAGCCGGGCGTGGACTTCCGTCTGGACCAGGACCAGCGGGACCTCGTACGCGGGGTACGGGAGCTGCTCGCGGGCCGCTTCGGGCGCGAGGCGCTGCGGGCGGCCGTGGACGGGGGCGGGGGCAGGGACGGGGGCGGGGACGGGCGGCTCGACCGGGGACTGTGGAAGGAGCTGGGCGAGGCCGGGTTCTTCGCTCTGCGGCTGCCGGAGGAGCGGGGCGGGGTGGGGCTCGGACTGCCGGAGGCGGTGCTCGTCTTCGAGGAGGCGGGGCGGGCACTGGTCCCGGGACCGCTGGTCGCCACGCACGTGGCTGCGGGATCCGTGCGGGGCGCCGCCGAGGGGGCGGTGGTGGTCACGGAGGTCTCGCCCGAGGGGCTGGTTCCCTGGCTGGAGG
Source organism: Streptomyces sp. NPDC047974 (assembly GCF_040653375.1). Taxonomy (NCBI): domain Bacteria; kingdom Bacillati; phylum Actinomycetota; class Actinomycetes; order Kitasatosporales; family Streptomycetaceae; genus Streptomyces; species Streptomyces sp. NPDC047974. The sequence continues at coordinate 44,273 of NZ_JBEZNU010000012.1, forward strand.
CCGCCGACGTGGTCCTGGGTTCCGCCGAGGGTGCTGTATCCGTGCGGTCGGTCGATCCGCTGACGCCGCTCCACCGGGTGCCCGGCACCGGGGAGTGGGCGCCGGAGACCGTCCTCCTCACCGCCGCCGAGCAGGTCGGGACCGCCGCCTGGTGCACCGACGCCGCCGTCGCGTACGCCACGCGGCGGGAGCAGTTCGGGCAGGTCATCGGGGGGTTCCAGGCGGTGAAGCACCTCTGCGCGGGGATGCTCGTGCGGACCGAGCTGGCGCGGGCGGCCGTGCACGGCGCCGCCGTCACCGCCGACCCGGTGGAGATCGCCGGGGCGAAGCTGCTCGCCGACGAGGCGGCGGTCGCCAACGCGCGGGACTGCCTCCAGGTGCACGGCGGGATGGGGTTCACCTGGGAGGCGGACGTCCATCTGCACCTGAAACGGGCGTGGGTGCGGGCCGCGCTGGTGCTGCCGGGGGAGCGGGCCGCGGAGGAGGTGGCCGCCGCGCTCTGAGGGCCCGAACTGGTGACGGAGCGTGTTCGAATCCCGGTCGCCATGGGCGGAATGTCGATATCGGGTTGTGTCCTTCGGAGGGTCGTCACGGGCCGGAGTCGGGGTCCCGCTCCGGTACTCTCCGTGGGATGCGAGTGCTTGTGAGCCCGGGTCGCGCCCCGCGTTCGACTCCCCGCCGCGTGCGTCGCACAGTATGGACCATGCGTACTCCTTCGCGCTGGAATATGCCCGAAGCGCTTGTTGCGGTGACTGTACGTCAACCATGCTGTCTCGCAAGGGAATCACGTTCCGTAAAGGTGTGTTCGCCGGTTCGGATGGTGTGAACGGTGCAGGTGCTTCAGGTTCAGTTGGAGGTCGGGCCGGACCCGGCCGAGGTGGGGCGTGCGCGCCGGTGGGCCAGGAAACGGCTGGCCGGCTCCGGGATAGGGGACGACGAGCCGCTGGCGGAGACGCTGGTGCTGCTCATCTCCGAGCTCGTCACCAACGCGGTGGTGCACACGGGCTGCCCCGCCGTGCTGCGGATGCTCTTCGCGGCGGAGGGCGGGGTGCGGGTCGAGGTCGCCGACAGCAGCGACCGGCCGCCCCGGCCCCGGCACGCCGCGGGCGAGGACACCAACGGGCGCGGCCTGGAGCTGGTGGACGGCCTCGCGGACCGGTGGGGCTGGCAGCCCGAGGGGCGCGGGAAGAGCATCTGGTGCGAGGTCGACCGGACGCCCGCGGTGGCGCTTCCCGGTGAGGGTGTCGGTTCACCCGGACAGGTGCGCTGTTGACGGTTCGTTCCGTTTTGCCCACCCTGGGGTGAGCGATTCGTGGCGAGGGGAGCCGAGGGCCGTGCGCCCTCGGCATGTGCGGGTCGTGGTCGGGTGGCGGCGGTCCGTGCCGTGCTCGGGGCGCGCGCGAGCGCGCCGCCACCCGCGAGCCCGACTGTCCGTGAGGACGACTGCCCGTGAGACCGGTTGTCCGTGAGACCGGCCGTCCATGAGCCCGGCCGTCCATGAGCCCGGCCGTCCATGAGCCCGGCCGTCCGTGAGGCCGACCGTCCGTGAGGTCGACCGCCCCGGGGTCGCTCAGAAGATCGCGACCGGGGCCACCGGTGTGCCCGTGCCGCCGACGAAGGGTTCCGGCATCGCGGAGAGCAGGAAGGCATAGCGGCCTTCTTGTGCACAGGCTGTGGACAACTCCTCCAGGTTCCAGTTCTGGCCCTGGAGCATGCCCATCTCGACCAGGTCGAGCGCGTGCACGCCCAGCCACAGGTCCTCGATCTCCGGCGGGAAGATCTCGAAGGTGAGCGTGTCGTTGGCGACGGCCGCGACGTCCCGGGCGTGGAACCACTCCGGCGTACGGATCGAGAGCCCGGGCGACGGGAAGGCGTACGCGTGCCGGTCCCCGGCCAGGTACAGCCCCAGCTGCCCGGTCCGTACGAGGACGACGTCGCCGGCCCGTACCGTCACCCGCCCGAACTCCGCCGCCTCGTCCAGGTCCTCCGGGGTCACCGCGTGGTCGCCGGGCAGCCGGTCCACGCCCTTCGCCGCCGCCACGTCGAGCAGCACCCCGCGGCCGACCACGTGCCGGGCCGTGTGGATGCCGCTGAAGGCGGCGCGGCCGTGCGGGGTGACGGTGCCAGCGGGGCGGCCGTTGTAGATCCGGCCCGAGTGCGAGGCGTGCGTGAGGGCGTCCCAGTGGGTGCCGGCCTGCAGCCCGAGGGTCACGGCGTCGTCGCTGGTGGCGACCGTGCCGGGGCCGAAGAGTTCCTGGTTGACCTGGACCATGACGTGGAGCGGGTTGACCCGGCCGGGGATCATCCCGGTCTGCACGCCGTCCTGCTTGAGGTCGACGGCGAGGGGGACGCGGCGGCCGGAGCGGACGGTCGCGGCGGCCTCGCGGACCACCTCGTCGGAGATCAGGTTCAGCGTGCCGATCTCGTCGTCCCGGCCCCAGCGGCCCCAGTTGTTCACGCGCTTGGCGATCTCGTGGAACGCGGCGGGGAGGGACATCGGGGCCTCCGGGGTCTTGTTTTCCGGCATCTGACGACCCATAGAATCTAACGGACCGTCAGAAACTGCGGGAAGGGGCCGGAGATGGGGAACTTCTTGGCGGGCAAGGTCGTCGCCGTGACCGGAGCGGGGCGCGGCATCGGCCGCGCGGTCGCCCTCGCGTGCGCCGCCGAGGGGGCGAAGGTCGTCGTCAACGACTACGGCGTCTCCATCGAGGGCGGCGAACCGGCCTCCGAGGTCGCGGCGGAGGCCGTGAAGGAGATCGAGGCGGCCGGCGGCACGGCCGTCGCCGTCGCCGACGACATCTCGACGATGGCGGGCGGGCAGCGGGTCGTGGACGCGGCCCTCGCCGCGTACGGGCGGATCGACGGGGTCGTGTGCGTGGCGGGCATCCTGCGCGAGCGGATGCTCTTCAACATGACGGAGGAGGAGTGGGACCCGGTGGTCGCCACCCACCTCAAGGGCACCTTCACCGTCTTCCGGGCGGCCTCCGCGGTGATGCGGAAGCAGGGGGCCGGGACGCTGATCGGCTTCACCAGCGGCAACCACCAGGGGTCCGTGGCGCAGGCCAACTACTCGGCGGCGAAGGGCGGGATCATCTCGCTGGTGCGCAGCGCGGCACTGGGGCTCCACAAGTACGGGGTGACCGCGAACGCGGTCGCGCCGGTGGCCCGGACCCGGATGTCGGCGAACGTGCCGATGGAGCTGAAGGAGATCGGCGAGCCCGAGGACGTCGCCGCCCTCGTCGTCTACCTGCTCAGCGACCGCGCCCGCGCCGAGGCGATCACCGGGCAGGTCTACACGATCGCCGGGCCCAAGATCGCGGTCTGGGCGCAGCCGAGGGAACTGCGGGCCGGATACGCGGAGGGCGGCGCGTGGACGCCCGAGCGGATCGCGGACTTCCTGCCGGGGACGGTGGGGACGGACCCGATGCCGATGCTGGCACGCCTTGAGGAGATGGCCCGCGCGGCCGCGGCGGGCGACCGCCCGAACCGGTAGTCCAGGCGCTGAGGAGAGGGAGGGGTCGTCGTGCGGGGTGTGGTGTTCGACGGGAAGAACGTCGAGGTCGTCGCGGATCTGGAGGTGCGGGATCCCGGTCCCGGTGAGGTGCTGGTGGGGATCAGGGCCGCCGGGCTCTGCCACAGCGATCTGTCGGTGATCGACGGGACCATTCCGTTCCCGCCGCCCGTCGTCCTCGGGCACGAGGGCGCCGGCGTCGTCGAGGCCGTCGGCGACGGGGTGACGCACGTCCGGCCGGGGGACCACGTCGCCCTGTCGACGCTCGCGAACTGCGGGGCCTGCGCCGACTGCGACGCCGGGCGGCCGACCATGTGCCGGAAGGCCATCGGGATGCCCGGGCAGCCGTTCTCACGGCAGGGGAAGCCGCTCTTCCAGTTCGCCTCGAACTCCTCCTTCGCGGAGCGGACCGTCGTCCGGGCCGTCCAGGCCGTGAAGATCCCGGACGACGTGCCGTTCGCCTCCGCCGCCCTCCTCGGCTGCGGCGTCCTCACCGGTGTCGGAGCCGTGCTGAACCGCGCGAAGGTGGCCCGCGGCGACACCGTCGTCGTCATCGGCACCGGCGGGATCGGGCTCAACGTCATCCAGGGCGCGCGGATCGCGGGCGCGCTCACGATCGTCGCCGTCGACACGAACCCGGAGAAGGAGGCCGTGGCCCGGCGGTTCGGGGCGACGCACTTCCTGCCCTCCGCCGACGGCGTGCGGGACGTGCTGCCGACCGGCGCCGACCACGTCTTCGAGTGCGTCGGGCACACCGGTCTCGTGCGCACCGCGATCGACCTGCTCGACCGGCACGGGCAGGCCGTGCTGCTCGGGATGACCGCGCCGAAGGCGGAGGCGAGCTTCCCGCCGGCCGCGATGTTCCTCGACAAGTCGATCCTCGGCTGCCGCTACGGCTCCTCCCGCCCGCAGAAGGACATCCCGCTCTACGCCCGGCTGTACCGCACCGGCGCGCTCCTCCTCGACGAACTGGTCACCGCCTCCTACCCGGTGGAGGAGTTCGGGCGGGCGCGGGAGGACGCGGAGGCGGGGAAGGTGGCCCGGGGCGTGCTCCTCTTCTAGAACCCGTTCGCGGAGCCCCTTCGCGGAGCCCGTTCGCGGAGCCGCCTTCGCGGAACCCGTTCGCGGCGCCTCGCCCGGCGGCGGTACGTTCGCCGGATGTCGTACCGCGCCCTCCTCACCCGCCCCGTCCTCACCTGGTGCGCCGTCACCGCGGCCGCCCGGATGCCCGTCGCCATGGCGCCGCTGGCGCTGGTGTTCCTGGTGCGGGAGAGGCCGGGCGGGTACAGCCTCGGGGCGGTGCTCGCGGCCGTGTACGTGATCGGGGAGATCCTCGCCGCGCCGGTGCTCGGCCTGCGGATGCGGGCCGAGCGGGCCAGGCCGCAGATGGCGGGCGGGCTCGCCGTCGGCGCGGCCGGCTTCGCGGGGCTCGGGCTCGCGCCGGGCGCCCACCCCGTCGTCCTGGGGGTGCTGGCGTTCCTGGCCGGGGCCGGGCCCGTCGCCGTGTCGGCGGGGCTGCGGGCGCTGCTCACGGGGATGGTGCAGGAACGATCCGTCACCCAGGCGCTGAGCCTGGAGTCCATGCTGACCTTCGGGATCTGGTCGGCCGCGCCCGCGCTGACGACCGGCCTGGCACTCGGCGCCGCCCCCGCCGTACCGCTGCTCCTCCAGGCCGCGCTGATGACGGCCGGGCTCGCGGGGCTGTGGCTGCTGCCCGCCGGCTGGTCGGCGGAGGCGCCCGGGAAGGACGGGCCGGGCAGGCGGCGGGCGCTGCTCGCGGCCTGGCCGGTGTACGTCCTCGGGGCGGCCTCGCTGACCCTCCTCGCGCTCGCCGAACTGATCCTGCCCGCCCTCCTCGAACAGCGCGGCATCGGCATCGGGTGGGCGGGCCCCCTGCTCGCCGGCTTCTCCCTCGGGTCGGTCGCCGGTTCCTTCCTGTACGGGCTCCGCTCCGACTGGCCCGGGCCGCTCCCTCTGCAGTCGCTCCTGCTCGTCCTCGGGGTGACCGCCGGGGTGGCGGCGGTGGCGCTGCTGCCGGGCGCCGTCGCCCTCGGCGTCGCCCTCGCGGCGGCCGGCCTGCTCCAGGCGCCGGCGATGCTCACCCGGAACCTGGCCCTGCGGCGGGTGCTGCCGCCGTCGGCGCTGGCCGCCGGGTACTCGATCATGTACGCGGCCGTCGGCGCGGGATACGCCGCGAGCGGCACGCTCGCGGGCGGGCTGCTGCGGGTGGTCGCCCCGTCGACCGCGATCCTCTGCGGGGTGGGCCTGACCCTGCTGCTCGTCGCGGTCGCGGCCTTCGGCGAGCTGCGGCTCGTACGGAACCGGGAGCGTGGGGTGCGACGTCCGAAGGAGGAAACCGCAGACCCCGCCCTGAAGTGAAGGACCCGCCGATGAGACTCCGCAGGCCCTTGGCCGTGGCCGTGCCCCTGGCCCTCGTCCCCCTGCTGCTGGCCGGGTGCACCGAGGCGCCGCGGTCGCCGGACGCCGCGCCGGCGCCGGTCGCGCCCACGGGGGAGCCCGCGCCGGAGGAGACCGTCGCCGACACGGACGCGGACACGGACGCGGACACGGACGCGAAGGAGACGGAACAGGGCGAGCGGGCCCAGGAGGCCCTGGGCCTGTACGACGACGAGGACTACGTCGAGTCCGGGCTCGAACGGGTCGCGGACGGCGCTCGCGTCCGGGCCGTGCTGGAGCGGGGGGAGCCGTACCGGTTCTCGGTGGCGTGCGTGGGGACCGGGGCGGTGAAGGTCGCCGTCGGGGAGCTGGCCCCCCTGGACGTGGCGTGCGACGGGGTGCCGGTGCGGCACCGCGTCGGCAGCGCCCCGGCGGAACTGCCGGTCGGGATCACCGGGGCCGCCGGGGCGGCCGGCATGGTCGCCTGGCGGATCGACTCGGCCGTCGCCGGGGACGGCACGGACGGGTCCGTCCCCCCGGCCGACTCGGCCGACCCGGTCGGCGAGGACGACGACGATCAGCCGGTCGGCAAGCCCGGGCGGAAGGTGCGGCGGTAGGCGGTCGGGGTGACGCCGATGGCGGTCATCAGGTGGACCCGCAGGGACTGGGCGGTGCCGAAGCCGGCGTCCTGGGCCACCCGGTCGACGGGCAGGTCGCTGGTCTCCAGGAGGTGACGGGCCCGCTCGATCCGCTGCTGGGTGAGCCACTGGCCGGGGCTGACGCCGACCTCGTCGCGGAAGCGGCGGGTGAAGGTGCGGACGCTCGTCGCCTCCCGTTCGGCGAGGTCGCGGAGCTGGATCGGCTCGTGGAGGTGCGCGAGCGCCCAGGCGCGGGCGGCGGTCGTGCTCTGGGTGCCGGTGTCGGGGACGGGGCGGGCGATGTACTGGGCCTGGCCGCCGTCCCGGTGCGGGGGGACGACCGTGCGGCGGGCCACGTCGTTGGCGACGGCCGCGCCGTGGTCGCGGCGGACGATGTGCAGGCACAGGTCGAGGCCGGCGGCGACGCCCGCCGAGGTCAGGACGTCGCCGTCGTCGACGAAGAGGACGTCCGCGTCGACCCGCACGGTCGGGAAGAGCCGCTGGAAGTGGTCGGCCGAGGCCCAGTGGGTGGTGGCGGGGCGCCCGTCGAGGTGCCCGGCGGCGGCGAGGACGTATCCGCCCGTGCAGATCGCGACGAGCCGGGTGCCGGGCCGGACGCGGGCGAGGGCGGCGGCCAGTTCGGGGGTGAGCCTGCCCTCCTCGTAGACCGGGCCCAGTTCGTACGAGGCGGGGACGACGACCGTGTCCGCGGTGGCCAGCGCCTCCGGGCCGTGCTCCACGTGGATCGCGAAGTCGGCGTCGGTCCGCACCGGTCCGGCGGCCACGGCGCAGGTCACGATCTCGTACAGCGGCCGCCCCTCGGCGTCCCTGGCGCGGCCGAAGATCCGGTGCGGGATGCCCAGCTCGAAGGGGAGGAGCCCGGGCAGGGCGAGGACGGCGACGCGGTGCGGCCGGTGCGGCGCGGTCTCGCCCATGGGCCTCTCCCTCGGCTAAATCAATGGTGGTCCAGACCAGTCGGTGGTACGACTGGCTGTCCGTGACGGACAACACGTACAAGCCCGGGGCCGACGCGCTGATTCCGCTGCCGGTCGCGCCCCCCGCACTCTGGAACCGTAACTTCAGGCTCTTCTTCACGGCCAGGGCCGCCGCCGTCCTCGGCGAGGGGATGGTCCCCGTCGCCTTCGCCGCCGGACTGCTCGGCGCCGGCCGGCCCGGCTCCTCCGTCGGGTACGCGCTCGGCCTGTGGACGGCCGCCTTCGCCGTCTTCGTCCTCTTCGGCGGCGTCCTCGCCGACCGCTTCACCGCCCGCCGCATGATGATCACCGCGGATCTGCTGCGGCTGCCCGGGGCGGCGCTGCTCGCCGTCGCCTTCGCGGTCGGCAGTCCGCCGCTGTGGGCCGTGTACGGCCTCTCCGTCGTCGCGGGCGTCGGCGCCGCGCTCTTCCAGCCGGGGGTCGCCTCGACGATCCCGCGGATCGCGCCCGACGTGCAGCGCGCCAACGCCGTCCTGCGGGTGGCGGAGGCGCTGATGACGATGGCGGGCCCGGCGCTCGCGGGGCTCCTCGTCGCCGTCTGGAACGCGGGCGCGGCCTTCGCCGCGAACGCCGCCACGTTCGCCGTCAGCGCCGTCTGCTTCCTGCTGATGCGGATCCCGCCGATGGCGGCCGGCGGCCGGGTCCGCGGCTCCTTCGGCTCCGAACTCGCCCTCGGGTGGCGGGAGTTCCGCTCGCGGAGCTGGCTGTGGGGGGTCATCTCCATCTGGACGGTGTACGGACTGACCGTCGCCGGCCCGATGGTGCCGCTCACCGCGAGCCTGGTCACCGGCGGGCACGGCTCAGCGGTGTACGGCGCGCTGATGGCGGTCAACGGCGCGGGCAGCGCGCTCGGGGGGCTGCTCGCGCTCCGCATCCGCCCGCGCCGGCCCCTCGCGTCCGGGGCGGTCGCGCTCCTGGGCCTGCCGGTGAACCTGGCGCTGCTCGGGCTCGGGGCGCCGGTCGCGGCGCTGGCGGCCGGGCAGTTCGTGGCGGGCACGGCGTTCGCGTACTGGCTCGTGATGTGGTCCACGGCGGTCCAGACGCACGTCCCGCAGGAGGCCCTGAACCGGATGCACGCCTACGACGTGGCCGGATCCCTGCTGATGATGGGCGTCGGGCGGGCGCTGTCCGGGCCGGTCGCGGGGGTGGTCGGCGCGGAGGCGGTGCTGCTCGCGGGGGCGGGGATCGCGGTGCTCGTGGTGGCGGCGCTGCTGGTGGTGCGGCCGATCAGGAACCTGCCGAGGGCGTCGTAGGCGGAGGCCGCCCGCGGCTTGGCCCGATCCGTTGGAAAGCTGGCGGTCGGGCCAGTGGTGGGGGCGGGTGACGGCCGGAATCCTCTATGGCATGGCCCAGACAACGGAGCACCGCTCCTCCCTCCCCACCTCCCGTACCCCCCGCTTCCACCGTGCCTGGTCCGTCGCCGCGGTCACCTTCGTCACGATCATCGGCGCGGCGGCCTTCGCCTCGCTGCCGGGCCTGCTCATCGAACCGCTCCACGAGGAGTTCGACTGGTCGCGCGGCACGATCGGCTTCGCGGTCTCGGTGAACCTCGCGCTCTACGGCCTCACCGCGCCCTTCGCCGCCGCCCTCATGGACCGCTTCGGCATCCGCCGGGTCGTGGCGGTGGCCCTGTCGGTGATCGCGCTCGGCTCGCTCCTGACGGTGTGGATGACGGCGGCGTGGCAGCTGGTCCTCTACTGGGGGATCCTCGTGGGCCTGGGCAGCGGCTCGATGGCCCTGGCCTTCGCCGCGACCGTCACGAACCGCTGGTTCACCGCCCGCCGGGGCCTGGTCACCGGCATCCTGACGGCCGCGGGCGCCTCCGGCCAGCTGGTCTTCCTCCCGCTGCTCTCCTGGCTGGTCGAGAACCACGGCTGGCGCCCGGCGTCGGTGACGGTGGCGCTCTCCGCGCTCGCGGTGGTCCCCTTCGTCTGGCTCCTGCTCCGCGACCACCCGGCGGACGTCGGCCTGGCCCCGTACGGCGGCGCGTACGCCGAGAAGCCCGCCCCCGTCGCGGGCGCGGCCCGCCGCGCGGTCACCGTCCTGCTCAAGGCCGCCCGCACCGGCCCCTTCTGGCTCCTCGCCGGCACCTTCGCGATCTGCGGGGCCTCCACGAACGGCCTGGTGAAGACCCACTTCGTGCCGGCCGCCCACGATCACGGCATGCCCGTCACGGCCGCCGCCGGGCTCCTCGCCGTCATCGGCGTCTTCGACGTCGTCGGCACGATCGCCTCCGGCTGGTTCACCGACCGCTTCGAGGCCCGCCGCCTGCTGGCCGTCTACTACGCCCTGCGCGGCGTCTCGCTCCTCTTCCTCCCCATGCTCCTGGCACCCGCCGTGCACCCCCCGATGCTGTTCTTCATCGTCTTCTACGGCCTGGACTGGGTGGCGACGGTCCCGCCGACGATCGCCCTCTGCCGGGAGCACTACGGCGAGGACTCCGCGATCGTCTTCGGCTGGGTCCTCGCCTCCCACCAGATCGGCGCCGCCGTCATCGCCTTCGCCGGCGGCGTGGCCCGCGACGTCTTCGGCTCCTACGACCCCGTCTGGTACGCCTCCGGCGCGCTGTGCGCGGCCGCCGCCCTCATGGCCCTGGTCATCCGCCGCCGCGCGGCATGACGGGGGGCATGGGGAGAGGGCGAGCGTGGTGGTCGACCCGCCGCCGATACGGTGCCCCGTTCACCCCGCCGCGCGGCTGGTGTTCGCGTCAGGGGGCGAACCGCCCGAACCGCCCCCGGTGGAAGAGGAGGGGCTCCGCGTCGTCGGCCTCCGCGCCCAGGGACTCCACGCGGCCGACGACGATCAGGTGGTCGCCGCCGGTGTGGACGGTGGTGATCGTGCAGTCGATCCAGGCGGGGACGGCGGGGAGGCGGGGGGAGCCGGTGACCGGGGTGGGGGTCCAGGCCACGCCCGCGAACTTGTCGGCGCCGCTGACCGCGAAGGCCCGGCACAGGGGGCCCTGGTCGGCGCCGAGGACGTTGACGCAGAAGGTGCCGGCCGCGGCGATGCGGGGCCAGGTCGTCGAGGTCCTGGCGACCATGAAGGCGACCAGGGGCGGGTCCAGGGAGAGGGAGGCGAAGGACTGGCAGGCGAAGCCCGTCGGGCCGTCCTCGTCCACGGTCGTCACGAGGGTGACGCCGCTCGCGAAGTGGCCCAGGACGCGGCGGAACTCCGCCGGGTCCACCGGCGCCCGCTCGTCCTCCCGCACGGCCCGCAGGGCGGGCCGGGGGAGGGGTTCGACGGCCGTGGGCGCCCCGGCCGCTCTCAGGTGTCGGACGGCGGTGGCCGCCATCCCCGCGTGTCCCATCATGTCCCGCATTGAAGCTGACGGAGCGTCAGATGTGAAGGGTCCGGGCGGTGTCAGCGGCCCTCGTACCGCGCCTCCCTCCGCTCCACGAAGCTGGTCACGCCCTCCTGGGCGTCGCGGGTCGTCATGTTCAGCTCCTGGGCGATCGCCTCCGCCGCGAAGGCGCTCGCGCGGTCGGTGTCCTGGGCGGCGTCGACCAGCTGCTTCGTCAGGGCCAGGGCCCGGGTGGGGCCTTGGGCGAGGCGTTCGGCCCAGGCGCGGGCGGTCTTCGTCAGCTCGTCCGCGGGGACGACCCGGTTCACCAGGCCCCAGGCGAGGGCCTCCGTCGCCGGGAGCGCGTCGCCGAAGAACATCAGCTCCTTCGCGCGGTGGGGGCCCACCAGCCGGGGCAGCAGGTACGCGCCGCCGCCGTCGGGGACGAGGCCGCGGCGGACGAAGACCTCCACGAAGCGGGCGGACTCGGCGGCCAGCACCAGGTCGCAGGCGAAGGCCAGGTGCGCGCCGATGCCCGCGGCCGTGCCGTTCACCGCCGCGATCACCGGCTTCTCGCAGTCCATGACGGCCGCGATGAAGCGCTGCGCACCGGCGCGGATCATGCGGGAGACGTCTCCGGCGACCTTGTCCCCGAGGGCGGGGGCGCCCCGCAGGTCCGCGCCCGCGCAGAAGCCGCGGCCCGTCGCCGTGATCACCACGGCCCGTACGGAGGGGTCGGCGGAGGCCTCCGCGAGGAGGGCGATGACGCGTTCTCGCTGGTCCCAGGTCACCGCGTTCATCGCCTCGGGGCGGTTGAGGGTGATCCAGGAGACGCCGTTCTCGACGGAGTGGAGTACGTCCTCGGCCATGGGGGCTCCTATCGGCAGACCGCCAGGGCGTCCAGGGCCACCGCGCCCTGGCCGCGCGGCAGCACCATCAGCGGGTTGATGTCGAGTTCGGAGAGGTCGCCGTCGAGTTCGAGGGCCATCCGCTGGACCCGGAGCACGACCTCGACGAGCGCGTCGACGTCGGCCGGCGGTGCGCCGCGCACGCCGTCGAGGAGGGCGCGGCCGCGCAGCTCGTCCAGCATCGAGCGGGCCTCGCGCTCGCCGAAGGGCGGGACGCGGACGGCGGTGTCGTTCAGGACCTCCACCAGGACGCCGCCGAGGCCGACGGTGACGGTCGGGCCGAAGAGCTCGTCGCGGGTCACCCCGACCACCATCTCGACGCCCTTCCCGACCATCTGGCAGACGAGGACGCCGTCGAGGTCGATCCCCTCGTAGCGGGCGATGTCGGTGAGGTCGCGGTACGCGTCGCGAACCTGGCTCGCCGAGGTCAGGCCGACCTTCACCAGGCCCAGTTCCGTCTTGTGGGCGAGCCGCGCGCCCGAGGCCTTCATCACCACCGGGTAGCCGACGAGGCCGGCCGCCCGGACGGCCGCCGCCGCGCTCGTCACCAGCTGCTCGCGCGGGACGCGGATGCCGTACGCGCGCAGCAGCTGCTTGGCGGCGTGCTCGCTGAGCCGCTGCCCGGGGCGCATCAGGGCCTGGGCCTTGCGGAAGGACGGGGAGGGGGTGCGGGGGGCCTCGTCGAAGGGGGAGCGGTAGCCGGCGGTGAAGCGGTGGTGGTCGAGGTAGGCCTTCACGGCGCCGATGCAGTTGCCGAAGGTGCGGAAGGTGGCGACGCGGGAGGAGCCGAGGAGGGTGGTCCGGTAGGCGTCCTCGGTGCCGACGGGCGAGCCCCACACCACGCACACCAGCTTGTCGGTGGCCTCGGCCGCCGCGACCAGGTCCTGCGCGAGCCGGTCGCTCATCGGGGGGAAGGGGCCGGTGATGGGGCAGATCAGCACGCCCACCGACGGGTCGGCGAGGATCGCGTCGATGATCTTCCGGCCGCGCCAGTCGCCGACCGGGTGGCCGCCGTTGTCGACGGGGTTGGCGACGTCGAGGTACTCCGGGATCCACTGGTGCAGTTCGTCCTGCTTGGCGTCGCCCAGGGTCGGGAGGGTGAGGCCGGCGGCCGTCGCGAGGTCGGCGAAGTGGGCGCCGGTGCCGCCGGAGATCGAGTAGACGACGACGCCCTCGGCGAGCGGGGCGCGGGCGCGGGCGAGGAGGGTGGCGGTGTCCTGGAGCTGGTCGAGTCCGTCGACGCGGATGACGCCGAACTGCCGCATGGCCGCGTCCACGACCCGGTCCGCGCCGGTCAGCTTCCCGGTGTGGGAGGCGGCGGTGCGGGCGCCGGTCTCGGTCCTGCCGACCTTCACGGCCACCACGGGCACGCCCTCGCGGGCGGCGCGGTCGGCGGCGAGCAGGAAGGAGCGCCCGTCCTTGAGCCCCTCCACGTAGGCGGCGATGGCGCCGACCTCCGGCAGGGAGGCGAAGTACGAGAGGAAGTCGGCGGTCTCCAGGTCGGCCTCGTTGCCGGTCGGCGCCCAGTGGGAGAGGCGGACGCCCAGCTCCTGGAGGGTGAAGAGGGGCCGGCCCTGGTGGCCGGACTGGGTGATGAGGGCGACGGCGGGGCCGTCGAGGTCGTCGCGGAAGCGCTCGAAGGCGTTGAGGTTGGTGTTGGGCCCGAGGAGGCGGATGCCGGTACGGCGCACGGCCTCGGCGAGCCGCTCCTGCGCGGCGGCCCCGGAGGCGCCGGTCTCGGCGAAGCCGGAGGCGAAGGCGACGGCGAACGGCACCCCGGCCTCGCCGAGCTCCTCGACGACGGGCAGCGGGTCGGCGACCAGCAGGACGGCGAGGTCCACGGGCTCCGCGAGCTCCTTGACGGAGCGCACGCAGTCGATGCCGAAGACGGCGGTGCGTGTGGGGTGGACGGGGAAGAGCTCCGCACCGACCCGCTCGGCCCAGGCGAGCAGCTGCCGGGTGATGCCGGTGTTGGGCCGTCCCTCGGTGTCGGAGGCGCCGACGACGGCGACGGACCGGGGCCGGAAGAAGCGGCCGAGGTCGGGGACCTCGGCGTACAGCTCCCGTCCGCTGACGTCCCGGTCGCCGGGCGCGGCGGCGTGCCCGTGGACGGCGGTGCGGGGGGATTCCCCGCAGGCGTCCACGCGGGCGCGCAGACCGGTGGTGAAGGTGCCGTGAGTCGATCCAAGCATCGTTGCGCTCCGCCCTTCCGTGCAGGACGCGTCCCGGACAAGTGACCTGACGCATAGTCAGATTACAGAACTGACGCTCAGTCAGGAATGGGGCGGGCGGAGGGACGTGAAGACCCCGGCCGCGGACCGGAAACGACCTTGCCCGCCGCGCGCACTGGAGCGAGGGTGGCCGCATGCGCCGACCCCCGCTCATCGCCTCGCTGATCCTCGTACCCCTGTCGCTGGCCTTCGCCGTCGGCGGCCTGATGCCGAACTCCGCGGACGAGGCGGCCGACGCCGCCCGGAAGGCCGCCGGGACGGCGGGCGAGCGGCTCTCCGGCATGTACCTGCGCACGGCCGCGGAGGTCGGGTACGAGGCCTCCCGCATCGAGGGAGTGGAGGCGCTGCGGGTGACGGGCACCGCCCCGCGGGACGGCGACGGCGTGGAGGTGGTCGTCCGCACCTCCGGCTCGGCGTACAACGGCTGGTTCGACGTGGAGACGGTCACCGTGCGGCGCTGCTTCGCGGTGCGCGTCGCACCCGGGGCCGAGGGGGCCGAGGAGCCCCGTGACGTGGACTGCCCGGACGGTCCTGTGCCGGTCTTCGCCCCGCCGCCCGCGCCGCCCCGGCTGCCGCACGGCGAGCTCCGCGCAAGGCTCCCCCGGGTGCCGGAGGGCGGCCGGGCGGACGAGGCCGAGGTGCGCCGGGTGCTCGCCGCCCTCGGCCTCGACCAGGGGATCCGTACCGAGGTGGGGGCGGAGGGCGGCCGGGTCGGCGTCGCGCTGACGGTGGAGCGCGACCCCCGCGACCCGCAGGACTGCGTCCTCGCCCGCGTGGCCCCCGGTTCCACCGAGGTGTGGACCCCGCCCCGGATCCAGCGGATGCCCGGGGAGGGCGGCTGTTCCGTTGGTAACGCCCTGCGTCCGGCGCCGCTGCCGCACTGAGCCGGTGCCCGCGCGGCTACGTCCGGGCGATGCGGCGCGCGATGCGCTCCGCGTCCCGGGCCAGTTCGCGGAGCATGCCGCTGATCGGGTTGGTGAAGCCGGTGAAGTAGAGGCCGGGGTGGCCCTTCGGGCAGCGCGGGCCGCGGGCGAGGGGGCGGCCGCGGTCGTCGAGGACGCCGTCGAGGTGGCCGACGAGGGGTTCGAGGGCCCGGCGGTAGCCGGTGGCGGCGACGACCGCGTCCGGCGCGATCCGGGTGCCGTCGGCGAGGACGACCTCGGCGCCCTCCAGGGCCTCGACGGCCGCGACGACCTCGACCTTCCCGGCGCGCACGGCGTCGATCAGGCCGACGTCCTGGACCGGGATGGCCCCGGCCCGGGCGCGGGTGGCGAGGCCCGTGCCGGGGCGGGGGAGGCCGTGGGCGGCGAGGTCGGGGACGGCGAGCCGGGCCACTGCGGCGCCGAGCCGGTCCACCAGGCGGGGCGGGAGGCGGCGGATCAGGATGCCGGTGCGCTGGGCGGGCCAGCCGGCGGTGGTGCGGCGCACGAGGTGCGGGGCGGTGCGGACGGCGAGCCGGACCCGGGCGGCGCCGCCCCCGGCGAGGTCGGCGGCGATCTCGGCTCCGGTGTTCCCGACGCCGACGACGAGCACGTCCTTGCCCGCGTACGGCTCCGGGTTGCGGTACTCGCGGGCGTGGACCAGCTCGCCGCCGTACGTCTCGCGGCCCGGCCACGCGGGGACGGCCGGGGTGTGGTTGTGGCCGGTGGCGACGACCACGGCCCGGCCGGTGAGCCGCCGTCCGCCGCTCGCGTGCAGCGTCCAGGACCCGGTGCCGTCCCCGGCGGGTTCGATCCGGTGCACCTCGACGCCGGTGACGACGTCCAGCTCGTGCTTCTCGGCGTACGCCTCCAGGTAGCGGACGACGTCGGCGCGGGCGACCCAGCGGCCGTACGACCGGGGGATCCGCAGGCCGGGCAGGCCGGAGAGGCGCCGGGTGGTGTGCAGCCGCAGCCGGTCGTAGTGGCCGCGCCAGGAGGCGCCGACGGAGTCGGACTTCTCCAGGACCACGGCGCGGACGCCGCGGGCGCGCAGGGTGGCGGCGACCGCGAGCCCGCCGGGGCCGGCGCCGATGACGTACACCGGTTCTTGGGGGGTGGTGGTGACCATGACTGCTGAGCGTAATGACGTGTACACGCAGTGGGTCTCGGTCGAGAAGGGATTTCGGTTGCGAATCGGTCACGTGGTACGAGCCCTTGCGGACCGGCCGGGCGGTGCGCTGAACTGACGTACCGTCAGATCCGCCTCGTCGGGAGGACCGCGCATGCAGACCGTCTGGCTCACCGGCGCCGAATGGCTCGCCGTCCTCCGCATAGGCCTCGGCCTGTGGTGGCTGGAGAGCTGGCGCCACAAGGACAGGAAGGGCTGGTTCGAACGCGGCACCGGCATCGCCTGGGCGGCGGACGTGGCCGGCAAGCACCGGTGGGCGGCGGTCAGGACCGGCTTCGACAAGGTCGTCGCCCCCCGCCCCAGGCTCATGGCGTACGTCGTCGTCCACGCCGAGCTCGCCCTCGGCCTCGGCCTGGTCTCCGGCTTCCTCACCCCGGTCGCCCTCGCCTGCGGCCTCCTCCTCAACCTCCTCTACCTCGTCCTCATGATCCACGACTGGGCCGAGCAGGGGCAGAACGCGATGATGGCGCTGATCTCCCTCGTCGCCCTCTTCGCGATGGCCTGGCAGACCTGGTCCCTCGACGCCGCGATCGGACTCTTCTCGTGACGGCCACCCCCGACATCGACGCCTTCACCCGCGCGTACTGGGACGCCGCCGCCGAGGGCCGCCTCCTGATCCGCCACTGCCGGGCCTGCGACCGCCCCCACCACTACCCCCGCGAGTTCTGCCCGCACTGCTGGAGCGAGGACGTCGACTGGGTCCCCGCGAGCGGCCGCGCCACGCTCCACACCTGGTCCGTCGTCCACCGCAACGACCTCCCGCCCTTCGGCGAACGGGTGCCCTACGTGGCGGCCGTCGTCGACCTGGCGGAGGGCCCGCGCATGATGACGCAGGTCGTGGACGTGCCGGAGCACGCGCTGCGCCCGGACATGGAGCTGACGGTCGCCTTCCGGACGGGCGAGGACGGCGTCGCCGTCCCGGTCTTCACCGCACCCCCTTTCCGGCCCCTCTCCCAGCCCTCTTCCCAGCCTCCCTCCCAGCCCTCCTCCTGAGTACGCAAGAGCACGCGTACTCAGAACACCCTGTGCGCGGACGGCCCCCGGGAGCACCGGAGTTCATAGGATGAGCCTCGGTCAAGGCGACTTTCCGACGGCGCGTCGACGGTGACGGCGGGGGAACGGGGGTGCCACGCATGGCGTGGGACGAGTGGGAGCAGCTCAAGGCCGGCGCGGCGGAGCGCGGTTCCGAACAGATGCGGCTGAACCAGGCGCCCGCCGTGGACGGCGGCGGGTCCGGCACCTCCGCCGGCGACCTGAGGTCGGACAAGAAGGCCTGGGCCAGGGCGGGCCAGGGCGTCAAGGGCCTGAAGGAGGGCGTCGGCAAGGGGCTGACGGCGCTGTCGGACGGCCAGGCGGGCCTGGGCGACGGCGCGAACGTCCAGAGCGCGGCGGCCCAGAAGGAGCTGTTCGAGTCCTGGAAGAAGTACCTCGGCGACGTGAACGGGCGGTGCGAGGCGCTCGGCGGGCTCCTGGAAGGAGCCGGCCACGACCTCGCCAAGTCCGACGAGGCGGTCCTGGCCGATTTGAACCGGCTCAAGGCGGGGTACGCGGACACCGAGGCCCTCGGCGGCCAGGCGAAGGGGAACTGACCGGACATGGACCTCGCGACGCTGAAGGCCTTCAAGCCCGCGGAGTACGAGCAGGCGGCGGACGGCTACCGGGCGGCCGGTGACGCGGCGAGCACCGCCAAGGACGCCCTCGACAACCAGATCGCCGCGGGCATGCGGAAGGACCGTCTTGAGGGTGCGGCGGCGACCGCCGCCCTGGCGGAGCTCAAGGAGCTGTCGAAGAACTTCCACTACGCGCAGACCGAGTGCGGTCTGGCGAGCACCGCGCTGAACGGCTTCGCCCACGACCTGGCGGCGGCGAAGCGGAAGCTGGACACGGCCCTGGAGGACGCCGCCGCGAACGGCTGCACGGTGAACGGCGACGGTTCGGTGTCGTACCCGGCCGGCCGCAAGCCCGGCGAGGAGAAGGACGCCCCGGGCGGCTCGGTGAGCGGGAGCGCCGGCGGCACCGAGACGTCCGACGCGATCGAGCGCCAGTCGGCCAACATCCACCCGAACCCCCACTACGGCAAGGCCATGGGGTACGCGAACCGGATCGCCGACGCGCTGAAGGAGGCCGGCGACGCCGACGCGAAGTGGGCGCCCAGGCTGCGCTCGCTGAAGGCCGACGACGACCTGAAGGTCTCCGACCGCGACTGGACCGACGTCCACGCGGACACCGGCGGGGTCCGCGAGGCGGGCAAGGGCTACCTCGACTCCCTGCCGGACGCCCCGAAGAGCGGCGACCCGAAGGAGAACGCGGCCTGGTGGAAGGGGCTGACGCCCGAGGAGCAGTCCGCCTACATGTCGCTGAACGCGGCGCAGGTCGGCGGCCTGGACGGGCTGCCCTCCGCCACCCGCGACGAGGCCAACCGGATCGTCTTCGCGGAGAAGCGGGCGGAGCTCGAACTCCGCCTCGCCGCGATCCCCCCGGAGCCGCAGAAGGTCCTCTACAACAGCACCTATCCGTACCGGAACCCGGAGTGGACGGTGTGGAACGAGAAGTACGGCGACGAGCTCAAGTCCGTCACCGACAACCTCAAGGGCGTGCGGGCCATCGAGGCCCGCTTCGACGCCACCGGCAAGGACGGCCTGCCGGAGGCGTACCTGCTGGGCTACGACACCAAGGGCGGCGGGCGGGCGGTCGTCGCCAACGGCAACCCCGACGTCGCCGACCACACCGCCGTCTTCGTCCCCGGCACGTACACGAACATCACGGAGAGCGAGAAGTACATCCACCACATGAGCGAGATGTGGAAGGAGACCAGCGCCAAGGTCCCCGGCCAGAACGTCTCGACCATCACCTGGATCGGCTACGACGCCCCGCAGAGCATCGTCCCGGAGGCGATGAAGGAGCACTACGCCCACACCGCGGCCCCCGACCTGAACCGCTTCATGTCGGGCCTGGAGCACGTCCAGGGCGGCGACGACAAGAGCCACACGACGCTCATCGGCCACAGCTACGGGTCCACGGTCGTGGGCGCGGCCTCCAACGGGGGCGACCTGCGCACCGACGACATCATCGCCGTCGGCAGCCCCGGCATGCTCGTCGAGTACGCCAAGGAGCTCGACGTCGAGGAGGGCCACGTCTGGTCCCAGGCGGGCGGCGTCACGGACGACCAGGTGCCCCTCGGCGGCAAGTTCGCCGGCCTCGGCCGGAACTCCGACTGGTGGCAGGACCTGCTGCCGTTCGGCTCGGTCTGGGGGCAGAACGTGCCGTCCGACGACAGCTTCGGCGCCAATAAGATGGCCCACGACTCCGAGAGCCACACCGACTACTGGAGGGACGGCTCGCTGAGCATCGAGAACCAGGCCTCGGTGGTCGCCGGACAGTACGACAAGGTGCAACGTGAATGACATCGTGACCGACATCGTGACCGACAAGAGGAACGTGGCCGGCCGCCGTGCCGTCTCCGGCCCGAGGGCGCTGGCCCTCGCGGCCGCCATCGCGTCGCTCGCGGCGCTGACCGTGGGGTGTTCGGACGTGAAGGAACTCGACTACACACCGGTGCGGATGGACCCCGACCCGGCCCGCACGAAGGCGCGGGAGGTCTCCAGCCGCCTCCTGGAGCTGACCGGGATCAAGGGCAAGGTCACCGAACCCGGCCCGAGCGTCTCGCGCTGCTCCGAGTACGGCGAGGACCTGTTCTCCACCTCGCACCCCTGGTCGGTGTACGCCCTGACCGACGCCCAGGTCGACAGCGGCATGCAGAACCTGCGCACGAAGCTCGGCGAGCACGGCTGGCGGATCACCAAGGACGGCAAGGCGAACTCCCAGGCCCAGGACCCGGAGATCTACGCCGAGAACAAGACCGAGCAGTTCGCCGTGCACGTCGTCGCGATGAAGGACGGAGGCAACCAGACCATGCTCAACTTCAAGGTCGTCTCCGCCTGCTACCGCGCGGCCTCCGCCGCCGACCTCGACGGCGAGTACTGACGGGCGGGGCCTACAGGGCCCCGATGTTGCGCCAGAACTGGCTGGTGCCCGAGGACTGGCAGGGGTAGTTCATCACCGCGTAGCTGTTGGCCGTCAGGCACTGGTTGCCGCTCACGTTCTTCAGCTGCCGCCCGGCCGACGTGGAGGTGCCGAACCTCCAGTTCTGGTTGCTCGCGCCGTTGCAGGCGGCGAGGGAGGCGTCGATGGTGTTGGTGAACTGGAGGCACTTTCCGGACTTCTTGTTGACCAGGCGGAAGGTGCCGTCCCCGTTGGACTTGTACGTCCAGGAGTAGGTGACCGATTCGGGCTTGGTGCCGCACGCCGTCGTGGAGACGATGACGGCGTACCCCTGGTCGTTCTCCGCCAGGCAGTTGCCGCTCGTCGCGTTCTCCAGGGAGTACGTCCCCGAGGGTCCCGAACCGCCCCCGCCGGAGGTCGGCGGCGGCTGGGGTGCGGTCGTGGTGGGGCGGGGCGCGGTGGTGGTCGTCCCGCCGGACGTCGATCCGCCGGACGTCGATCCGCCCGAGGTCGAGCCGCCGGAGGTCGTGCCTCCCGACGTGGTGGAGGACCCTCCGGAGGAGCCGTCGGACGAACCGCCCGAGGACCCTCCCGAGCTTCCTCCCGAGGAGCCGCCCGAGGTCGTCGTGCCGCCCCCGCCGGTCGTGGACGAGCCGCCGGAGACGGTGCCGCCGCCGTCCGCCGGGGGCGGCGGGGCGTTCGGCGGCAGGGGGCTGCCGGGCGGGACGGAGGTCGCGGACGCCGAGGCCGGCGCGGACGCGGAGCCGGAGGGCTTCGCGGACGTGGACGGCTGCGCGCCGGGGACACCCGTGGACGGCTGC
>NZ_JBEZNU010000012.1:65263-161251 GCF_040653375.1 Streptomyces sp. NPDC047974
TGCGGGCCCGTCGGGGAGAGCACGGCGGTGGGCGAGGCGGAGGGCCGCCCGTCCGCGCCCGCCTTGCCGATCTCGTACGGCCCCAGGGTCAGCGTCAGCGTCGTACCCGTGGTGATCACGACCGGCACGGCCAGCATGACGAGCCGGTTGCGCCGCTTGCGCTCCCTGCCGCCCGGCTGCTTTCCCGCGAGCACGTACGCGGGATCCGTCGCCGGGGTCTGCGGGGTCAGCGGGGCCGTGTCCACGTCCTTCGACGGATCGGCGGCCTCCAGCTCGGCCAGCGCCTCGGCGGTCGGCGCGCCGGCCGCGAAGGCGGTCCGCTCGGCGATCCGGGCGGCGATCGCCTCCGGCCACGCGACCCCCGCCGCGCGCGCGTCCGCGTGCCCGACGAGCTCGGTGGCCGTCGGACGGTCCGCCGGGTCCTTCGCGAGGCACGTACGGACCAGGTCCGCGAGGTCCGGGTCGACGTCCGGCAGCCGCCCGAAGTCCGGCTCCCCGTGCACCACCCGGTATAGCAGGTCGTGCCCGGAGCCGTCCCCGAACGGCGGCCGCCCGTTCGCCGCGTACAGCACGAGGCTGCCGAGCGCGAAGACGTCCGCCGCGCCCGTCAGCACCTTGTCCGCGACGGCCTGCTCGGGCGCCATGTAGGCGGGCGTCCCGATGATCATGCCGGTCTTGGTCAGCCGGCTCTGGTCCGCCGCCCGCGCCACGCCGAAGTCGATGAGCGAGAGCCCGTCCCCGGTGAGCATCACGTTCGACGGCTTGAGGTCCCGGTGCACCATCTCCGCCGTGTGCACCGTCCGCAGCCCCGCCGCCGCCTCCCGCAGCAGCCGCCACAGCGCCTCCACCGGCAGCGGCCCGCCGTTGAGCCGCAGCGCGTCGTTGAGCGTCACGCCCGGGATGAACTCGGTCGCGAACCACGGCGGCTTCGCCAGCCGGTCGCTCGCGAGCAGCTTCGTGCTCGCCCCGCCGGGCAGCCGCGCCAGGTTGTCGAGTTCGTGCCCGAAGTGGCTGAGGAAGTCCTTGTCCTCCGCGAGTGAGGGCAGGACCCTCTTCACGGCCGCGTACGTCCCCGGGACCGCGCCCAGGTACACGCGGCCCATCCCGCCGGAGCCGAGCACTCCGAGCAGGCGGAACGCGCCGATGCGGCGCGGATCGTCCGCATCGAGCGGTATCGCTCCGCTCCCGGCCAAACTAGAGTCGTTTTCCAATTCCCCCTGCATGGGCCACAGGGTAGCCCAGTGCGACGACCATCTGAATCGCCGTCAAGGCGTTGTTACCCGGCTGTGGTTGAAGGTCCTGTGAAGGGGCGTGGCGGACGCCCGGAGTTCTTCCCTCCGCCACCACCGCCCCCGACCCTGAACCCATGCGACCCGCGCCCGGCGACATCGTCTACGGCTACCGCAAGACGAAACCGCCCTCCCGCCGCCTCTTCAGCATCCGCCTCGGCCTCCAGCACCCCGTCCTGCGCCTGAACCCCATGTCCGTCACCGACGAGCACGGCAACGACTGGATCGAGGTCCTCCCGGTCCCGTACGGCGTCCTCGACACCCGCCTGGACCCGGACGCGGTCGTCCTGATCCCCGTCGTGGACGTCGTCAGCCACAAGGAGACCCTCCCGGGCGAGCTGCTGGACGTCGTCCTCGACACCCTGGACACCGGAAAGCCCCCCTGGCCGACGCTCAGGGAGGCTCTCGGAAGGGGCGGCGGCGCGTCTACGCCTGGGCGGTGACCCCGACGAAGGCGGCCCAGGCCGCCGGGGCGACGGCGAGCTGGGGGCCGTGGGGGACCTTGGAGTCACGGACGTGGACGAGGGTGGGATGGGCGGCCACCTCGACGCAGTTGCCGCCTTCGGAGCTGCTGTAGCTCGACTTTCGCCAGTCGTAGGCGATTTCGATGCAGTTGCCGCCGGAGGCGTCGCTGTAGCTGCTCTTGAACCAGGCCAGATCCGCGGTGCTCATCGTTCTCCCAGCAGTTTCTCGATCCAGGTCAGGGACTCCCGTTTGGAGAGCGCCTGTGAGCGCAGGATTCCATAACGCTCGGAGTGCTGGCGAACCTCTTCCGGGTCGGTGATGAGGCGCGCGTGCCCGTAGATCTCGGTGTACGCGACCTCCCGCCGCCCCGGCGGCGTCAGCAGGGTGAAGGCGCCGTCCAGATAGGGGTGCTCCTCGCCGTCGAGCGACAGGATCTGGAGCTGGACGGTCCGCCTCTGGCCGATCTCCAGGATGCGCTGCAACTGCTCGCGGTGGACCTCCCGCCCGCCGAAGGGGCGGAGCAGGACTGCTGCTTCCAGTAGGAAGGTGAGCGTGGGCGCCGGCCAGCGCTCGAAGAGCACTTGGCGCGAGATACGGTCGGCGATCCGCTTCTCGATCGTCTCCTCGTCAAGCATGGGGCGACGGTGCTCGAACAGCGACCGCGCGTACGCGGGCGTCTGGAGGACGCCCGGTACCGCCTGCACCTCGTAGTAGTGCGCGGCCAGCGCCCGCGCCTCCTCCTTCGCGAAGCTCTGGAACCAGTCCGGGTGCCGCGTCCGCGCCCGCGAGATCGCCTTCTCGGTGTCCTCCACCGCCGCCGTCAGCACCCCCGTACCCCCCAGCGCCCCATCCGCGAGCAGCAGGAAATCCGGCTGCGGCGTCCGCACGCCCCGCTCGATCGCGGAGATCAGGTCCTCGCTGCAGTGGGTGATCGTGGCGAGCTGCGCCTGGCTCAGGCCCGCGTTCGTGCGTAGGACCTTGATGATTTTCCCCAGCGCCTTGAACAAGTGCGCCGTACCGTCCACTTCGGAGGGCTTCTCAGGCCGCTCCTCGTTTTTCCCCGACATCCGTACCGCCCTCTTGGCGTACCCGTACAGTTACCCAGCGTCGTGGCGTCGCTGCTGTTCAGCGTAGGTCGCGGGCTCCACTCTCGGTGTCATGAAGCCCGAAATCACCACTCCAACAAGTGAGTACGCGCCGGAGTTCGCGCTCCGTCTGACGCCCACGCCCCGGGGCGCGCGCCTGGCCCGGCTCCTTGCGGCGCACCAGCTGCGGGCGTGGGGGCTCGCGGGGCCCGCGGCGGAGGCGGCGGAGCTGGTGGTGGCCGAGCTGGCGAACAACGCGGTGCGGCACGGGCGGGTGCCGGGGCGGGACTTCGAGCTGCGGATGGAGCGGGAGGGCGGGCACGTACGGGTGGAGCTGTCGGACGCGCGCGGCGAGTGCCGGCCGTCACCGTCCCGGGAGCCGGACGGGGGTGGCTACGGGCTGCTGCTCGTGGCCACCCTCGCGACGGCGTGGGGCGTCAGGGACCGGACGGTCGGCAAGACGGTCTGGGCGACGGTCCCGCGCCGCTAGGGGTCAGGCGAAGAGGTCGAACCGAACGCTGTCCTGGACGAGGTCCACTCCCTCGCCGGGGCGGAACGGCCCCTGCCACGCGCCCGTGCCCCGGTAGAGGAACGGTGACGGGATGGCGTCGTTGACGTCGGGCGCGTACAGGTCGGGCTTGCCGTCCCGGTCCACGTCGCCGGAGCCGATCAGGTCGTCGTAGCGCTGCCAGCCGCCGCCGACGCGGGTCCGGGCGGCGAAGGTGCCGTCGCCCTTGCCGAGGTACAGCCAGAGGACGCCGGCGCGGTCGCGGGCGACGAGGTCGCCGTGGGCGGCGCCCGCGAGGTTACCGGTCGCGGTGATCCGGTCGTACGTCTGCCAGCCGCCGCTCCCGATCAGCCGGCGGGCGGCGAAGGGCTCGGTGGCGGAGCCCGTGCTCCGGTACAGCCAGAGGCGGCCGGACCCGTCGGTGGCGACCAGGTCGGGGCGGCCGTCGCCCGTGAGGTCGCTGCCGCCCGTCAGGAGGGTGTACGCCTGCCACCCGCCGCCGATCCGGGTGCGGGTGGCGAAAGGAGCCTTGCCGTTGCCGGTGCCCTGGTACAGCCAGAGCACCCCGCTGCGGTCGCGGGCGACGATCTCGGGGGCGGCGGCGCCCGCGACGTTTCCGGCGGCCTCGATCCGGTCGTACGCCTGCCAGCCGCCGCCGACGAGCGACTCCGGGTTCTGGTTGGTGTACTTCCAGCCTGGGCCATGGTGGACGTCCTGGAGCCACAAGTTGCCGGACTCGTCGCGGGCCAGGACGTCCGGGGAGCCGTCGCTGTCGTAGTCGTGTGCGCCGGTCTTGCGGGTGACCGTGAAGGAACCGGAGGCCTTCAGTGTGGGCCCGACGTGGTTGAGCGGGCTCGCCCTGATCTCCCAGGTGTACGGGCCGGGGGAGGCGGAGGTCCAGAAGTTGGGGGTTCCCTGCCAGTTGAGCGTGCCGTTCCAGTCGAACCGGGACGGCTGCGGATCCTTGCTCGGCGCCGGCTGCTCGACGTACTCCGTGATCGACTCGCCTGTGCGGGTGTTGCGGAGGGTGACCCACATGTTGACGTTGGTCCGGCTGAGTTCCCAGGACATGGGGAGCTTGCCGCCGGTGCGGTCGAGGTCCACCGCCGTGGGGACGTCCTGGCGGAGCAGCGTGACCTGCGTCGGCTCGCCCGTCGCGGCGAGCCGGGTGGCGGTCGGGACGCCGTCCGTGCCGGGCGCGACGCGGTAGAGGCCCTCGCCGCCGGCCACGGTGCCGCCGACGAAGCCGTGCGCGTCACCGGCGGTACCGAAGCCGGACACCGTGTGGTCGAGGAGCTTGCGCGTGGTGGTGCCGGTGAGGCTGCGGGCGGTCAGCGGGATGAGCGGGCCCGCTTCCTCCGCCAGCAGCCCTCCGGGCCGGGAGTAGGTGACCCAGTCCCCGACGAGGCCGATGAGCAGTCTCCCCGATCCGGGCATCGGGAAGCGCTGAACCTTCTGGGTGGACCGGTCGAGGACGACGACGCTCGTGCCCACACCCGACTCGTACTCGGTCCAGGCGACGTGCCCGGCGGAGAGGGCGTAGTCGCGTTCCTCGATCGAGCCTCCGGCCAGGACCCGGCGGGAGGAGGTGACGGCGGCGGAGGCGAGGTCCACGATCGCCAGGTGACGGGCGACCGCTGTCGTGCCCTCACCCGTGAGGTAGCTCACCAGCGCCTCGCCGCCGGCGCCCGCCACCGTGTGCGGATCGGACGCGTCCGCGGGCAGTCCGGCCACCGTCCGGCGCACCGGTCCGTCCGTGCCGGGGGAGTAGACGTGCAGGGGGCCGTGGCCCGAGAGGTCGGCCCGGACGAAGAGGTGGGAGCCGACGGCTCCCGCGTACCGGTCCCAGTCCACTGGCACCGAGAAGAGGTCCGTGCCCGTGGCCAGGTCCCTCAGGGTGGTGGTGGCACCGTTCTGGAGGACGGCGATGTCCGAGTCGTGGGAGAGGTAGATGCGGGGCTTGTACGGGACGGTGGTCACCGCCCCGTCGGCCAGGCGGGTCCAGCGCCGGAGGGTGAAGTCGTCCGCGTCCTGGCTCAGGAACCCGGTCCGGCCCATGCCCAGGACCCTGTCGCCGGGCTTGAGGACGGGCGCCGTGACGTCCGCCGTCGCCGCGGGCGCGGCGACGGGCAGGGAGCCGGTGCCGGTGGCGGCGCCGGCGGGGAGGACGGCGGGGCCGGCGGTGGCCATCAGGACGACGGCGACGACCGCGCCGAGACGGCGGGGTGTGGTGGATCCGGGGTGGGCCAAGGAAGGATGCCTCTCAGGGAGCGGGGGAGGGGGAGGCGCCGCGAGCGAACGGTTCAACGAAGCCTCCCTTCAGGCAGGTTGCGGGCGCGGCGGGGGCGGCACGCCACGCCCGCATGACTCACGAGGTGCCCCGGGGGTTGTGCCCCGGACCGAAGAACGCGGTAGTCCGTCAGGTCCGGGGGTTCCGCCGCCTTCTCAGAAGACCAGCCCGTTGTCGTCGGTGAAGGTGTTCTCGGTCGTCAGCTTCCTCCGCGGGGCGAAGGGGGCCCGGGCGTCGCCCGTGCCCTTGTAGAAGGAGAGCGACCAGCCCCGGTACAGCGCCTTCCCGTCGACGAGCAGGTCGGCGCGGCCGTCCCGGTCGGCGTCGCCGATGCCGACGATCTCGTCGTACTCCTGCCAGCCACCGCCGACGCGGGAGCGAGCGGTGAAGGTGCCGTCGCCCTTCCCGAGGTACAGCCAGAGGACGCCGTCCCGGTCACGGGCGACGAGGTCGCCGCCCTTGGCCCCCGCGATGTTGCCGGTCGCGGTGATCCGGTCGTACGTCTGCCAGCCTCCGCCGATCCGGACGCGGGGCGCGAAGGGCTTCGTGGCGTTGCCGGTGGACCGGTACAGCCACAGGACGCCGGACTTGTCGGCCGCGACCAGGTCGGCGCGGCCGTCGCCGGTCAGGTCGGAGCCGGCGGTGATCTTGTCGTAGGTCTGCCAGCCGCCGCCGACCTGGACCCGGCGGGCGAGCGAGGTGCCGGTGCCCTGGTAGAACCAGAGGACGCCGGAGCGGTCGCGGCCCACCACGTCGGCGAAGCGGGAGCCGGCGACGTCGCCGGTGGAGACGACCCGGTCGTAGGTGTTCCAGCCGCCGCCGTGGTCGGTCCGCTCGGGCACGTGGAGGTACTGGCTGAGGATCTGCCGGAAGTCGTACGACAGCAGCCGGCCCTCGCCGTTGCGGACCAGGAGGTCCGGGGCGCCGCTGTCCGAGTAGTCGTGCGGGGCGGTGCCGCTGTCGACGGTGAGGGTGCCGGTCCGGACGAGGTCGGGGCCGATGCCGTTGCGGGGTTTGGCGGTCAGCGTCCAGGTGTAGGCGCCGTTGCGGGCGGCGGACCAGTCGGGGAAGACACCGTCCCAGGTGGCGGCGGTGAGCCCCACGTCCCCGTTGACGTAGCCAGGGCCCGACGTCCACCGCTTGCCGGTCGCCTTGTGGACGAGGTCGACGGTCGCCATCGCGTTGTTCCGGCCGACGTGCCAGATCAGGCTCGGCTGCGGCGCGTCCGTACGGAAGCTCAGGGTGGCGGGGACCGACTCGTACGCCAGCGTCAGCGCGGTGGCCAGACCGCTGCTCGCGCGCAGCGTCGCGACCGGTCGGCCGTCCGCGCCGGGGGCGATCCGGTAGACGCCCTCGCCGTGCGCGAGGGTGCCGCCCTGGACCGCGTCGGAGCCGTAGTGGACGGTCGTCGTGCTGTCCATGACCTTGATCGCGTCCCCGCCCGCGAGCGGGCGGGCCATCATCGCGTACAGCGGGTTCGGCTCGGTGGCCTCGGCCCCGCCGGTACGGGTGTACGTGACCCAGTCGCCCCTCACCGTGACGTCGACGTAGGTGCCCGTGACCGGGGTCCGGACCGTGGCGGTCTCCCCGCGGCGGGCCGAGACCACGGTCAGCCGCCCCTGCGCGTCCTTCTCGGACCAGACCGTGTGGGTGGCGGAGGCGTTGACGCTCGCGGCGGAGGCGGGCACGGCGCGCTCGTCCACGATCGTGCCGGTGGCCAGGTCGACGACGACGAGGCGCTTGCGGAGCGTCCCGTCGACCGTGTGGGTGTACCCGAGGGCGAAGACGCCGGGCACGGACAGGCCCCAGGAGACGAGGTCGGCGTCCGCGGGGAGGCCTTCGACCTTGTGGAAGGCGACCCGGTCCCCGTCGACGGAGACCAGGTGCAGGCCCGTGCCGCCGGAGGCGTTCTCGACCGTCATGACGAGGGTCTTCCCGACCACCCTGAGGAGCTCGGAGGCGGGGCCGAGGGAGGAGGTGTCGACGGCGACGGGCGCGGTGCCCGTGGCCATGTCGTGCAGCTCGTAGGCGGTGGGGCCGTTCTGCTTCACGACGACGTCGCTGTCGACGGAGCCCCGGTACGTGCCGGCCGGCAGCTCGACGGTGGAGCCGTCCGCGTACCGGGTCCAGGTGAAGCGGTCGCGCGCCTGCTCGTGGACGGTCAGGAAGCCGGACGGGCCGCCGCCGCGCAGGAGCCCGTCCTCGGGCACGCGCACGGCCTGCTGCCGGGGAAGGTCGGCGGTCGCCGACGGGCCGGTCGCGGCGGGTGCCGCCACGGCGGGGGCGACGGAGGCGCCGCCGGCCGTCACGGCGAGCACGAGGGCGACGGCGACGGCGGCTGAACGGGCGTTACGGGACAACGGAGACGTTCCTCCCCAGGAGTGCGGGCGTGGCGCGACACGCCACGCCCGCATGACTCCTGAGGAGATCGAAAGGTTGTACGTCCGCGTCAGAGGACGTGCACGTACGTCCCGGCGGCGTTGTCCAGGTCCAGTTCCTCGGGGGTGCCGTAGGGGGCGTCCACGAGGCCCGTGGTCGGGTAGTACCGGGATCCGGCGGCGCCGATGCCGTACAGGTCCACCCGGCCGTCCCGGTTCTGGTCGCCGAGTCCGGCGAGGTGGGTGAACCGCTGCCAGCCGCCGCCGATCTGGCGGCGGGCGGTGAAGGTGCCGTCGCCCTTGCCGAGGTAGAGCCAGAGGACGCCGTCCTTGTCGCGGGCGAGGAGGTCGCCGCCGGCGGCTCCGGCGATGTTCCCGGGGGCGGTGAGGAGGTTGTAGATCTGCCACCCGCCGCCGATCTTGACGCGGGGCTTGAAGGGGGCCGTGGCGTCGCCGGTGGAGGCGTAGAACCACAGGACGCCGGCGGTGTCGGTCGCGAGCAGGTCACCCCGGCCGTCGTTGTTCAGGTCCGAGCCGCCGGTGATCTTGTTGTAGACCTGCCAGCCGCCGCCCACCTTCGTGCGCGGCAGCAGCTTCTGGCCCTCGCCCTGGTGCAGCCACAGCACGCCGTCGCCGTCACGCCCGACGACGTCGGGCGCGCCGGAGCCGCCGAGGTCGCCCGGGGCCGCCGCCAGCGTGTACTGGCGCCAGTCCGGGCCGGACAGCCCGGTCGGGAACTCGTACCACGGATCCTTCGAGCCCGCCTTCTGCCGGCGCAGCATCTCGGTGTCGTACGCGGTCATCCCCCCGCCCGCGGACTGCATGAGGACGTCGGGGACGCTGTTGGCGTCGTAGTCGCGCGGCGCCGGCGGCCGGTTGAGGGTGAACCCGCCCTCCCGGACGACGGACTTCTCGGGGTCGGCCGCGTCGTAGGCGGTCATCTTCCAGGTGTACTCGCCCGCGAGGGGCGACATGCGCTTCGAGGTGTAACTGGGCAGCTCGAAGCGGTGGCTGGAGGAGGGCTCGACGCTGGTCCTGAGGGCCCACATGTGACCGGAGGTGCCGGAGTGGTACAGCTCGAACTGGCGGATCGTCACCGGCCGGTCGAACTCCCAGACCATGGGCGCCAGGTCGCCCGGCTCGTCGAAGTCGATGACCGTGGGCATCTCCATGCGCGTCACCACGAGGTCCCCGGTCGCCGCCCCCGCGGCCGTCGCGGGGGTGGGCGCGGGCGCGGCCCAGGCCGCCGGGGCGGTGAGCAGCGTGCCGGTGACGCCGGCGGCGGTGAGGACGGCGGCGGCCAGGCGGCGCCTTGAGGTGTGCGCGTTCACGTCGGTCCTTTCGGTGGGCTGGGGGAACGGCGGGAGAGGGCGCCGGTCAGAAGACGACGCCGGAGCCGATCACGGTCCGCTGGTGGTGGAGCGTGACGCCCGGCTTGAAGGGGGTGTCCACCGAGTTCCAGGTGGCGTAGTAGCGGCCCGTGGTGGCGCCGATGGCGTAGAGGTCCACCCGGCCGTCCTTGTTCTGGTCGCCGAAGGGGGCGAGGTGGGTGAACTGCTGCCAGCCGCCGCCGATCTGGCGGCGGGCGGTGAAGGTGCCGTCGCCCTTGCCGAGGTAGAGCCAGAGGACGCCGGCGGTGTCGCGGGCGAGGAGGTCGCCGCCGGTGGCTCCGGCGATGTCGCCGGGGGCGGTGAGGAGGTTGTACTGCTGCCACCCGCCGCCGATCTTGACGCGCGGCTTGAAGGGGGTCGTGGTGTCGCCGGTGGAGGCGTAGAACCACAGGACGCCGGCGGTGTCGGTGGCGAGGAGGTCGCCCCGGCCGTCGGCGTTGAGGTCGGAGCCGCCGGTGATCTTGTTGTAGACCTGCCAGCCGCCGCCGACCTTCGTGCGCGGCAGCAGCTTCTGGCCGGCGCCCTGGTGCATCCACAGCACGCCGTCACGGTCGCGGCCCACGATCGTGCGCTCGGAGGGCGAGGCCATCAGGGTGTACGTGTTCCACCCGGTGTGCAGGACGGTCGGCTCCAGCGGCCGGTCCCAGTAGTCGGGGATGCCGTGCAGCTGCTTGGTGTCGAACGCCTTCAGCGTGCCGTCGGGGTCGCGCACGAGGACGTCCGCGACGCCGTTCTCGTCGTGGTCGCGGGCGGCCGTCGGGCGCTCGACGGTGAAGGAGCCGGACAGCTCGACGTCCGGGCCGACGTCGTACACCTCGGTCGCCGTCAGCTTCCACGTGTACGCGCCGCTGTAGAGACCCATGCCGTCCTGGTCATCGTTCCTCAGGAGGATGGAGAGCGTCGGGCTGTTCGAGGAGGAGGACCGGGTGTACTCGCGGCCGGTGGCGGTGTGGACCAGCGTGAGGTTTCCCGACACCGGGTGGGTGAACGTCCAGGACAGGTTCTGGGTGTCGTACGGCTCGTCGAGCGTGAAGGTGCCGGGCACGTTCTGGCTCACCAGGGCGAGGTCCGGGAGCCGTCCGCTGCTCGCCACGAGCTGCGCGACGGGCTTGCCGTCCGCGTCGACGCTCACCCGGTAGACGCCCTCCTCGCGCGCGAGGGCGCCCTTCACCAGGAACGAGCCGTCGGCGGCGGTCCGCACCTCGTCGGCGCGGTCGAGGACGGACTGGCGCCGGCCGTCGGTCAGCGAGTAGAGGGTGAGCGGGTTGCCCTTGCTGATCCCGCTCCAGGTGCGGAAGGCCAGCCAGTCCTTCGAGAAGGCGGGATCGGAGGCGGCGCCGCCCTCCGCCAGGATCCGGGACGTGCCCGTCGCCACGTCGAGGAGGTGGAAGTGGCCGCCGTCGTCCGCCGGCGTCCAGTCGTACCAGGCGAGGTGGGTCTTCGAACCGGCGACGTCGTCGAAGCCCAGAATGGTGTTGTCGGCGGTGGCACTGGCGATCACCTTGGCCGAGGCGATGTCCACCAGGTAGAGGCTGCTGGTCAGGTTGGTCACGGTGAACGTCTCGGCGCCGATGGGCCCCTGGAAGTGGCCGGCCCCCGCCGGAAGACCGGCGATGTCGCGGCGGACGTCCTGGTCGCCGACCCTGTCCAGCAGGTAGACCCCGTTCGCGTCGACCATCACGAGCGTCGAGCCGGCGACGCCCATGAGCGTGCCGGTGCCCTTCATGACGACGGGCTCGGCGTTCGAGCCCATGTCACGCAGGAGGAGCGTGTCGTCGGGGCCGTCCTGGGCGATCATGTCGGACCCGGCGGCGCCGACGTACCCGCCACCGGTCAGCGGGGTGACGGTGCCGTCGTAGCCCCTCCAGGCGAACGGCGCCTCGGCCACGCCCGTCTGGTACAGGAAGCCGGTCTTCCCGGCGCTGACGAGCTTGCCCTCCTTGGGGAAGGGGGCGACGTCCCGGTCGGCCGCCGGGAGCGCGGCGACGGGCGCGGCGGGCGGCGCGGCGACGGCCGCCGGGGCGGCCAGCAGGGTGCCGGTCACGGCCGCGGCGGTGAGGGCGGCGGCGGTCAGCCGGAGTCGGTTCGAACGGACACGGGACACGTGGTGACCTCCAGGTGAACGCGATCTTGCGGGTGCGGCCGAGACGGGCGCACCCACAAGACCGCCGAGGAGATCGAATGGTTGTACGGTTGCGGGTCCGTTCCGGCAGGGGGACGGGTCAGGCGAGGCCGTCGTAGGCGTTGCCCGTGAAGACCGTGGTCGCCTTCCTGGTCACGAAGGGGCGGGTCCGGTCGCCGGTGCCGCCGTAGAAGTAGACCTTCTTCTCGCGGGCGTCGTACGCGAACAGGTCGGCCTTGCCGTTGTGGTTGGCGTCGCCGCCCGCGACGAGCTCCGTGTAGGCGTTCCAGCCGCCGCCGATCAGGGTGGGGGCGGTGAAGGTGCCGTCGCCCTTGCCGAGGTAGAGCCAGAGGACGCCGTCCGTGTCGCGGGCGACGAGGTCGCCGCCCGTGCCCCCGGCGAGGTCGCCGACCGCCGTGAGGTGGTTGAACTTCCCCCAGCCGCCGCCGATCCGGGTCTTCCCCGTGAAGGGCGCCGCGCTGTCGCCGGTGCCCTTGTAGTACCAGAGCACGCCCGCCTTGTCGGCGGCGAGCAGGTCGGCCTTCCCGTCGCCGTTCAGGTCGCTGCCGCCGGCGAGCTTGTCGTACACCTGCCAGCCGCCGCCGACCGCCTTTCGGGTGCCCGTCCCGCCGTTGCCGTCACCCGGGTAGTACCAGAGCATCCCGGTCCTGTCGCGGGCCACCAGCGTCTGGCCGCCGGCGCTCTCGATCCGGTCGTACGCCTGCCAGCCGCCGCCGATCCGCCGCGTCGGGGCGTTCAGCTCGCCCTTGTTCGTCATGACGGTGCTGTCGGCCCACAGGACGCCGGAGGCGTCGCGGCCGAAGAAGTCCGGGTCGGCGTTGCGGTCGAAGTCGTGCTGTCCCTTGGCGCGTTCGACCGTGAAGCCGCCCGAGACCGTCGCCGCCGTGCCGATGCCGTTCTTCGGCGTGAAGGTGAAGGTGGCGGTGTAGCTGCCGCCGGGGGCACCGGTGTAGCGGTCGGTACCCGCGTCCAGGTAGTGCTCCCAGTCGAAGGTGACGCCGTTGGGGCACGGGTCCCACGCGTTCGGGCGGGTGGCGGCGGTCCAGGTCTTCCGGAGCGTCTTCCCGGAGCTGTGCCGGAGCACCGCGTCGACCTTCACGTCGCACCGGTTCACCGTGAAGGCGAAGCGGGTGGGGGCGCCGCCGGGCACGGCGTCCGGGCGGAGGGTCTCGCCCCGGTAGGGGAGGACGGTGGAGCCGGTGCGCACCCCGGTGGGCTCGCCGGTGGACGCCTCCGGCACGGCCCGGGGCACGCCGTCCGCGCCGGGGACGATCCGGTAGACGCCCTCGCCCCCGGCGGCGACGCTGCCGCCCCGGACCACCAGGCCCAGCGGGTTGAAGTCCTCGAAGGCCACCGCGTCCTGGAAGTGGTCGAGCAGGCGGACCGCCGGGCCGACGGCGCCGGTGGCCGACACCTGGCGGGCGGTCAGCGCGTGGAGCTCGGAAGGGGCGGTCGCGTCGATGCCGCCGGGGCTGCCGGACAGCAGCCAGTCGCCGGCCAGGGCCACCTGGACGTGGCGGTGACCGGCGTACGGGCCGAGCGACACGGAGGTGGTCCTGCCGGTGGCCCGGTCCTGGACGACCGCCCAGGTGGTGCCGTCCGCCCGGCGCTCGGCCCACGCCATCCGCGTGTCGGAGAGCGCGAGGTTCTCCGCGCCGGGCGGGACGGGGTAGGTCCGCACGACCTTCGCCGCCGCCAGGTCCACGAGCGCCCAGACGAACGCTCCGGCCCCGTCCTTGGTGCGGACCACGGCGTGGGAGTCCGTCGAGGCCTCCACCTCGGGGGACGCGTACGTCCCCGGGAGGCCGGTGACCGTCCGGGAACCCTCGGCCGCCGTGTAGTACTGGACGGCGCCGGTACGGGTCCGGGCGAGCAGGCCCTTGCCGGCGATCTTCAGGGGGTCGACGGCGTCGTACGTGGAGCCGTCGAGCTCCAGGGCGGTGGAGGTGCCCTCGGCCGCGTCGAGGAGGACGACGGTCTTCTCGTCGTACCGGACGACCGCACCGACGTCCCCGGAGACCATGGGCCGGGAGTCCGTCCCGATCAGGTCGTACTCCTTCACGGCGTTGTCCGCGTACCGCGTCCAGGTCAGCCTGCCGAAGGTCGGGTCCTGGCCGCCGTAGGAGCCGCCGTCGATCGAGAAGAAGCCCTCCTCGCCACCGCCGAGGACCCAGTGGTCGCCGGGGATCGCCGCCGGCTCGTCCGTCGCGGCCTCGGCGGCGAACCCGGTGGCCGGCGCCGCCGTGGCCGCGGGGGCCACCGCCAGCGCGCCCGCGCCGAGGGTCACGGAGAGGACGGCGGCGACGGCGGCGCCGAGCCTGCGGCGGGGGGTGGGACGGGTGGACGTCACGCATTCCTCCTGGAACGGGATCGGGTGGTCGGGCATGTCGGTCTCGAACCGGGCGGCGGGCGGTGCCGCGGCTCAGGAGAAGAGGTTGTACGACCCGCCCGTGAACTGTCCGGTGGGGATGCGCGTCAGGTCGAACGGCGCCTCCCGCTTGCGCAGGCCCCGGAAGTAGTACGTCTTCCCGGTGGACGGCTCGTGGGCGAGGAGGTCGTTCGACCCGTCGCGGTCGAACCGCCCGGCGCCGACCAGTTCGCCGTAGCGGCCGAAGCCCGAGCCGACCTTGGTGCGGGCGGTGAAGGTGCCGTCGCCCTTGCCGAGGTACATCCAGAGGACGCCGTCCTTGTCGCGGGCGAGGAGGTCGCCGTGGGCGGCGCCGGCGATGTTGCCGGTGCCGACGAGCTGGTTGTAGACCTGCCAGCCGCCGCCGACCTTCTTGCGGGCGGCGAAGGGGGCGTCGACGTTGCCGGTGGCCCGGTACAGGTACAGGGCTCCCGTCCTGTCGGCGGCCACGAGGTCGGGGCGGCCGTCGCCGGTGAAGTCGGAGCCGCCGGCGATGTGTTCGTACGTCTGCCAGCCGCCGCCGACCTTCACCCGGCCGAGGAAGCCGCCGCGGCCGTTGCCCTGGTACAGCCAGAGGACGCCCGCCTTGTCGCGGGCGACGAGGTCGGCGTGGGTGGTGCCGGCGATGTTGCCGGTGGCCTCGATCCGGTCGTAGATCTGCCAGCCGCCGCCCACCGCCCCGGCGTCGTGCGTCCGCAGGACACCGGAGGCGTCCCGGGCCAGCAGGTCGGAGGAGCCGTTGTCGTCGAAGTCGTGCTGACGCGGCGCGCGCTTCAGCGTGAACGAGCCGGACCGCTTGATCGGCGCCCCGAAGCCGCCGCCGGACACGGCGGTCGACTCCCAGGTGTACGCGCCGTTGTAGGCGGCGAGGGACCCCTTCGGATCGGTGGCGTTCCCCGAGTTGAGGTCGGCGTTCCACTGGTATCCCATCGGGATGCCGTGCGGGAAGCGGCCGTCGGCGCCCCCGTCCTCGAAGAGCTGCTCCTTCTTGTGCGTCTTTCCGGTGCGGGTGTGCGTGATGGTCCAGCTGTACTTCACGCCCTGGTGGTTGAAGTACTGCGTGAAGGGGACGTGTGCCCACTCCCAGTCCAGGTCGATCGTCCCGGAGGGCAGGGCGGGGGCGCTCACCTCCGCGAGCTCGGCGGGGTAGTCGCCGACCGCCGTCAGGCGGGCCGTCGGCGTGCCGTCCGCGCCGGCCGAGACGTGGAAGACGCCGTCGCCGGTGCCGATCTCGCCGCCGCTGACCAGCAGGCCGCCGTCGGGGGCGGGGGTGATCGCCCGGACGTGGTCGAGCAGCCGCGTCGTGCCGCCGGTCTTCAGGTCCACGATGTTCAGGGCGAGCAGCGGCGACGGGGCGAGCGCCCGGCTGCCGTCCGGATAGGAGTGGACGAGCCGGTCGCCGAGGAAGGCGACGAGGCTGTTCCTGGCGGCCGGGAAGGTCTTCTTCGTGCCGTCGGCGAGGGCGCGCGCCACCACCTGCGCCGTGCGCGTCGCCGGGTCGTACTCGTTCCAGGCGAGGTGCGTGGCGGAGAGCGCGAGGCCCGACCTGGTGGCGAGCGGCGCCGCGTGGTCCACCGCGACGGAGGCGGTGGCGAGGTCGATCGTGCCCCGGTGCTCGACGCCGTCGGGCGCCGTGTAGCTGAGCAGGGCGTGGGTGGCCGTGCCCGGCGTCACCCGCATGTACGTGGAGCCGGCCGGGATGCCGGTCACCGGGCGGCTGCCGTGCTCCGCGGTGTACATGCGCAGCTTCTGCGCGCTTCCCCAGGAGGTGAGGAACACGGCCGTGCCCGTGAACCCGCCGCAGGTCTCGCCGGTCTGCACGGGGACGGTGAGGACCGTGGCACCCGTGGCCACGTTCTGCACCGTGGCGTCCGGGAGGGTGCAGCGGAGCACGGTGTCGCCGAAGACCGTGTCCTGCCAGATGCCGGTGAGCGCCGTCCGGGCGCCGTCGGAGTACCGGACCCAGGCCTCTTCCTCGCTGCTGTAGGCGTTCTCCACGAAGAACCCGGCCGCGCCGGCGCCGATGGCGTCGGCGTGGTGCGGGACCGTCAGGACACCCTCGCGCGGGGCGGGGGCGGGTGCGTCGGCGGCGGTCGCCGCCGGGGCGGCGAGCGTGCCGGCACCGAGCGTCGCGGCGAGGACGGCCGCGACGGAGGTGGTCAGCCGGAGCCGGGTGGTGCGGGTGCGGGTGCGGTACAAGGCTGCTGTCTCCTTGGGGCGGTGATCGGGGAAGGCGTCAGGAGACGCTGGTGAACGTGGTGCCCTCGCCCGCGTACAGCGAGGTCGACTGCCGGGTGAAGGGGGAGGTGACCGTCCCGTTGGAGCGGTACACGTACGTGCCGCCGGCTCCGTAGGCGATCAGGTCGGGGCGGCCGTCGTTGTCGACGTCCCCGGCGCCGACGAGCTGGCTGAACTTCTGCCAGCCGCCGCCGATCTGGCGGCGTGCGGTGAAGGTGCCGTCGCCCTTGCCGAGGTAGAGCCAGAGGACGCCGTCCTTGTCGCGGGCGACGAGGTCGCCGCCGGAGGCGCCGGCGATGTTGCCGACGGCGGTGATCTGGTTGTAGATCTGCCAGCCGCCGCCGACCTTCACGCGCGGCTTGTAGGGCTTCGCCGTCTCGTCGGTGCCCGCGTAGAACCACAGGACGCCGGAGGTGTCGGTGGCGACGAGGTCGGCGCGCCCGTCGCCGTTCAGGTCGGACCCGCCGGTGATCTTGTCGTAGATCTGCCAGCCGCCGCCCACCTGGGCGCGCCGGCCGAAGGTGCCGTCGCCCATGCCGAGGTAGGTCCAGAGCATGCCGGTGCCGTCGACGGCGACCAGGTCGCCGTGGGGAATGCCGCCGAGGCTTCCGACGGCCTCGATGTGCTTGTACGTGTTCCACCCGCCGCCGATCTCGACGCGCTCGGACGGCTTCGTCACGCCGTCCACCGGCTTGTCCCACAGGTCGTCGCGCCACAGGACGCCGTTGGCGTCGCGGGCGAGGACATCGGTGGAACCGTTGCCGGTGAAGTCGTGCGGGTTGGCGTCGCGGCCGATGCTCAGGACGCCCTGGAAGGTGACCGGGGCCGCGCTGCCGTCGAGGAGGACGGCCTTGGCCTCCATGTCGTAGTCGCCGTTCGGCGCGTCCCTGTTCCCGGCCACCGCGTTCCACTCGAAGAGGAAGCGGGTGCCGGTGGCGGGAGCCTGCAGGCGCTCGGCGTACGTCCTGCCGGTGGTCCGGTGGACGAGCTTGACGTCGATGTACGCGTCGCGCCGGGACAGGGTCCAGGCCATCACGACCCGGCCGCCGGTCCTGTCCAGCTGCACCACGCCGTTCGGGACCTCGGCCAGGCCGAAGGACAGCGGCACCGCCGGGCCCGCCACCTTGGTGAGGGCGAAGGTGCCGTCGGCCGCCGGCGCGACCCTGAACAGGCCCTTGCCGTCGGCGGTCGTCTCGCCCCGCAGGATCAGGGTGCCGTCGCCGAGGGGCGCCGCCGCGGACCCCCGGGGGGCGAGCTCGCGGGTCTCGCCGGTGGTCAGGTCGAGCGCCGTCACGGGCTTCGTGGGGTCGCCGTACACCAGCCAGGAGCCGGCGAGTCCGGCGTAGGCCTCGCTGTCCCGGGCGCCGAGGACGGTCTTCCTCCGCTCCTTCGTCGCCCGGTCGACCGAGGTGATGTACAGGCCGGAGGCGCTGTCGTAGTCGAGCCAGGCCACGTGGGAGTCGGAGAACTGCAGCGAGCTGAAGTCGTAGCCGGACTCGGCGGACTCGTACGTCTCCGACACCGTCCCGGCCGCCACGTCGACGACGGCCCGGCCGCCGGTCCTGGCGCCCTCCGGCCCCGTCGCGTACCCGACGAGCGCGGTGCCGTCCTGGACGTCGGAGGCCAGGAACTCGGTGGCGTCCGCCGGCAGGCCCTCGACCTTCCGGTGGGTCGTCTCGGCGCCCTGCTTGGTCACGACGTGGAGCTCCGTCGCGCCCTCGGCGGTCGTCAGCTGCGCGAGCACGCTGTCCGGGCCGGCGACGGCGACGTAGCGGCCGTTCAGCGGGGCGAGGTCGATGTCGACGGCGGGGGCGGCGGGATCGGCCATGTTCCGCAGGGTCAGCGCGGTCATCTCGGCGGTCCAGCCGGCATTGCCGAGGACGACCACGTCACCGCCGCCGAGGCTCCATCCCTCGGGCTCGCCCAGCGGCGTCGGGGCGCCTCCGTCGAACGGCGTCCACAGCAGCTTCCTGCTGCCGTCGCGGTCGAAGGAGTACGTGAGGAAACCGGCGGGCGAGACGCCCCCGAGGTCGGCGCCCTCCGGCAGGACGGGCAGGGACCCGGTCTGCTCGGCCGCGCCGGCGGCGACCGCGGCCGGCGCGGCCGCGAAGGCGCTCGGCGCGCCGGCCAGGACACCGGCGCCGAGCGACGTCACGGCGAGGACGGCGGCGACGGCGGTGGCGAGACGGGCGGAGCCGACGGTGCGGTGCAGCAAGTGAAACCCCCACGAGGAAGACCGGGCACGGCACGTGCGTACGTGCCGTGCCCGGTCAGACTCACGAGGGGATCGAGTGGTTGTACGAGTCGCCCTGCGACTCGCCGCTCACCGTTCGTTTCTCGTTCGGACGAGGTTCGGACGAGGTTCGGGAGGGGTGCGGGCGGAGTGCGGGCGGGCTCAGGCGACGTGGTTGTACACGGCACCCGCGAGGAGGTCCGTGAGCGCCTTCGCGCGGAAGGGCCGACGCCAGTCCCCGGTGCCGCTGTACAGGTAGACCCGGTGGGAGGCCGGGTCGTGGGCGAGGAGGTCGTTCCGGCCGTCGTGGTCGACGTCCCCCGCCCCGACCAGCCGGCCGTACACCTGCCAGCCGCCGCCGATCTGCTTGCGGGCGGCGTAGGTGCCGTCGCCCTTGCCGAGGTAGAGCCACAGCACGCCGGCCCTGTCGCGGGCGACGAGGTCGCCGCCCGCCGCGCCGCCGATGTCGCCGACGGCGGTGAGCCGGTCGTAGATGCCCCACCCGGTGCCGATCTGCCTGCGCGGCTTGTAGGGGGTGCCGACCTGCCGGGTGCCCTCGTAGAGGAAGAGCCGGCCGGCCGTGTCGATGGCGACGAGGTCGGGGCTGCCGTCCCCGGTCAGGTCGCTGCCGCCGGCGAGCTTGTCGTACGTCTGCCAGCCGCCGCCGACCCTCGTCCGGGGGTGGAACCCGCCCTTGCCGTCGGACTCGTGCAGCCAGAGGACGCCGGCCGTGTCCCGCGCGACGACGTCCGCGGAGAAACCGGCTCCGACGGCGTCGCCGACGACCTCGATCTTGTTGTACGTCCCCCAGCCGGTGCTCACGGACGCCCGGCTCCGGCCGTCGTGGGCGCTGTCCCGCCACAGCGTCCCCGAGGCGTCCCGGCCGAGCAGGTCCGGGTAGCCGTCGGCGTCGACGTCGTGGACGAACGCGCCGGGAGCGGCGCTGCGCGCCAGGAGCGCGACGACGGGCCTGCCGAGCGCGTCGAGGGCGACCCGGTGGACACCGGCCGTCCCCGCCCGGCTGCCCTGGACGACGACGGCCGTGCCGTCGGGCGCGGCGAGCACGGTGTCCGCGCGCTGGAAGAGGGCGACCGTCTCGCCGGTCTTCAGGTGCCGGGCCGAGCCCCCGTACAGGAGCCAGTCGCCGAGCAGCCCGAGCGGAAGGGAGGCGGTCGTGGAGGTCACGGGGACGACGGTGTCCGCCCCGGTGGCCCGGTCGCGGACCACCACGCGGCGCGGGGTGGTGGAGGTGGCCGGCTCGGTCCACGCCACCCGGGTCGCCGAGACGGCCTCCACGCGCGCGTACGTCTCCTTGACGGTCGCGGTGGCCAGATCGAGGATCCCGACCCGCTGCTCCCCGGCGGCGGTCCGGTGGTCGAGCAGCCCGAGCGCGTCGGTGCCCGGGCGCACTGCGTCGTACACGGCCCCCTCGGGCAGCCCCGTGATCAGGCGGGGAGCGGCGTCCTTCGTGTCGATCCACAGGCGGCCGCCCGTGCCGCGCTGGACGAGGGCCGAACCGGCGGTGCCCGCGTATTCGGCGTCCAGGGTGTCGGGCAGCGGCTCCGCGCCGAAGCCCTCCCCCGTCGCCATGTTCCGGGCCGACCCGTAGTACCCGTCCTCCGACCGGACCACCATGTCGCCGGAGGCCGTGGTGATCCCCTCGAAGTACACGAAGGTGTAGTCCCGGTGGCTGCCGCCCGCGTACGGGATCCAGCGGAAAACGCCGTAGTCGCGGTCGCGGGGGTCGAGGTAGACGATGAAGCCCTGCGCGCCCGCGCCGCGCAGTACGGTGCCGGGCGGGATCGAGCGGACCGGGCCCACGGTCGTCGAACCGGCCGACGCGGTCGCCGCCGGCGCGGCGAGCACGGCGGGCGCGGTGAGCACGCCCGCGCCGGTGGTCAGCGCCAGGACCGCGGCGACGGCGGTGGCGAGCCGGGTGGTGGCGGTGCGGTAGTGCAAGGGAGACCTCCGGGGAGAGGACCGGGCACGGACGTGCCGTGCCGGTCGGACGTTCCGGTCGGGCGGAAGGCCGTACGGGAAGGCCGTACGGGAAGGACGACGGATCAGCCGTGGAGGTCGTACGTCGCGCGGTCCGGATGCCACGGGACCTTGAAGAGGGGCGTGGCCTTCCTGGTCGGGTCGGCCTCTGCCGCCGCCGGGCCGACCTCTGCTGCGGGCGATGGACAAGGGTCCTCCAGGAGCCGATCGGCAGCCGTACTGCCGTGAGGGGACGGGAGGTTGACTCCTGGTGGACGGAAAGGGTTGTACGCCCGCGGAAAGGGCTGTACGCCCGCGAGCCCGCCCTCGGCCGCGTCACCGGCCCCGGCGGTCAGGAGACGAGGGCGTACGCGCCCCCCCCGGGAGGGCGCCGTCGGCCACCGGCCCGAGGCAGCCGATCGGCCCGCACACCGGTGCGGGCCGATCGGTCGGACAGCCGGGCGGGACCGAAGGTCGTCCGCGCCGCCGGGAGGCTCGCGTCAGCCCCGCCGCTCCACCACCCCCCGCACGTACGCCGCCTGCCCCGCGTGCTGGAGGTCCTCCGCGATCACCGAGACCAGCCGGACGCCGAGGGTGACCGGCGGGTCCCAGGCGGTGTCGACGACCCGGTCCAGGTCCGCGTTCGTGACGGGGGCGAGGAGCGTGGCCGTCCGGTCGTGGACGGCGTCGTGGTAGCCGAGCAGCAGCTCCGCCGACGCCCGTACGGCTCCGACCTGCGCGGACGTATGGCCGTAACCGGTCGCGGACGGCGGGAACGGCAGGCCGAAGCGGTCCCGCCAGCCGTCGGAGCGCCACAGCTGCTCCGTCCCGTAGGCGCCCGCCAGATGGTCGTCCTGGATGCGGGTGAGGTGCCAGACGAGCCAGGCGATCGAGTTGGCGTCCGGGTCGATCCGGGCGGCGAGGTCGTCCTCGCCGAGGCCCTTCACGGCCTCGTGGACGGCCTCCCGGATCCTGCCGAAGGAGTCGAGCAGCAGACCGGCACTGTTCATCACGCCCCCTTGGGGTCGCGCGCCTCCCGCCACCGGGCCAGCTCCGCCTCGACGTCGAAGGGCGTCAGACGGAGCGGCGGTCCGGCCGGCGGGCGGCGCAGGGCTTCCGCGATCTTGGTGTTGATCTCGCCGAGGATCCGCCGGACCTGGGCCTCCGAGACGGCCGCCGCGACCGCCTCCGCCGCCTCCTCGGCCTCCTTGCGCAGCCGGAGGGCGGCCGGCAGCGCCGCCATGCCCTCGCGGTGCATCTTCTGCTTGATCCACCACAGCTCGTCGTAGGGCGCGGTGTCGTCGGGGAGGGGCTTTCCGAAGCCGGAGAGACGGCGGAACTCGCCGCGCTCGGCCGCCTCCCGGATCTGCTTGTCGACGAAGGACTCGAAGCTGACACCGGGCGGTTTCCGTTCGGTCATGTGTCCAGCGTACGTATCGGGGCCGGGTCGCATGTGGTGAACGCCGT
This sequence comes from Streptomyces sp. NPDC047974, assembly GCF_040653375.1. Classification (NCBI taxonomy): domain Bacteria; kingdom Bacillati; phylum Actinomycetota; class Actinomycetes; order Kitasatosporales; family Streptomycetaceae; genus Streptomyces; species Streptomyces sp. NPDC047974. Next base: position 87,135 of record NZ_JBEZNU010000012.1, read on the forward strand.
CTACTGCGGCGGCCGGTCTTCCGGCACCCTGTGGTCGGTCAACGCGCGTAAACCCCTGCCACCTCACGTCCCGGAGGACGCATGCGTCACCTGCGTACGACGAAGACCGCCGCCCGGATCCCCGCTGTCGGCGCCCTGCTCGCCCTGCTCGCCGGGCTGCTCACGGTCCTCGGCACGGCCGGCACCGCGCACGCCGCGCCGCTCTTCAAGGCCCCGTTCCCCTGTGGCCAGAAATGGACGTACAGCCACCATTCGGCCGAGGTCCGCCAGGCCCTGGACTTCGTCCGCTCCGACGGCGGCGCCACCGCCGGCGCCCCCGTCCTGGCCTCGGCCTCCGGCACCGCCTACCGCTACGCGCAGCCCTCCGGCGCCGGGAACTACATCGTGGTCGACCACGGCGGCGGCTGGAAGACGTACTACTTCCACCTGAACGCCTACTCGGTCGCGAACGGCGCCGCCGTCGCCCAGGGCCAGCAGATCGGCACCACCGGCTCCACCGGCAACAGCTCCGGCGCCCACATCCACTACGAGCAGCTCTACAACGGCGTCGGCCAGACCATCGTGATCAACGGGGTCTCCCTCGCGCCCTACCCGGGCTCGTACGGCTCCAAGCACCTGACCAGCGACAACGGCTGCTCGGGCGGGGGCGGCGGAAAGTACTGGGTGGACACCTTCGCCAACGCCACCGGCTACGCCGCCGCCAACACGAACGACCCCCAGGGCGTCCTGAACGCCGGCACGAACTACGTCTACTGCAAGGTCTGGGGCCAGGAGATCCGCGACGCCTCCGGCAACTACAACCACTGGTGGCTCCGCACCGACCTGGACACCGTCTACTCCGGCAAGAACGGCTACGGCGCGTACGTCTCGGCGTACTACCTCTCCCGCTGGGGCAACGACGAGGCACGCGACAACAACGGCACCGTGATCCCCACCTGCTGAGCCGTCCCGGAGCGAAACGGGCAGGAGCCCCGCTCGTGCCGCACCTGCGGCACGGAGCGGGGCTCCTTGGGTACTGCTCTAGAAGATCGAGATCGCCACTACGGCGTTCAGATCGTGGTGACGTTCTCCGCCTGCGGACCCTTCGGGCCCTGCGTGACGTCGAAGCTCACCTGCTGGTTCTCCTCAAGCGAACGGAAGCCGTTCGCGTTGATCGCGGAGTAGTGGACGAAGACATCCGGGCCGCCGCCTTCCTGGGCGATGAAGCCAAAGCCCTTTTCAGCGTTGAACCACTTGACGGTTCCGGTAGCCATGAGCCCTCCTATGGGCCAAAGGGTCGCCCTGCTCCAGAACCTGCAAACAAGTCTGAAAACTACAAAAGCCTGCGGGTCACATGCTCCGCAGGCTCTGTACTGCAAGGGAAACCAAACTGCAACTTGCGTCGAGCGTAGCACGCAGTGTGCACGCAGCGATAGAGGGAAAGATCACGTCACTCTCATGTTTGATCCGATCTCTCACGCGCTGAAGCGACGACCCGATCCGTCCCGGTGTGCCCCGCCGATGTCCACCGTACGAGACGGGGCTAGCCTCGCGATGTGGACCATGCAAACGAGAACGGCGAGAGCCCGCGCAGCCGGCCCCGGGTCGGGCACATCCAGTTCCTGAACTGCCTGCCCCTCTACTGGGGCCTCGCCAGGACCGGGACGCTCCTCGACCTGGAGCTGACCAAGGACACCCCGGAGAAGCTGAGCGAGCGGCTCGTCCGGGGCGATCTGGACATCGGCCCCATCACCCTCGTCGAGTACCTCCGCAACGCCGGCGAGCTCGTCGCCCTCCCCGACATCGCGGTCGGCTGCGACGGTCCCGTCATGTCCTGCGTGATCGTCTCCCAGCGCCCCCTGGAGGAGCTGGACGGCGCCCGCGTGGCCCTCGGCTCCACCTCCCGCACCTCGGTCCGGCTGGCCCAGCTGCTGCTCGCGGAGCGGTACGGGGTCGAGCCGGCGTACTACACCTGCCCGCCCGACCTGGGGCTGATGATGCAGGAGGCCGAGGCGGCGGTGCTCATCGGCGACGCCGCCCTGCGGGCCTCGCTGCACGACGCGCCCCGGCTCGGGCTCCAGGTCCACGACCTCGGCCTCATGTGGAAGGAGTGGACGGGGCTGCCCTTCGTCTTCGCCGTCTGGGCGGCCCGCAAGGACTACCTGGCGCGCGAGCCGGAGACCGTCCACGACGTCCACCGGGCCTTCCTCGCCTCCCGCGACCTCTCCCTCGACGAGGTCACCAAGGTGGCGGAACAGGCGGCCCGCTGGGAGGCATTCGACGCGGAACTGCTCGAACGGTACTTCCGCACGCTCGACTTCCGCTTCGGCCCCGAGCAACTCGCCGGAGTAAGGGAGTTCGCCCGCCGCACCGGACCCACGACCGGCTTTCCGGCGGACGTCGCCGTCGATCTGCTGCCGCCGGAATAGGAACCCCGCCCGGGGCACTCCGCCACCCCGGGCAATTCACCCCGGCAATTCCCGCCCGGCGTCCGCGGCGCGCGCTCCCATTCCTCCCACGGGAATCGCGCAATTGAGCGTTCACCGGAAATTCACGCGGGCACGGACCCCGGCCCGGTCCCGCACCGCCGCTGGCGTACGCTGGTTCGGTCCGTCGACAAGCCTCCGAAAGGGACGAAACGGTGACCGAGAAGGCCGAGCTCCAGTCTGTTCTCGACCGTGCCGCCGCAGGCGGTCGCATCACCCCCGAGGAGGCGCTCGACCTGTACCGCTCGGCGCCCCTGCACGCGCTCGGCGCGGCGGCCGACGCCGTGCGCCGCCGCCGCTACGCCGGTACCGAGCACATCGCGACGTACATCATCGAGCGGAACATCAACTACACCAACGTCTGTGTGACGGCCTGCAAGTTCTGCGCCTTCTACGCCGCCCCCAAGGACACCAAGAAGGGCTGGACCCGCGACCTCGACGACATCCTGCGCCGCTGCGCGGAGACCGTCGAGCTCGGCGGCACCCAGATCATGTTCCAGGGCGGCCACCACCCGGACTACGGCGTCGAGTACTACGAGAAGCACTTCGCGGCCATCAAGAAGGACTTCCCGCAGCTCGTCATCCACTCCCTCGGCGCCTCCGAGGTCGAGCACATGGCCCGCATCTCCGGCGTCTCCGTCGAGGAGGCCATCACCCGCATCCACGCCGCCGGCCTCGACTCCTTCGCCGGCGCCGGCGCGGAGCTGCTCCCCGAGCGCCCCCGCAAGGCCATCGCGCCGCTCAAGGAGTCCGGCGAGCGCTGGCTGGAGATCATGGAGATCGCCCACAAGCTGGGCGTCGAGTCGACCTCCACCATGCTCATGGGCACCGGCGAGACCAACGCCGAGCGGATCGAGCACCTGCGGATGATCCGCGACGTGCAGGACCGCACCGGTGGCTTCCGGGCCTTCATCCCGTACACGTACCAGCCCGAGAACAACCACCTCAAGGGCCGCACCCAGGCCACCCTCTTCGAGTACCTGCGGATGATCGCGATCGCCCGCCTCTTCCTCGACAACGTCGCCCACATCCAGGGCTCCTGGCTGACCACCGGCAAGGAGGTCGGCCAGCTCTCCCTGCACTACGGCGCCGACGACCTCGGCTCGATCATGCTGGAGGAGAACGTCGTCTCCTCCGCCGGTGCCAAGCACCGCTCCAACCGCCTGGAGATCATCGACCTGATCCGCAAGGCCGGCCGCGTCCCCGCCCAGCGCTCCACCACCTACGAGCACCTCGCCGTCCACGACGACCCGGCGAACGACCCGGTCGACGACCGCGTCGCCTCCCACATCTCGTCCGTGGCGATCGAGGGCGGCACCGCCCACCCCGAGCTCAAGCTCCTCGACGCGAACTGAGGCACTCCTTGCTCACCCTGCACGCCGCCGACGGGTCGCCGGAGACCGCCGTCCTCGTCGACGGCGCGCGGATCGCCGCCGTCGGCCCGTACGAGGAGCTGGCCGAGCTCCACCAGGACGCCCGCCTCCGCCGCTGGCCCGGCATCCTGCTCCCCGGCCTGCTCAACCCGTACGCCCCCGAGCTCCTGGAGCGGACCTACCACCCGGACCCGCGCGAGGCCGACACGTACGGCACCGCGCCGATCACCGGCGAGCGGGCGGCGGAGCTCCTGCGCTCCGACCCCGCCCGCCTCGGCGCCAGCGCCCGCCGGGGCGTCCAGCGGATGCTCGCCCACGGCACGGTCGCCGTCGCGGGGGAGCTGCGGTCGAGGGCGGCCCAGGACGCGGTCCGCCGCGCCGGCCTGGCGGTCGGACAGCGCCCGCCGAACCTCCCCGGCCCCCCGTCCCTCTCCCCGACCCCCCTGATCCTCCTCCCGCGCCTCACCCCCGGCGCCCCCGCCCGCTTCGCCGTCTTCGACGTCCCCACCCCGGCCGACCTCGTCCGCCGGGGGGCTTCGACCTGCGTCGCCACGGTCATCGACGGGCGCCTGGTCCACCGCTCCCGCTGAAGGATCAGCCGCCCACCACGGGCGGCGCCAGCTTCTCCTCCACCGGCCGCGCGTCCGCGTCCTTCACCACGTCGAGGAAGCGCGGGTCCTCGACGACGGCGAACAGCTCCCGCGGGGTCACCGGCGACGACACGCCCTCGGGCTCGACGGAGAGCCGCACGCGGCTCCCGCCGTACGGGAACCGCACGTACGCGGCCAAGGTGCCCGGCTCGTTCGCCGACATCGACAGCAGCTGCGCCTCGTGGTCCCCGTCGAAGACGGCGGTCTCGCACACGATCCTCGGGTCCTTCCTCTCCGGGCACGCGTCGAGGGCGAGGTCGTCGCTCCGCCGCACCGACACGGTCATCCAGAAGGACTCCCCGCCCGCCGCGATCCGGTACGCGTGCACCTTGTCCTTGACCGGCCGGATCTCGGTGACCTTCGCCGGCAGCAGCTCGTCGAGCAGCGCGGCCACGCGCTGCTGGTGGACCGCCCGGCGCTCCCGCTCGGCGGCGGACAGCCCGTCCGGGTTGTCGGGCGGGGTGACGCCAGGCGTCTCCTCCACGACCACCGGGGGATAGCTCGCGTCCGGGTTCACGCTCGGGCTCGCGCTCGCCGCCGGCGACGAGGGCGGGGCGGCCGGCATCGCCGGAGTCGGGCCGTTCCCCGGCAGCAGCGTGAGCCCGAGGGCCCCGGCGGTGACCACGCCGAAAGCGCTCGCCGCGGTGGCGAACCGGGCCCTGGCCCGGCGCCTGCGCCCCTCGCGCACGGCGAGCGGGACCAGATCGGGCAGCGGCGGCAGCTCCTGCGCCGTGCGGTCCAAGGCGTCCCGGAGGGCGGTGGTGTCGTCGTTCACAGCAGACCTCTTCCTCTTCCTCTTCTTCCTCGGGTTCCTCAGAGCGAGAGCCCGGCGTCGGCCAGGCGCACGCGGAGACGGGCCAGCGAGCGCGAGCACTGGCTCTTCACGGTCGCCTCGCTGCACCGCAGCAGCGCGGCCACGGAGGCCACGCTCTGGTCGTCCCAGTAGCGCAGCACCACCATGGCCCGGGCCCTCGGCGGCAGTTCGGCGAGCGCGGCGAGCAGCGTCACCCGCAGCTCCGGCTGATCGGCGGCGGGCTCCCGCACGGTGCCGCCGGTGCGGGTGAGGACCAGCAGGTCCCGCAGCCGCCTGCGCCGCTCGGCCAGGAAGGTCCGGGTCAGCACGGTCTTGGCGTAGGCGTGCGGATGCTCGGCCGCCCCCGCCTTCCGCCAGTGCTGGTAGAGCTTCGCCAGCGTCGTCTGGGTCAGGTCCCGCGCGTGCTCCGCGTCCCCGCAGAGCAGGTACGCCGTCCGGTACAGCCGCTGCTGCGCCGTCCGCGCGAACTCCTCGAAGCCGGCCGCCGACCTCACGTCCGGCACCCGGACCGCCCGTGGGTCCACCTCGGTCGTCACTGCCATCGCACTCCCGCTCTCCTCGCCGTCGTGTGCGTGTGTCCGACCGTCCTTGAGCACCCGCGCCGCCGAAAGGTTGAAGCGGTACGGGAAGAGATTCGGGCGGCTGCTTGAATGGGACGCGTGACCCGAGCCAATCTGGACAAGCAGCCGCACGAAGTCGCCTCCATGTTCGACGACGTGGCGGCCAACTACGACCTCACCAACGACGTGCTGTCGCTCGGCCAGGACCGCAGATGGCGCAAGGAGGTCGCCAGGGCGGTCGACGCGCGGCCCGCGCAGAAGATCCTCGACCTCGCCGCCGGCACGGCCACCTCCTCGCAGCCCTTCGCGCGCGCGGGCGCGTACGTCGTCCCCTGCGACTTCTCCCTCGGCATGCTCCGGGTCGGCAAGCAGCGGCACCCGTGGATGCCCTTCACGGCGGGCGACGGCACGAAGCTGCCCTTCCGGGACGACGTCTTCGACGCGGTGACGATCTCCTTCGGCCTCCGCAACATCCAGGACACCGAGCAGGCGCTGCGCGAGCTGTACCGCGTGACGAAGCCCGGCGGCCGGGTCGTGATCTCGGAGTTCTCCCACCCCACGTGGGCCCCGTTCCGCACGGTGTACGAGGAGTACCTGATGCGCGCCCTGCCGCCGGTGGCCCGGGCCGTCTCCTCCAACCCCGACGCGTACGTCTACCTCGCCGAGTCCATCCAGTCCTGGCCGGACCAGCCCACCCTCGCGGGCCTCCTCCGGAAGGCCGGCTGGTCGAAGGTCGCCTGGCGCAACCTCACCGGCGGCATCGTCGCCCTCCACCGCGGCTTCAAGGCGGAGTAGCGGGGCGGGACCACGGGCGGGGGAGGAGCGCGCGGCGCGTACGCACACGAGTACGCGGCTGAGTACCCGCACCGATGCGGCGAGGCCCCGGCCCGCCGGACGATCGGCACATGCGCCTCCGTATCCCGTTCCGCCCTTCCCGTCCCGTCCGCCGCGCGCTCCTCGGCACCGCCGCCTCGGCCCTCGCCCTCCTCGGCGCGGTCGTGTGGTTCGGCTTCCCGTATCCCGCCGTCGACCCCGACGCGGTCGCCGCCCGGCTGGAGGCGGAGGTCCGGCGGACGTACGACGAGGCGGGGCTGCCGCCGGGCTCCGCCCCGGAGCGGGGCCGGATCGGGACGAGCAGCTGCTACTACCGGGGCCTGCGCTACCTCGCCCACTTCGATCAGGCCCGCCCGGACGTCAGCGGCTTCTCCCTGTCCTGGAGGACCGAAGGCGTCTCCGAGGCCGCGGCCCGCGCGGGCCTGGAACGCACCCGGGCCCGGCTGACGGCCGCGGGGTGGAAGCCCGGCTGGGAGGACGAGCACGACCCGGGGGCCCAGTTCGCGCACCCGGACTCCGGCGACAAGGTGACGGTCGACTGGTACGGGCCGTCGAGCGCGACGGGCACCTACGAGGTGAGCGTGTACGCGGACTGCGGGAAGCTCCCCGACGGCTTCGACCCCGACGCCTGGTCACCGGCCCCTCCGCCTCCGGCGCTCTGACCCGCCCCTTTCGCCTCGCCCCGGGCCGCCCGTCCTAGACTTCCCTACGACCTCTTCGCCGACCTTTCGGGAGATTCGCCGTGACCGAGAAGCCCCTCTCCGAGCACAGCGCAGACGTGATCGTCGTCGGGGCGGGCCCGGCCGGCTCCACCACCGCGTACTACCTGGCGAAGGCCGGGCTCGACGTGCTGCTCCTGGAGAAGACGGCGTTCCCGCGCGAGAAGGTCTGCGGTGACGGCCTGACCCCGCGCGCCACCAAGCAGCTCGTCGCCATGGGCATCGACATCTCCGAAGAGGCCGGCTGGCTGCGGAACAAGGGCCTGCGGATCATCGGCGGCGGCGTCCGGCTCCAGCTCGACTGGCCCGACCTCGCCTCGTACCCGGACTACGGACTGGTCCGCAAGCGCGACGACTTCGACGAGATGCTGGCGCGGCAGGCGCAGAAGGCCGGCGCGCGGCTCTACGAGCGCTGCAACGTCGGCGCGCCGGTCGTCGACGAGCGCACGGGCCGCATCACCGGCGTCCACGCCAAGCTGGGCGAGGAGAAGACCGAGGTCACCTTCCACGCCCCGCTGGTCGTCGCCGCCGACGGCAACTCGACGCGCCTCTCCCTCGCGATGGGCCTGCACCGCCGCGAGGACCGCCCGATGGGCGTCGCCGTCCGCACGTACTTCACGACCCCGCGGCACGACGACGACTACCTGGAGTCGTGGCTGGAGCTGTGGGACAAGCGCGGCGCCGAGGACCGTCTCCTCCCGGGCTACGGCTGGATCTTCGGCATGGGCGACGGCACCTCCAACGTCGGCCTCGGCATCCTCAACTCCTCCTCCGCCTTCCGTGAGCTGGACTGGCGCGAGGTGCTGAAGGCCTGGTGCGCCTCGATGCCGGAGGACTGGGGCTTCACCCCGGAGAACATGACGACGCCGATCCGCGGCGCGGCCCTCCCGATGGCCTTCAACCGCCAGCCGCACTACACGAAGGGCCTGCTGCTCGTCGGCGACGCGGGCGGTCTCGTGAACCCCTTCAACGGCGAGGGCATCGCCTACGCCATGGAGTCCGGGCAGATCGCCGCCGACGTCATCGTCCAGGCGCACGCCCGCGCGACCCCCGCCCAGCGCGAACTGGCCCTGCACAACTACCCGAAGATCCTGAAGGACACCTACGGCGGCTACTACACCCTGGGCCGCGCCTTCGTGAAGCTCATCGGCAACCCGAAGGTCATGAAGATCGCGACCCAGCGCGGCCTCACCCACCCGGTCCTGATGAAGTTCACGCTCAAGATGCTGGCGAACCTCACGGACCCGACGGGCGGGGACGCGATGGACCGCATCATCAACGGCCTGTCGAAGGTCGCCCCGAAGGCCTGACGCCCCCCCCGAACGCCGAAGGGCCGTCGCTCCCCCGAGGAGTGACGGCCCTTTCGTACGGCTCCGATCGCGGGGATCAGAGGATGCGGACGGCGCCCGACGGCGGGTCCCAGTCCAGGGAGCGCTCGACGACGCCCGTGGACGGGTTCTGCGCGCCGACGTACTTGCCGCCGCCGACGTAGATGGCGACGTGGTACGAGCCGCTGCGGCTGCCCCAGTAGAGGATGTCGCCCGGCTGGAGGTTGCTCAGGGAGACGGACGTGCCCATGCTCGACTGGGAGTACGAGATGCGGGGCAGGTCGATGCCGGCCTGGCGGTAGGCGGCCTGGACGAGGCCGGAGCAGTCCCAGGAGTTGGGGCCCGTGCCGCCGGAGACGTACGCGTCGCCGACCTGCGCCTTGGCGAAGGCGACGATGGCGGCGGCGGAGCCGGAGGCGACCTGGGTCGACTCGGAGGCGGACGACGACGAGGAGTCCGAGTCCGAGGAGGAGTCCGAGGAGGCCGACGCCGAGGTGGCGGTCAGCTGGGTGCGGGCGGCGTCGCGGGAGGCGCGCTCCCGGGCCTCGGCGCGGGCCTCGGCGGCGGCGCGCTCGGCCTCGGCCTTCGCCTCGGCCTCCTTGCGGGCCTTCTCGGCGCGCTCGGCCTCGGCCTTGCGGTCGGCCTCGGCCTTGGCCTTCTTGGCGTCCTTGGCGGCCTTCTCCAGGGCGGCGGCCTCCTGGGCCTCCAGGCTCTGGTCGAGGGCCTCCTGCTCGGAGGCCTCGGCGGAGGCGGCCACGGCGCTGGAGAGGTCGGTGCCGAGCGATCCCAGCGTGGGCATCTCGATGGTCTCGGTCACCGGCTCGGCATTCGCCGGTCCGGCAGCACCGGCCACCGCGATGGTGCTGAGGACGCCACCGGCAACTCCGGCGCGGAGCGCGAGCTTCGAGGCGCTGCGGCGGGGCTTCCGGTGGCTGGGTATGTGAGCGGTCTGGGACATGGGTACAACCGCTATCAGGGCTTCACGGTTCCCTTCAAGAAACGTGGGTTGCGCCACAGTTACGACCGGAACCTTTCAATCCGGTTCCCCGTCGCCCTTATTGACGCCGTAACGGGCAATTCGGGCACGGCTCATTGTGCCCTTGATCATGGGTTTTCAATGAGATGCCCGAATTGCCCTTCGCTTACCACCTCTTCATGCCGATGGCCAAGCCCTGTTCTTTTCGGGCTCGAATGGCGTGACGCAGGTCACATCTCCGTCTCGTGAACGCGTGCACACGGAGTCGAGGCGTCCACTTCGATCCCGCCGGCCCCTCGGACGGGCGACGCGGATGCCTATATCACCCGGACGCGTCCACTGCCAATTTGCCTGTAGGGCCCACGGCTTGATAGAGCGCCACCCCCTCCGACCAGCGATTTCCGGTCCGAATGTCACACCTGGTGATCACCTGGGCGCTTCACGCGACAAGATCACCGCTCGTACGACTTCATGATCCTTCGTCAGGTGGTAGAGATCACAAATCCGTTGGCGACTCCCGTGTCGCAGATCACAGAGGGGCGGGCTTAAGATACGCGGACGTCGGGCTTGTGAACTGCCTCACATGGGGGCGATCTTTCGAAGGACCCGACGGTGCGGTCCAACGGTCAAGGACGACTGGAAGGAGCGAGGAGCGTGAATGCGTACGCGCCCATCCTCGTGCTCGGTGCCCTGGGTGCGGGGTTTGCGATCTTCTCCGTGGTCATGGCCACGCTAATCGGGCCAAAGCGGTACAACAGGGCAAAACTTGAGGCGTACGAGTGCGGCATCGAGCCGACACCCACGCCCGCCGGAGGCGGCCGCTTCCCCATCAAGTACTACCTGACGGCGATGCTCTTCATCGTCTTCGACATCGAGATCGTCTTCCTCTACCCCTGGGCCGTCACCTTCGACGCCCTGGGGCTTTTCGGGCTCGTGGAGATGCTGCTCTTCGTGCTCACCGTCTTCGTCGCCTACGCCTACGTGTGGCGGCGCGGCGGCCTGGAATGGGACTGAGGGGCTGAGGAGCACCCATGGGACTCGAAGAGAAACTGCCCAGCGGTTTTCTGCTGACCACCGTCGAGCAGGCCGCGGGCTGGGTCCGGAAGTCATCCGTCTTCCCCGCGACCTTCGGCCTCGCCTGCTGCGCCATCGAGATGATGACGACCGGCGCCGGCCGCTACGACCTCGCCCGCTTCGGCATGGAGGTCTTCCGCGGCTCCCCGCGCCAGGCCGACCTCATGATCGTCGCCGGCCGGGTCAGCCAGAAGATGGCGCCCGTCCTGAGGCAGGTCTACGACCAGATGCCCAACCCCAAATGGGTCATCTCCATGGGCGTCTGCGCCTCCTCGGGCGGCATGTTCAACAACTACGCCATCGTGCAGGGCGTCGACCACATCGTGCCGGTCGACATCTACCTGCCCGGCTGCCCGCCGCGCCCCGAGATGCTGATGGACGCGATCCTCAAGCTCCACCAGAAGATCCAGACGTCCAAGCTCGGCGTGAACGCCGAGGAGGCGGCCCGCGAGGCGGAGGAGGCGGCGCTCAAGGCGCTGCCGACCATCGAGATGAAGGGTCTGCTCCGTTGAGCGACGAAACCCCGAACCCCGAGAAGGAGCTGTCCGAGCAGAACCTGCCCGGACAGCGCGGTGAGCACGGGGAGGAGGTACGGCTCCAGCGCGGCATGTTCGGCGCGAACAACGGCGGCGACACCTCCGGCTACGGCGGCCTCGTCCGCTCCATCCGCCTCCCCGGCCCCGCCGCCCGCCCCTACGGCGGCTGGTTCGACGAGGTCGCCGACGAACTCGAAGGCGCCCTGGAGGAGCAGGGGCTCGTCCCCGGGAACGCCATCGAGAAGACGGTCGTCGACCGCGGCGAGCTCACCTTCCACATCGAGCGCGAGCACCTCGTCCGCGTGGCCCGCACCCTGCGCGACGACCCGGCGCTCCGCTTCGAGCTCTGTACCGGCGTCTCCGGCGTCCACTACCCGGGCGACAAGGGCCGCGAGCTGCACGCCGTCTACCACCTGCGCTCGCTCACCCACGGGCGGCTGATCCGCCTGGAGGTCTCGGCCCCCGACGACGACCCGCGGATCCCGTCCCTCGTCTCCGTCTACCCGACGAACGACTGGCACGAGCGCGAGACGTACGACTTCTTCGGGATCGTCTTCGACGGCCACCCCGCCCTCACCCGGATCATGATGCCGGACGACTGGCAGGGCCACCCGCAGCGCAAGGACTACCCGCTCGGCGGCATCGCCGTCGAGTACAAGGGCGCCCAGATCCCGGCTCCGGACCAGCGGAGGTCGTACTCGTGAACACCGCATCAAGCCCCCGCGAGACCACCGAAGGCACCGTCTACACGGTCACCGGCGGCGACTGGGACGAGGTCGTCCAGTCCGCGGCGAAGGCCGACGACGAGCGGATCGTCGTCAACATGGGCCCGCAGCACCCCTCCACCCACGGCGTGCTGCGGCTCATCCTGGAGATCGACGGCGAGACCGTCACCGAGGCCCGCTGCGGCATCGGCTACCTCCACACCGGCATCGAGAAGAACCTCGAATACCGGACCTGGACGCAGGGCACCACCTTCGTCACGCGCATGGACTACCTCACCTCGTTCTACAACGAGACGGCGTACTGCCTCGGCGTGGAGAAGCTGCTCGGCATCACCGACGACATCCCCGACCGGGCCAGCGTCATCCGGGTCCTCCTCATGGAGCTCAACCGGCTCTCCTCGCACCTGGTGTGCATCGCCACCGGCGGCATGGAGCTCGGCGCCACCACGATCATGATCTACGGCTTCCGGGACCGCGAGATGATCCTGGACCTGTACGAGCTGATCACCGGCCTGCGCATGAACCACGCCTACATCCGGCCCGGCGGCCTCGCCCAGGACCTCCCGCCCGGCGGCGTCGACGCCGTGCGCGAGTTCGTGAAGACCATGAAGAAGAACCTGCCGGAGTACGACAAGCTCGCCACCGGCAACCCCATCTTCAAGGCCCGCATGCAGGACGTCGGCTACCTCGACCTCACCGGCTGCATGGCCCTCGGCGCCACCGGACCGATCCTCCGGTCGGCGGGCCTCCCGCACGACCTGCGGAAGACCGACCCGTACTGCGGCTACGAGAACTACGACTTCGAGGTCCCCACCGCCGACAGCTGCGACTCCTACGGCCGCTTCCTCGTCCGCCTGGAGGAGATGCGCCAGTCGCTGCGGATCGTCGAGCAGTGCCTCGACCGGCTGGAGCCCGGCCCGGTCATGGTCGGCGACAAGAAGATCGCCTGGCCCGCGCAGCTCGCCCTCGGCCCCGACGGCCTCGGCAACTCCCTCGACCACATCAAGAAGATCATGGGCACCTCCATGGAGGCCCTGATCCACCACTTCAAGCTGGTCACCGAGGGCTTCCGGGTCCCGGCCGGCCAGGCGTACGCGGCCGTCGAGTCCCCCAAGGGCGAACTCGGCGTGCACGTGGTCTCCGACGGCGGCACCCGCCCCTTCCGCGTCCACTTCCGCGACCCGTCCTTCACCAACCTCCAGGCCATGGCCGCGATGTGCGAGGGCGGCCAGGTCGCCGACGTCATCGTCGCCGTCGCCTCCATCGACCCCGTGATGGGAGGCGTCGACCGATGACGGAGAACGTCAGCCTCGGGATGCCCCAGCTCCCCGCGGCCCCGTACCCGGCGGACGTCCACGCCCGTCTGACCGCGGACGCGAAGGCGATCATCGACCGCTACCCGGACTCCCGCTCCGCGCTCCTGCCGATGCTGCACCTCGTGCAGTCGGAGGAGGGCCACGTGACCCGTACCGGCATGTCCTTCTGCGCCGACACGCTCGGCCTGACCACCGCCGAGGTCACCGCCGTCGCCACCTTCTACACGATGTACCGCCGCAAGCCGTCCGGCGACTACCAGGTCGGCGTCTGCACCAACACCCTCTGCGCGGTCATGGGCGGCGACGCCATCTTCGAGGAGCTCAAGGAACACCTCGGCGTCGGCAACGACGAGACGACCGAGGACGGGAAGATCACGCTCGAACACATCGAGTGCAACGCGGCCTGCGACTTCGCGCCCGTCGTGATGGTCAACTGGGAGTTCTTCGACAACCAGACCCCCGAGTCGGCCAAGAAGATGGTCGACGACCTCCGCGCGGGCCGCACCGTCGAACCCACCCGCGGCGCCCCCCTGTGCACCTTCAAGGAGACCGCCCGCATCCTCGCCGGCTTCCCCGACGAGCGCCCCGGCGCCGTCGAGGCCACCGGCGGCGCGGGACCCGCCTCCCTCGTCGGCCTCCGGCTGGCCAGGGGCGAGACCCCGCAGCAGACCCGGATCGTCCACCCGCGCGGCGAAGCAGCCGGTCAGGAGGGAGAGTGATGACCTTGGCCGCCGAGATCAACTCCAGCAGCCCCGAGAAGCTGCTCGCCCCGGTCCTCTCCGCCTTCTGGGACCAGCCCGACTCCTGGACGCTGGAGACGTACGAACGCCACGAGGGCTACCAGGGCCTCCGGCGCGCGCTCGCCATGAGCCCCGACGACCTCATCGCCTACGTGAAGGACTCCGGGCTCCGCGGACGCGGCGGCGCCGGCTTCCCCACCGGCATGAAGTGGCAGTTCATCCCGCAGGGCGACGGCAAGCCGCACTACCTCGTCGTCAACGCCGACGAGTCCGAGCCGGGCACCTGCAAGGACATCCCCCTCCTCTTCGCCAACCCGCACTCCCTCATCGAGGGAATGATCATCGCCTGCCACGCGATCCGCTCCGAGCACGCGTTCATCTACCTGCGCGGCGAGGTCGTCCCCGTCCTGCGCCGCCTCCACGAGGCGGTCCGCGAGGCGTACGCCGCCGGCTACCTCGGCCGGAACATCCTCGGCAGCGGACTGAACCTCGAACTCACCGTGCACGCCGGCGCCGGCGCGTACATCTGCGGCGAGGAGACCGCCCTGCTCGACTCGCTCGAAGGCCGCCGCGGCCAGCCCCGGCTCCGGCCCCCCTTCCCCGCGGTCGCCGGCCTCTACGCCTGCCCCACCGTGGTGAACAACGTCGAGTCCATCGCCTCCGTTCCCGCGATCCTCCAGCGCGGCAAGGAATGGTTCACCTCGATGGGCAGCGAGAAGTCCCCCGGCTTCACGCTCTACTCGCTGAGCGGGCACGTCGCCTCGCCCGGCCAGTACGAGGCCCCCCTCGGCATCACCCTGCGCCAGCTCCTCGACATGAGCGGCGGCATGCGCCCCGGACACCGGCTCAAGTTCTGGACCCCCGGCGGCTCCTCCACCCCCATGTTCACCGACGAGCACCTCGACGTGCCGCTCGACTACGAGGGCGTCGGCGCCGCCGGCTCCATGCTCGGCACCAAGGCCCTGCAGTGCTTCGACGAGACCACCTGCGTCGTCCGGGCCGTCACCCGCTGGACCGAGTTCTACGCCCACGAGTCCTGCGGCAAGTGCACCCCCTGCCGCGAGGGCACCTACTGGCTCGTCCAGCTCCTGCGCGACATCGAGGCCGGCAAGGGCGTGATGTCCGACCTCGACAAGCTGGGCGACATCGCCGACAACATCAACGGCAAGTCGTTCTGCGCCCTCGGCGACGGCGCCGCCTCGCCGATCTTCTCCTCGCTGAAGTACTTCCGCGAGGAGTACGAGCAGCACATCACGGGCAAGGGCTGCCCCTTCGACCCGGCCAAGTCGACCGCCTGGGCGGACAACCACAAGGAGGTGACCGCATGACCGTCACCGCGTCCACCCCGGCGGGCGGCGGCTCCCCGGCCGTACCGCCGGAAGACCTCGTGACGCTGACCATCGACGGCGTCGAGATCTCCGTCCCCAAGGGGACCCTGGTCATCCGCGCCGCCGAGCAGCTCGGCATCGAGATCCCCCGCTTCTGCGACCACCCCCTCCTCGACCCCGCCGGCGCCTGCCGCCAGTGCATCGTCGAGGTCGAGGGCCAGCGCAAGCCGATGGCCTCCTGCACCATCACCTGCACCGACGGCATGGTCGTCAGGTCGCAGCTGACCTCGCCGGTCGCCGAGAAGGCCCAGCACGGCGTGATGGAGCTGCTGCTCATCAACCACCCGCTGGACTGCCCGGTCTGCGACAAGGGCGGCGAGTGCCCCCTGCAGAACCAGGCCATGTCCCACGGACAGTCCGACTCCCGCTTCGAGGGCGTCAAGCGGACCTACGAGAAGCCGGTCCCGATCTCCACCCAGGTGCTGCTCGACCGCGAGCGGTGCGTGCTCTGCGCCCGCTGCACCCGCTTCTCCAACCAGGTCGCCGGCGACCCGATGATCGAGCTGATCGAGCGCGGCGCCCTCCAGCAGGTCGGCACCGGAGAGGGCGACCCCTTCGAGTCGTACTTCTCCGGCAACACCATCCAGATCTGCCCGGTCGGCGCGCTCACCTCGGCGGCGTACCGCTTCCGCTCCCGCCCCTTCGACCTGGTCTCCTCGCCGTCGGTGTGCGAGCACTGCGCCGGCGGCTGCGCCACCCGCACCGACCACCGGCGCGGCAAGGTCATGCGCCGCCTCGCGCAGAACGAGCCCGAGGTCAACGAGGAGTGGATCTGCGACAAGGGCCGGTTCGGCTTCCGGTACGCGCAGCAGCGCGACCGGCTGACGACCCCCCTCGTGCGCAACGCCGTCGGCGTCCTCGAACCGGCGTCCTGGCCCGAGGCCCTGGAGGCCGCCGCCCGCGGGCTCGTCCGCGGCCGCACCGGCGTCCTCGCCGGCGGCCGGCTCACCGTCGAGGACGCCTACGCCTACGCCAAGTTCGCCCGCGTCGCCCTCGACACCAACGACGTCGACTTCCGTGCCCGGATCCACTCCGGCGAGGAGGCCGACTTCCTCGCCTCGTACGTCGCCGGACGGGGACGGGACCTGGACGGGTCGGGCGTCACGTACACCTCGCTCGAAGCCGCGCCGATGGTGCTGCTCGTCGGCCTGGAGTCCGAGGAGGAGGCCCCCGGCGTCTTCCTGCGGCTCCGCAAGGCCTGGCGCAAGCACGGGCAGAGGACCTACGCCGTCGCCACCCACGCCACCCGGGGCCTGGAGAAGGCCGGCGGCACCCTGCTGCCCGCCGCCCCCGGCACCGAGACCGAGTGGCTCGACGCCCTCACCTCCCGCGTCGGCCTCGACTCCGGCGGCTGGGCCGCCTCCGAGGCCCTCCGCGAGGAGGGCGCCGTCATCGCCGTCGGCGAACGGCTCGCCGGCGTGCCCGGCGCGCTCACCGCCGCCCTGCGGGCCTCCGCCGCCACCGGCGCGAAGCTCGTGTGGATCCCGCGCCGGGCCGGCGAGCGCGGCGCCATCGAGGCCGGGGCGCTGCCCGGCCTGCTGCCCGGCGGCCGGCCGGCGACCGACCCGCGCGCGCGTGAGGAGGTCGCCGCCGCCTGGGGCGTCCGCGAACTCCCGCACGGCTACGGCCGCGACACCGGCCAGATCGTCGAGGCGGCCGCCTCCGGCGAACTCGCCGCGCTCCTCGTCGGCGGCGTCGACGTCGACGACCTGCCCGACCCGGCACGCGCGCGCGAAGCACTCGACGCGGCCTTCGTCGTCTCCCTCGAACTGCGCCCCGGCGCCGTCACCGAGCGCGCCGACGTCGTCCTGCCGGTCGCCGCGGTCGCCGAGAAGTCCGGCACCTTCCTCAACTGGGAGGGCAGGGCGCGGATGTTCGAGGCCGCGCTCAAGCCGGAGCAGATGACCCGCCCGCTCGCCCCCGCCGACGCCCGCGTGCTCCACATGCTCGCCGACGCCATGGACGCCCACCTCGCCCTGCCCGACCTGAAGGCGGCCCGGCGCGAGCTGGACCGGCTCGGCAGCCGCGCCGGGGAGCGGGCCTCCGAGCCCACCGCCCACGCGGTCCCGGCCCCCCGGCCCGGCGACGGCGAGGCCGTCCTCGCCGGCCACCGGCTGCTCCTCGACCTCGGCCGCCTCCAGGAGGGCGACACCGCCCTGGCCGGCACCCGCCACGCGGCGGTCGCCCGGCTCTCCGCCGACACCGCCGCCGACACCGGCGTCAAGGACGGCGACCTCCTGGAGGTCAGCGGCCCCGCGGGCTCCGTCACCTTCCCCCTCCAGGTCACCGAGATGCCCGACCGCGTCGTCTGGCTCCCGCTGAACTCCACCGGCCACGGCGTCCTCGCCGACACCGGCGCCCACCCCGGCGACCTGGTCCGCATCGGCCCGGCCGCCCCTTCGGCTTCGACGGAGGTGCAGGCGTGAACACCCTCCTCGCCGCCGAGGACCTGTCCATGTTCGGGACGGACCCCTGGTGGCTCGTCGCGATCAAGGCCGTCTTCTGCTTCGCGTTCCTGATGGTGACCGTGCTCTTCTCCATCGTGTGGGAGCGCAAGGTCGTCGCCTGGATGCAGCTGCGCATCGGCCCCAACCGGCACGGCCCCTGGGGCCTCCTCCAGTCCCTCGCGGACGGCATCAAGCTGATGCTGAAGGAGGACGTGATCGTCAAGCGGGCCGACAAGGTCGTCTACGTCCTGGCCCCGATCGTCGCCGCCATCCCCGCCTTCATGGCGATCGCGGTGATCCCCTTCGGGCCGGCCGGCAACGAGGTGTCGATCTTCGGCCAGCGCACCACGATGCAGCTCACCGACCTGCCGATCGCGATGCTGTACATCCTCGCGGTCGCCTCCGTCGGCATCTACGGCATCGTCCTCGCCGGCTGGTCGTCGGGCTCGACGTACCCGCTCCTCGGCGGCCTCCGCTCCTGCGCGCAGATGATCTCGTACGAGATCGCCATGGGCGCCGCGTTCGCCTCCGTCTTCCTCTACTCCGGGTCCATGTCGACCTCGGCGATCGTCGAGGCCCAGCAGGACCGCTGGTTCGTCATCCTGCTGCCGGTGTCGTTCCTCATCTACATCGTGACGATGGTCGGCGAGACGAACCGCGCCCCCTTCGACATGCCGGAGTCCGAGGGCGACCTCGTCGGCGGCTTCAACACCGAGTACTCGTCCATCAAGTTCGCGATGTTCATGCTCGCCGAGTACGTGAACATGGTGACGGTCTCCGCCGTGTCGGTGACGCTCTTCCTGGGCGGCTGGCGGGCCCCTTACCCGGTCTCCACCTTCTGGGAGGGCGCCAACCACGGCTGGTGGCCCATGCTGTGGTTCGTCCTCAAGGTGCAGCTGCTGCTCTTCTTCTTCATCTGGCTCCGCGGCACCCTGCCCCGCGTCCGCTACGACCAGCTGATGAAGCTCGGCTGGAAGGTGCTCATCCCGGTCTCCGTGGTCTGGCTGATGCTGGTCGCCACCGTCCGGGCGCTGCGCAACGAGAACATCGCCTTCACGAACATCGTGCTGTACGTGGCCGGTGCCGTCCTCGTGGTGCTGCTGCTCTCCTTCGTCGCCGACCTCTTCCGCGACCGGAGGAAGGAGGAGACGGCGGGCGAGGCCGAGCGGGCCGCCTTCGACCCGATGGCCGGCGGGTTCCCCGTACCGCCCAAGCCCGGACAGTCCCTGCCGCCCGTGCCCCGGCGCAGGTCCCGACACCAGCGGGACCTCGTGGTCAGTGGTGGCCCCGATACCGCTACCGAAACCGACGAAAGGGGGACGGACCGTGTCTGACTTCCAGAATCCGGTGGCCGGCTTCGGCGTGACCTTCAAGGCCATGTTCAAGAAGCGGCTGACCGAGCAGTACCCCGAGCAGAAGAAGACGACGGCACCCCGCTTCCACGGCCGGCACCAGCTCAACCGCCACCCGGACGGCCTGGAGAAGTGCGTCGGCTGCGAGCTGTGCGCCTGGGCCTGCCCCGCCGACGCCATCTACGTGGAGGGCGCGGACAACACGGACGAGGAGCGCTACTCGCCGGGCGAGCGGTACGGCCGCGTCTACCAGATCAACTACGCCCGCTGCATCCTGTGCGGGCTGTGCATCGAGGCGTGCCCCACGCGCGCGCTGACGATGACCAACGAGTTCGAACTGGCCGACTCCTCCCGCGAGAACCTGATCTACACCAAGGAGCAGCTCCTCGCGGGCCTCGACGAGCAGATGGTCGACACCCCGCACGCGATCTTCCCCGGCATGACCGAGCAGGACTACTACCGGGGCCTGGTCACCGAGGCCGCGCCCGGGACCGAGCGCCAGGTCGCCGTCTCCAAGGGAGAGACGGCCGAGCCGGAGGGGGCGGACGCATGAGCGCGCTCGCGGCGTACGCCACCTCCACCGGCGAGGCGTTCCAGTTCTGGGTGCTCGGCACCGTCGCCGTCATCGGCGCGCTGTGCACCATCCTCATGAAGAAGGCCGTGCACAGCGCCCTGTGCCTGGCCGGCACGATGATCGTCCTCGCGGTCTTCTACCTGGCCAACGGCGCGTACTTCCTCGGCGTCGTGCAGATCGTCGTCTACACCGGCGCGATCATGATGCTCTTCCTCTTCGTCGTCATGCTGGTCGGCGTCACGGCCGCGGACTCGCTGAAGGAGACCATCAAGGGCCAGCGCTGGTGGGCCGCCGCCTGCGGCCTCGGCTTCGGCGTCCTGCTCTTCGCCGGGATCGGGAACGCGGCGCTGACCGAGTTCGCCGGCCTCGGCGCGGCCAACGCGGCGCACGGGGGGAACGTGGAGGGCCTCGCCGCCCTCATCTTCACCAAGTACGTCTTCGCCTTCGAGATCACCGGCGCCCTGCTGATCACCGCCTCCGTCGGCGCGATGCTCCTCACCCACCGGGAGCGCACCGAGCGGGCCAGGACCCAGCGCGAGCTGGCCGAGCAGCGCGTGCGCGACGGCAAGCACCTGCCGCCGCTGCCCGCCCCCGGCGTCTACGCCCGGCACAACGCCGTGGACATCGCGGGCCTGCTGCCCGACGGCACCCCGTCCGAGCTCACCGTCATCTCGACCCTGCGCAAGCGGGGCCAGGTGCGGGACGTGTCGACGGAGGCGCTCGCCGACCTCAAGGCCCTGGAGCAGCGCTCCGAGGAGCGGCTCGGACGCGACCGGGACGAAGAGGAGGCCAACCGGTGAATCCCGTCAACTACCTGTATCTCTCCGCCCTGTTGTTCACCATCGGTGCGGTCGGGGTGCTCATCCGGCGGAACGCGATCGTGGTCTTCATGTGCGTGGAGCTGATGCTCAACGCCTGCAACCTCGCGTTCGTCACCTTCTCCCGCATGCACGGCAACCTCGACGGCCAGATCATCGCCTTCTTCACGATGGTCGTGGCCGCCGCGGAGGTCGTCGTCGGGCTCGCGATCATCGTGTCCGTCTTCCGATCCCGCCATTCGGCCTCGGTCGACGACGCCAGCCTGATGAAGCTGTGAGGGGCTGAACCGTGGACAACCTGATTGCGCTGCTCATCGCGGCGCCCCTGCTCGGAGCGGCCGTCCTGCTGTGCGGCGGCCGCCGGCTCGACAAGACCGGGCACTGGCTCGGCACGCTCCTCGCGGCCGTCTCCTTCGTCATCGGCCTCGCGCTCTTCGCCGACATGCTCGGCAAGAGCGCCGAGGACCGGGCGATGCACCAGCACCTGTTCACCTGGATCCCCGTCGAGGGCTTCCAGGCGGACATCGCCTTCCAGCTCGACCAGCTGTCGATGACCTTCGTCCTGCTGATCACGGGCGTGGGCACGCTCATCCACGTGTACTCGATCGGGTACATGGAGCACGACGAGCGGCGCCGCCGCTTCTTCGGCTACCTGAACCTGTTCGTCGCGGCGATGCTGCTGCTCGTCCTGGCGGACAACTACCTGCTGCTGTACTTCGGCTGGGAGGGCGTCGGCCTCGCCTCGTACCTCCTCATCGGCTTCTGGCAGCACAAGCCCAGCGCGGCGACCGCCGCGAAGAAGGCCTTCCTGGTCAACAGGGTCGGCGACATGGGCCTGTCGATCGCGATCATGCTGATGTTCACCACCTTCGGCACCTTCGCCTTCGGCCCCGTGCTCGCCTCGACGGGGGAGACCTCCGAGGGCAAGCTGACCGCGATCGGCCTGATGCTGCTCCTCGCCGCATGCGGCAAGTCGGCCCAGGTGCCGCTGCAGTCCTGGCTCGGGGACGCGATGGAGGGCCCGACCCCGGTCTCGGCCCTCATCCACGCCGCCACCATGGTCACCGCCGGCGTGTACCTGATCGTCCGCTCCGCCGACATCTTCAACGCGGCGCCGGACGCGCAGCTCGTCGTCACCATCGTCGGCGCGGTCACGCTGCTCTTCGGTGCGATCGTCGGTTGCGCGAAGGACGACATCAAGAAGGCCCTCGCCGGATCCACGATGTCGCAGATCGGATACATGATCCTGGCGGCCGGTCTCGGCCCGATCGGATACGTCTTCGCGATCATGCACCTGGTGACCCACGGCTTCTTCAAGGCCGGGCTCTTCCTCGGCGCCGGTTCGGTCATGCACGGCATGAACGACGAGGTCGACATGCGGAAGTACGGCGGCCTGCGGACGTACATGCCGGTCACCTTCGTCACCTTCGGCCTCGGCTACCTCGCCATCATCGGCTTCCCGGGCCTGTCCGGCTTCTTCTCCAAGGACAAGATCATCGAGGCGGCCTTCGCCAAGGGCGGCACCGAGGGCTGGATCCTCGGCGCGGTCACCCTGCTCGGCGCCGCCATCACCGCGTACTACATGACGCGCGTGATGCTGATGACCTTCTTCGGCGAGAAGCGCTGGCAGAACGACGCCGACGGCAACCCGCCGCACCCGCACGAGTCCCCGAAGTCGATGACGATCCCGATGGTCCTGCTGGCCTTCGGCTCGGTCTTCGCGGGCGGCTTCTTCGGCATCGGCGACCGGTTCGTGAGCTGGCTGGAGCCCGTCACCTCCTTCGAGCACGGGCACCCGCCGATCAGCGCCGCGGCCGTCACCTCGGCCACCGTCGCCGTGATGGTGATCGGCGTCGGCCTGGCCTACCTCCAGTACGGGCGCCGCCCGGTGCCGGTGGTCGCGCCGCGCGGCTCGCTGCTCACCCGGGCCGCCCGCCGCGACCTGCTCCAGGACGACTTCAACCACGCCGTCTTCGTCACCGGCGGCACCCACCTGACCCGCTCGCTGGTATACGTCGACCACTCCCTCGTGGACGGCGTCGTCAACGGCACGGCGGCGGGCGTCGGCGGGCTCTCCGGCCGGCTGCGCAAGCTCCAGAACGGCTACGTCCGCTCCTACGCGGTCTCCATGTTCGGCGGTACGGCGGTCCTCATCGCCGCGACCCTGCTGATGAGGGCGGTGTAACTGCTATGTCCTTCCCGCTCCTGACGGCGACGGCAGCGGTGCCGGCGGTCGGTGCGATCCTCACCGCCGCCGTGCCCGCCGCCCGCCGCACCGCCGCCAAGTGGCTGGCGCTGCTCGTCTCGCTGGCCACCCTGGTGCTCGCCGGGATCGTCTTCGCCCGCTTCGAGCCGGGCGGCGACCGCTACCAGCTCACCGAATCCCACTCCTGGATCAGGGACTTCGGGGTGCGGTACGAGCTCGGCGTCGACGGCATCGGGGTGGCGCTGATCGCGCTCACCGCGCTGCTGATCCCCTTCGTCATCCTGGCCGGCTGGCACGACGCCGACCCGCTGGAGACGCAGTCGAAGCGCTGGCGCCCGACCCAGGGCTTCTTCGCCCTGATCCTCATGGTCGAGGCGATGGTGATCCTCTCCTTCGAGGCCACCGACGTC
Source organism: Streptomyces sp. NPDC047974 (assembly GCF_040653375.1). Taxonomy (NCBI): domain Bacteria; kingdom Bacillati; phylum Actinomycetota; class Actinomycetes; order Kitasatosporales; family Streptomycetaceae; genus Streptomyces; species Streptomyces sp. NPDC047974. Next base: position 110,440 of record NZ_JBEZNU010000012.1, read on the forward strand.
TTCCTCTTCTACATCCTCTTCGAAGCCATGCTCATCCCGATGTACTTCCTCATCGGCGGCTTCGGCGACCGCGCGCACAGCGGCACCGACGAGAACGCGGCGGCGCAGCGCTCGTACGCGGCGGTCAAGTTCCTGCTGTACAACCTGGTCGGCGGCCTGATCATGCTGGCCGCGGTCATCGGCCTGTACGTGGTCGCGGGGAACTTCTCGCTCACCGAGATCGCCGAGGCGCGGGCGAACGGCTCGCTGGAGATGGCGGGTTCGACGGAGAAGTGGCTCTTCCTCGGCTTCTTCTTCGCCTTCGCGGTGAAGGCGCCGCTGTGGCCGCTGCACACCTGGCTGCCGAACGCGATGGGGGAGGCGACCGCCCCGGTCGCCGTCCTCATCACCGCGGTCGTCGACAAGGTCGGCACCTTCGCGATGCTCCGCTTCTGCCTCGGTCTCTTCCCCGAGGCGTCGAAGTGGGCGACGCCCGCGATCGTCGTCCTCGCCCTGATCAGCATCGTGTACGGGGCGCTGGTCGCGGTCGGCCAGCGGGACATCAAGCGGCTCGTCGCCTACGCGTCGATCTCCCACTTCGGCTTCATCATCCTGGGCATCTTCGCGATGACCAGCCAGGGCCAGTCGGGCGCCACGCTCTACATGGTCAACCACGGCATCTCGACCGCCGCCCTGATGCTGGTCGCCGGCTTCCTGATCTCCCGGCGCGGCTCGCGGCTCATCGCCGACTACGGCGGTGTGCAGAAGGTCGCCCCGGTCCTCGCCGGCACCTTCCTGATCGGCGGCCTCGCGACGCTGTCGCTGCCCGGACTCGCGCCGTTCGTCAGCGAGTTCCTGGTCCTGGTCGGCACCTTCGCCCGCTATCCGGTGGCCGGGATCGTCGCCACCACCGGCATCGTCCTCGCCGCGCTGTACGTCCTCGTCCTCTACCAGCGGACGATGACGGGCCCGGTGAAGGAGGAGGTGCGGTCGATGCCCGACCTGCGGCCGCGCGAGCTCGCCGTCGTCGCCCCGCTGATCGCCCTCCTGCTCTTCCTCGGCGTCTTCCCGAAGCCGCTGACGGACGTCGTGAACCCGGCGGTCCGGCACACCATGTCGGACGTGCAGCGGACCGACCCCCAGCCCGAAGTTCCCGTCCAGAACGTGGAGGCGGCCAAGTGAACGCCCTCGCTGTCCACAGCCTGTGGACGACGGCCGCCGAGCCGCTGAACAAGATCCCGGCACCGAAGATCGAGTACACCCAGCTCGCTCCGGTCCTGATCGTGGTCGGCGCGGCCGTCCTCGGCGTCCTCGTCGAGGCCTTCGTGCCCCGCAAGGGCCGCTACCTCGGCCAGGTCTTCCTGTCGGTCCTGGCCCTCGCCGCCGCGTTCGCCGCGGTCGTCGGCCTCGCGGCCGGCGGCTACGGCACCACCAAGGCCGGCCTCGCGGCCATGGGCGCCATCGCCGTCGACGGCCCCGCCCTGTTCCTCCAGGGCACCATTCTCCTCGCCTCGATCGTCGCGATCCTCACCTTCGCCGAGCGCAGGCTCGACCCGGCCGACCACGGCCACAAGGTCGACTCCTTCGCCGCCGAGGCGGCCGCCGTGCCCGGCGGCGACCACGAGAAGGCCGCCGTCAAGGCGGGCTTCACCACCACCGAGGTCTTCCCGCTCGCGCTCTTCGCGATCGCCGGCATGCTGGTCTTCCCGGCCGCCAACGACCTCCTGACGCTCTTCATCGCCCTGGAGGTCTTCTCCCTCCCGCTGTACCTGCTCTGCGCCGTCGCCCGCCGCAAGCGGCTGATGTCGCAGGAGGCCGCCGTCAAGTACTTCCTGCTCGGCGCCTTCTCCTCGGCCTTCCTGCTCTTCGGGATCGCCCTGCTCTACGGCTACGCGGGCTCCGTCTCCTACGCCGCCATCGCCGACGTCGTCGACGGCGCGGTCGCCTCGGTGAACCCGGCGCTCGCCGACACCATGGGCAACGACGTCCTCCTCCTGATCGGCTTCGCCCTGCTCCTCATGGGCCTGCTGTTCAAGGTCGGCGCCGTCCCCTTCCACATGTGGACGCCGGACGTCTACCAGGGCGCCCCGACCCCGGTGACCGGCTTCATGGCCGCCGCCACCAAGGTCGCCGCCTTCGGCGCCCTGCTCCGCCTGCTCTACGTGGTGCTCCCCGGCCTCACCTGGGACTGGCGCCCGGTCATGTGGGGCGTCGCGATCGTCACGATGCTGGGCGGCGCGGTGGTCGCGATCACCCAGACCGACATCAAGCGCCTGCTCGCGTACTCGTCGATCGCCCACGCGGGCTTCCTGCTCGCGGGTGTCATCGCGGCCACGCCGAGCGGCATCTCGTCGGTGCTCTTCTACCTGGGCGCCTACTCCTTCGTGACGATCGGCGCGTTCGCCGTCGTCACGCTGGTGCGGGACGCGGGCGGCGAGGCCACCCACCTCTCCAAGTGGGCGGGCCTGGGACGCCGTTCGCCGCTCGTCGCGGCGGTCTTCGCGGTCTTCCTGCTCGCCTTCGCCGGCATCCCGCTGACCTCCGGCTTCTCCGGCAAGTTCGCGGTCTTCAAGGCGGCGGCGGAGGGCGGCGCGGGCGCGCTCGTGGTGGTCGGCGTCATCGCCTCCGCGGTGGCGGCCTTCTTCTACATCCGGGTGATCGTGCTGATGTTCTTCAGCGAGCCGAAGGCGGACGGCCCCACGGTCGCCGTGCCCTCGGCCCTGACCACCGTCACCATCACGGCGGGCGTGCTCGTCACCCTGGTCCTCGGCCTCGCGCCGCAGTACTTCCTGGACCTGGCGAGCCAGGCGAGCGTCTTCGTGCGCTGACCCTCACGGACAGGGCCCGGCTCGGGGGCGAGCCGGGCCCTTCCGCGTACCCGCTACTTCTCCGGGCAGGGACCGCAGTGCACCAGGGGGTTGTACGGGGTGAAGACCCCAGCCGGGTTCTTCTTGAAGATCCACGTGTGCAGCGAGTACACCTCTCCGAGCCCCGGGATCGGGTCGGGACCGTCGAAGTCCCGGTCGAAGGCGCGCGGCACCGGCTGCCCGGTGTCCGGCACGATCCACTCCAGGGCGACCAGCTCCCGCTTCCCGTTCCCGTGCTCCTCCGCGTAGATCACGGCCGCGGGCCGCGTCGGGTCGGTGGAGCCGATGTTGGCGGGGTTCACGTAGTGGTACCCCATCCCGCCGAGCTTCGCGTCGCTCGTGTCCTCGACGCACACGTCGGTGCGCTGGAACCCGTCGGCGATCGCCTTCTCCTCGGACCGGTACTTCTTCGTCGCCTCGTACGTCCTCGCCAGGTCCGGGTGCGGCCACCCGTGGTCACCGCCCGCCACCGGGGCGGCGGGCCCGGCCGAGACGGCCGGCGCGGCGGCCCCCAGGGCCAGCGCGACGGAAGCGGCGAGAGCGAAGGCGGCCCTGAGGGCCCGGGGGCGTGCGGACATCACGGATGTACTCCTCTGGACGGGGAAGGCGCCCGCCGGGCGCCGTTTCGGAGGTGCGGCCCCTCCCCGAGGCCCACCGCGAGGAGCATCGAACGCCCCCACCCCGCCCGCACCCGGGACTGACCCAGCGGAGTGGCTACGGGGGGTGACCTCCGGGCCTCCTGACAGGGTGCGGGCCGCGTGGGATGGTGGAGGGCCGAATGGTCTGTACCTGTTGGGGGGGATCTCCGTGCGTGGGACCACCGTCTTACCCGGGGTGCCGTGTGAAGCGCCCCGGGACGGGGAGCCGCCGGTGCACCGGCTGGAGGTGAGGCTGCCCGACCGGGTGCCGTTCGCGGCCGGGGGGTTCGACGCGATGGGCCCCATGTCGCGGGCGGACTATCCGCATCGGCACACGTTCTACGAGATCGTGCACGTCGTGGAGGGGACCGGGGTGCACGTCATCGACGCCGAGCGGTACGACCTGCGGCCGCCGCAGCTCGGGGTGATCCTTCCCGGGCAGGTGCACCGGTGGGAGGGGGTGCGGGGGCTGGAGGGGTCGCTCGTGCTGTTCACGCCGGAGTTCCTGGTGGGCGGCGCCGGGGACGAGGAGCTGCTGCGACGCCTCGGGGAGCGGCCCTGGGCGGACCTCGACGGGGCGGCGCACGAGCGGACCTCGCTGCTGATGGGGGAGCTCGCCGAGGAGTACCGGGGCGGGGACGACGGGTTCGCGGGCGTGCTGCGGTCGCTGCTGCACGTGCTGCTCGTGCGGGCCGCGCGGGTACCCGGGGCCGGGGTCCGGCCGGCCGTGCGGGGGGTCGCCGGGGAGTTCCTGCGGATCGCGGCCGACGCCGGGGGCGGCGGGCTGTCCGTGCGGGAGTGCGCGGGGCGGCTCGGGGTCACCCCGGGGCACCTGAACGAGGTCGTGCGGGCCGCCACCGGGCGGACCCCCGCCGCCCTGCTGCGGGAGGCGCGGGTGCGGGAGGCGCAGCGGCTGCTGCTCGCCACGGGGCTGTCCGTGCGGCAGGTGGGGGCCCGGGTGGGGTTCGAGGACCCCGCCTATTTCTGCCGGTTCTTCCGGCGGGAGGCGGGGGTCAGCCCGGGGGCCTTTCGAAAACACCACGAGCGCCCTGTTCCGTCCATCGAAGCGGGCTCCGAAGAAACCTAGGTTCGTGCCGACCCCAGACCCCACCTGAGGAGCCAGGCACATGGAGAGCGAGAGCAACACCGGTACCGGGCACGTCACGCGCAAGGCCGTGCTGCGGGCGGCGCTCGCGGCCGGGATGGCCGCACCGGCCGTGCTCATGGGCGTTCCGGCGCTCGCCCGGACGCTCGGCGGGAGCGAGAGCCTCGCGCTCACGCCCGAGTGCGACGACGGCGACGACCTGACCGTCCCGCAGATGGAGGGCCCCTACTTCAAGCCCAACTCGCCGCTGCGCACCAGCTTGCAGGACGGGCCGGGCACGCGGCTCGTCGTCAGCGGATACGTGTTCGGGAGGGCCTGCCGGCCGGTGTCCGGCGTGCTCCTCGACTTCTGGCAGGCCGATGCCAACGGGGCGTACGACAACACCGGGTTCAGGTTCCGCGGGCACCAGTTCACCGGTGCCGACGGGGCGTTCCGGCTCGACACCATCGTCCCGGGGCTCTACCCGGGCCGCACCCGGCACCTCCACGTGAAGGTGCAGGCGCCCGGGCGGCCGATCCTCACCACCCAGCTGTACTTCCCGAACGAGCCCCGCAACAACACCGACACGATCTTCGACCCGCGGCTGCTCATGACCGTGCGGGACGCGGGCGGGGGCCGCGAGGCCGCCTTCGACTTCGTCATCGACGTGCCGCAGGACCCGGGGCCGACTCCGACGGCCACGGCCACCACCGCCCCGCCCGGCGGCACCTGGACCGCCGGACGGTCGTACGCCGCCGGGGACCGGGTCACGTACGGCGGCGTGGGCTACGTCTGTCTCCAGGCCCACACCGCCATGGCCGGCTGGGAGCCGCCGAACGTGCCCGCCCTCTGGCGGGTCGGCTAGCTACGCCACCGCGGGGGCGATCCGGCCCCGGACCTCGCCCAGGCCCACCCGGGTGCCGTCCGGGCCGGGCGCCCACGCGGTCAGCACGACCTCGTCGCCGTCCTCCAGGAACGTCCGCTTGCCGCCGGCGAGCGCGAGGGCGTCACGGCCGTTCCAGGTGAGTTCGAGGAGCGAGCCGCGCTGGCCCACCTCGGGGCCGGAGACCGTACCGGAGCCGTAGAGGTCGCCGGTGCGCAGGGAGGCGCCGTTCACCGTCATGTGCGCGAGCTGCTGCGCGGCCGTCCAGTACATGGTGGAGAACGGCGGCTCGGACACCACCTCGCCGTTGATCTCGACGGTGATCCGCACGTCGTAGCCGCCGGGCTCCTCCTCCGCCGCGTCGTCCAGGTACGGCAGGAGGGGGAAGTCCCGGGCCGGCGGCGCGACACGGGCCGCGTCCAGGGCCTCCAGGGGCGTCACCCACGCCGAGAGCGAGGTCTGGAAGGACTTGCCGAGGAACGGGCCGAGCGGCACGTACTCCCACGCCTGCACGTCCCGCGCCGACCAGTCGTTCAGCAGCGACAGGCCGAAGACGTGGTCCCGGAAGGCGGCGAGCGGCACGGGCGTGCCGAGCTCCGACGGGGTGCCGACGAGGAAGCCGACCTCCGCCTCGATGTCCAGCTTCACCGACGGCCCGAAGACCGGGGCCGCGTCGGCGGGCGCCTTCCGCTGCCCGGAGGGGCGCGTGACGTCCGTGCCCGAGACGACGACCGTGCCCGCGCGGCCGTGGTAACCGATCGGCAGGTGCTTCCAGTTGGGCGTCAGCGGCTCGCCGTCCGGGCGGAAGATGTGGCCCACGTTGGTGGCGTGGTGCTCGCTCGCGTAGAAGTCCACGTAGTCCGCGACCTCGTACGGCAGGTGCAGCGTCACCGCGTCCAGCGGGTGGAGCAGCGGCTCGACGTCGGCGCGGTGGGCCGGGACCGTCACCCAGGCCGTCAGCGCGCGGCGCACGTCCCGCCAGGCGGTCCGCCCGGCGGCGAGCAGCGGGTTCAGGCTCGGCTGCGCGAGCAGGGAGGCGTACGGAGACCCCAGCGCGTGCGCCGCGGCCCCCGCGTCCAGCACGTACCCGCCGATCCGGACGCCGAGCCGGCGCCGTCCCGGCTCGTCGGCGGTGGAGAAGACGCCGTACGGGAGGTTGTGCGGGCCGAAGGGATCGCCCTCGGCCAGGTCGAGCGGGCTGTGCTCGGACATCGGTACGTGCCTCGCTTTCGCGTGATGGGTGAGGGACACGTTACGGGGCGCGGCGGCGGGCGCGGATGACATGGATCACAGAGAAAGTCACCGGGAAGAGGGCAACTGTCCGGGTGCGGACGGTTTGCGCCGCCGGAGGCGCGCGTACCGCCTCCGAGCTGGGGAAACGGCCCCTGACGGCGGGCACTTCAGGGACCTACGATCACGGTGGCGTCGCCCCCGCGTGACCGTTCCGCGGGCGCGCGCCCCCCTTTCTCTCTTCCCTGACCAGGAAAAGGTCCGCCCGTGAAGATTCGCCGCATGCTCGCGACCGCCGTCGCCGCCGCCGTCACGACGCCGGTCGTGCTCCTCTCCGCCGGCCCCGCTTTCGCGGAGACGCCGAAGCCGACCGCCCCGAAGGGTGCCACTGCCCAGCAGGACGAGGCCCCGGACGGCCCCGAGGAGGAAGATTTCGCCGAGTACGAGAGGCTCATCGAGGCCGTCGCGACGGCCGAGGCGAAGCTGGAGTCCCTCAAGGCCGAGCGCGAGGCGCTCGTCGACGACCTCAATGCCGGCAACCTCGACCCGGCCGTCAAGGCCGAGTACGAGGCCGCCAAGCTGGCGTACAGCGAGGCCAAGACCGCCCGCGAGGCCGCCGACACCGCTGTCACCGAGGCGCAGGCGGACCTCGACGCGGTCCTCGCGGACCCGAACGCCACGGCCGAGGCCAAGGCCGCGGCCGAGCAGGCCGTCACCGCTGCCAAGGAGACGGCCGCGTCCGCCCTCACCGCCGAGACGGACGCCAAGACGCGCTTCGACGCCGCCGGCACGGCCCGAGACGACGCGCGGGTGGCGCTCGCCCGGAAGATCAGCCTGCTGGACCCGAAGATCGAGGCCGCCGAGCAGGAGCTCGCCGACGCCGAGGCGGCCCTGGAGGCGTACGAGGGCGCGGACTGCGTCGAGGACCGCTCCGTCATCTCCACCCTCACGGGCCCCAAGAGCATCACCATCGGTTCCAGCGCCGACTTCTCCCTCACCGTCGAGAACACCTCCGACCGTGACCTCGACTCGGTGCGCTCCTACCTCTTCGCCGCGCACGTGCCGGAGTCCTGGGAGGACATCCTGGACGAGGAGAACCCCGACCTCGGCCGGTACTTCTCCATCGACTGGAAGTCCGCCGTCAACCCGAAGTGGACCGAGCTCGACTTCGAGGACGAGGCCATCGAGCTGGGCGCGATCGCCAAGGACGGCAAGGCCGACGTCACCCTGCGTCTGACCGTGGACGCGGACGCCCCCGCGGGCGAGGGCATCTCCTTCACCACCGCCGAGTACGACAACGGCGACGGCTCCTGCGGCATCAGCGAGCAGTACGCGAAGGTCTCCTTCGACATCGTCGAGCCGAAGGGGGAGCCGACCCAGCAGCCGACGGCGGAGCCGACGCAGCAGCCCACCGCCGCCCCGTCCCCGTCGACCTCCGCACCCGCCCCCGCACCGTCCTCGAACGGTGCCGCCCCGCAGGGCGGCCGGGGCGGCGAGCTCGCCGAGACCGGCTCGTCCGACGTCCTGCCGCAGCTCGGCATGGCGGCCGGTGCCGTCGTCGTGCTCGGCGCGGGCGCCGTGTTCGTGGCGCGCCGCCGGAAGGCCGACGCCTAGGAAACCCCGTGATCCCCCGTACGGCCCGGGCTCAGCCCGCCGTGCGGGGGATCCGCTTTTCCCACGTGCGGTGGAAGACGACCTCGCCGCCCTCCTTGCAGACGACCTCGTCCGAGGTGTGGAAGGCGTCGGCGTCGCAGGTGATCTCCGAGCGGGTGTCGACGGTGACGTCCCAGGCGAGTTCCGGGCGGTGGAGCCGGATGCGCCACTCGGAGCGGGTGCGGGCGGAGAGCGGGTCGTCCTCGGTGATCGTGTACGTCTCGACGGCGTCCTCGGTGTACTCCAGGCCGTCCGGGTACACGCGCGTGCCGCCGTACTTCGGGTCGACCTGGAGGGTCCAGGCGCCCTTGGCGACGTCGCGGAGGACGAGCCGTTCGGGGCGGGTCTCCTCCGGGGTCTCCAGGGGCTTCGGGGACGACACGCCGAGCGGCGCGGACTGTTCGGGTTCCTCGAAGGCGATCGCGTCGTCCGTGTGGGCGCGGACCGGAAGGGTGAGGGAGGAGCCGGAGGGGTCGAGGGTGAAGCCGGCGGCGTCGGGCTGGGGCCAGAGCCACGGCCAGTACGCGGAGGAGACGGCGAGCCGGACCCGGTGGCCGGGCGGGAAGGTGTGCCCGATGCCGTTCAGCTCGACGTCGTAGCTCTCCCACTCGCCGATCTGCGCGTCGACGGCCCGGTCGCGGCCGTAGCGGGCGGAGAGGTTCAGGGCGCCCCGGGTGACGAGGGTGGAGGAGCCGTCGGGGGCGACGTCGCAGAGCCGGGCGACGATCTGGCCGGTCGGCGCGGGCGTCATGACGTGGAGGCCGACGCGGGGGCGGCCGAGGATCTCGATCGGCCCGCCGTCGGGCGGCACGGTGAAGTCGAAGCAGGCCGAGTGGGCGTCCTCGTCGCGCTGGTCGGGCGGCAGGTCGGCGTCGTTCCCGAAGGGGAAGAAGCGGCCCGCGTCGATGCCGGTCTGCTGCGGGGAGTCGACGACGACGGGCTCGCCGCCGAAGGCGTACGTGACGGGGGTGACGTGCGGGGACGGCCAGGACGGGTCGGCGACCCAGCGGCCGGGCAGCTCCTCGTACACGGTGGCCGGCGGGTGGGACCCGCTGATCCAGGAGCGGAGCAGCGGCTCGGCCATGACGTCGTTCTCCGCGCCCTTGAGGTGGTGGTCCCACCAGCGGAGGGTCTCCTGGAGGAAGCCGATGGCGGGTCCCGGCGGCAGGCCGCGGTCCGGGTACTGGTGGGACCAGGGGCCGATGATGCCGCGGACCCGGTCCTGGGGGAGGTGTTCGACCAGCCGGAGGACGGTGTCGCGGTACGGGTCGTGCCAGCCGCCGACGGCGAGGACGGCGGCCTCGATCGCCGGGTAGTCCTCGCAGACGCTGCCGTGCTTCCAGTAGTCGTCCCTGGTCTGGTGGGAGAGCCAGGTGTGGACGAAGGGTTCGACGGCCTCCAGGCGGCGTGTCCACAGGTCGCGCCACTCCTCGCCCGCGTACTGCGGGTCGGGCGGGCGGCAGACGAAGGCGAGCATGGTGGCGGCCCAGGCGTGCATGTCGACGCCGAGGACCGAGCCGCCCATGTAGTGGACGTCGTTGTCGTAGCGGTCGTCGGTGGAGCAGACGGTGACGATCGCCTTCAGCGGCTCGGGGGCGAGGGCGGCGATCTGGAGGCTGTTGAAGCCGCCCCAGGAGATGCCGAACATGCCGACCCGGCCGGTGCACCACTCCTGCTCGGCGAGCCAGTTCACGACGGCGACGCCGTCGGCGAGCTCGGTGGCGTCGTACTCGTCTCCGGGCAGGCCCTCGCTGTTGCCGTGGCCGCGGACGTCGACCCGTACGGAGGCGTAGCCGTGGCCCGCGTACCAGGGGTGGCGCTGCCAGTCGCGGGGCGCGGTCCAGTCGGTGAGCCGGTAGGGGAGGTACTCCAGGAGGGCGGGGACCGGCTCGTCGGTGACCGGCCGCCACACGCGCGCGTACAGCAGGGTGCCGTCCGGCATCGGGATGCGGAGGTCCTCGTGCCGGGTCTCGTACGGGAAGTCGGTCCGGATCTTCGTCATCGGGTCACCTCAGTGGACGGGGTGCATCGTGCGGCGCAGCCAGGGCGCCAGGGCCATCACGCCGAGGCCGACGGCGACGGCGACGGCGCCGTTGACGCCGAAGTAGGCGGGCTTGGAGACGTCGTCGTAGAGCTTCACGGTCTGGGCCTGGATGCCGTTGGCGAGGGCCAGGGAGAGGAACCAGAGCGACATGGTCTGGCTGGAGAAGGCCTTGGGGGCGAGCTTGCTGGTGGCGGACATGCCGGAGGTCTCCAGGAGGACGTCGCCGAGGCCGAGCAGCAGGTAGGAGCCGACGATCCACCACGCGGCCATCTCGTACGTGTCGTCCGCGTGGCCGGAGGTCGGCAGGACCATCAGGAGGAAGGAGAGGCCGCCGAGGACCACCCCGAGGGCGATCTTGTTGGAGGCGTGCGGCTGGCGGGGGCCCATCCGGGCCCAGACGGCGGCCACCACGGGCGCCAGGGCGACCTCGAAGGCGCCGAGGGCGGAGGCGTACCAGCTCGCCGGGAAGTCGAAGCCGAGGAGGGTGGTGCGCGCGTTGGTGGAGGCGAGCAGCATCATCGTGGAGTACGCCTGGAAGAGGATGAAGTTGAAGGCGACCGAGGCCAGGAAGAGCACGATGTACGGCTTGAGCCGGCCGCGCTCCTCGGCGGTGACCCGGGGGCTGGCGAACATCACCCGGAAGTAGACGACCGGGGCGATCACCGAGATCAGGGTCAGCAGGTCGACGAAGCGGTCCATGGTGAGCCAGCCGGCCGCGGCGAGCGCTCCGCCCGCCGCGGCGGCCACGACGGCGCCGACGGTCAGGGAGAGCACCGCGCGGCGCATGGCGTCCGGGGCGAGCGGGAACTCGGCGGCGTGCTTCTTCCCGGCGAGGTGGCGGCGGCCGGCGATGTACTGGGCCAGGCCGAGGGTCATGCCGATGGCGGCGGCCGAGAAGCCCCAGTGGTAGCCCTGGTGGTCGGCGAGCCAGCCGGTGATCAGGGGTCCGGCGAAGGCGCCGATGTTGATCGCCATGTAGTAGAGCGCGAATCCGGCGTCGCGGCGGTCGTCGTCGGTGCGGTACAGCTTGCCGACCATGGTGGCGACGTTCGGCTTGAGCAGGCCGGTGCCGGCGCTGATCAGGCCGAGGCCCACCCAGGTCATGGCGGCGGTGGGCACCGCCATGGAGTAGTGGCCGCAGGCGATCAGGACGCCGCCCCAGAGGACCGCCCGGTACGAGCCGAGGATGCGGTCGGCGAGCCAGCCGCCGGCCACCGAGACCAGGTAGACGAGGGTGCCGTAGGCGGCGGAGACGGAGGCGGCGGTGCCGGCCGCCATGCCGAGGCCGCCGTCCGACACGCTCGCGGCGAAGTACAGGACGAGGATCGCCTGCATGCCCAGGAAGGAGAAGCGCTCCCAGACCTCCAGGCCCGACAGGGTCAGCAGTCCCCGTGGGTGTCCGAGGAAGGCGCGGTCGTCCTCGGGGGGCGGCTGCTCCCCGTTCGCATCGGTCTCGATCGTTGTTCGGGACAAAACGCCTACTCCTGATCGTATGAGCTGATCCCGAACATACCGGGGGTGACGGGAAGGCGCCCACGGTGATCGAAACGTGACCGGATACGCTGGCTTGAGTGAGTGGACCGACACATCGACAATCCGAGTCGACGGCGTACGGTCCGGAGCGTCAAGGACTAGCGTCAGCAGGCGTCAGCAGACAGGAGATCCCCTCGTGACCGTCGTCGGGCCGTTCGGTCTTAGCGTGCGGGACCAGGCTCTCGAGGCCGATGTCCAGACCGGGTTGGCGGCCGTCGAGGCCGGCCTCCTCGACGCGACCAAGAGCGATGTCCCCTTCATCACCGAGGCCGCCCAGCACCTGGTGCTCGCGGGCGGCAAGCGGTTCCGGCCGCTGCTCGTGATGCTCGCCGCCCAGTTCGGCGACCCCTACTCGCCCGGTGTGGTGCCCGCGGCCGTCGTCGTGGAGCTCACCCATCTGGCCACGCTCTACCACGACGACGTCATGGACGAGGCGGCCGTGCGCCGGGGCGTCCCCAGCGCCAACAGCCGCTGGGGCAACTCGCTCGCCGTCCTCACGGGTGACTTCCTCTTCGCCCGCGCCTCGCACACCCTTGCGGACCTCGGCCCGGAGGCCGTACGGATCCAGGCCGAGGCGTTCGAGCGGCTCGTCACCGGCCAGATCCTGGAGACCGCCGGTCCGGTCGACGGCCGCGACCCCGTCGACCACTACCTCGACGTCCTCGGCGGCAAGACCGGCTCGCTCGTCGCCGTCTCCTGCCGCTTCGGCGCGATGATGTCCGGCGCCGACGAGTCGGTCGTCGACATCCTCACCCAGTACGGCGAGCGGCTCGGCGTCGCCTTCCAGCTCGCCGACGACGTCCTCGACATCGCCTCCGAGGGCCACGAGTCCGGCAAGACCCCCGGCACCGACCTCCGCGAGGGCGTCCCCACCCTCCCCGTCCTCCGCCTGCGGGCCGCCGCGGCCGCCCACGGCCGCCCCGAGGACCTGGAGCTCGTCGCCCTGATCGACGGCGACCTCACCGACGACGACCGGCACGCCGAGGCCCTGCGCCGGCTCCGCGTCCACCCCGCCCTGGAGCAGGCCCGCCGGGACACCGTGCGGTACGCCGAGGAGGCCAGGGCCATGCTGGCGCCCCTGCCCGACGGCTACGCGAAGTCGGCACTGATGGAGCTGTGCGACGCGGTGGTGCACCGGGCGGGCTGACGCCCTAGGGGGATGTCATCCCGGAGGGGTACGCGAGGTTGATCCCCCGGGCTGACGATTTCCGTCGCCCTTCTTGGTGAGATGGAGTCATCGAGAAGCAGTCCGCCAGGGCACGGAGGGATCACAGACCATGGCAGCACAGCGCAAGGCAAGCAGGTACGTCGTCCCGGTCGCGGTGGCCGGCATCGCCGCCGCGACCATCGGACTCGTCCCGGCGCTCGCCGCGTCCGGCGACCCGGACCTGCCGGACATCACCGCGCAGCAGCTCATCGAGAAGATCGCCGCCTCGGACACCCAGACCCTGTCCGGCACCTTCAAGATCTCCACCGACCTGGGCCTGCCGGCCTTCGACGGCCTGCTGGGCGGGATCGCCGGCGGCGCCGCCGGGGGAGAGGGCTCCGCCGACCCGTCCGCGCAGCTCACCAAGCTGGTCTCCGGCACCCACACCCTGAAGGTCGCCGCCGACGGCCCCGAGCGGCAGAAGCTGACGCTGCTCGACGGCGAGGAGCAGTACAGCCTGATCCACGACGGCGACGAGGTGTGGGCGTACGACTCCCGCTCGAACACGGTCTTCCACGAGAAGGGCGGCGACGAGAGCGGTCCCGCGCCCGAGAAGGAGCTCCCCGCCTCCCCGAAGGAGCTCGCCGACGAGGTCCTGAAGGCCGCCGGGGACACCACCTCGATCACGGTCGGCGGCACGGCGAACGTCGCGGGCCGCGACGCGTACCGGCTCGTCGTCGAGCCGAAGCAGCAGGGCTCGACGGTCGACTCGATCACCATCGCGGTGGACGCGGCGACCGGCACCCCGCTGAAGTTCACCCTCGACTCCACGAGCGGCGGCAAGCCGGTCCTCGACGCGGGCTTCACCAAGGTCGACTTCGGCAAGCCGGCGGCCTCGGAGTTCGACTTCACCGTCCCGAAGGGCGCGAAGGTCACCGAGGGCGACCAGGTGGAGAAGGAGTTCGGCGCGGACCGCGGCGGGGAGCACGGCAAGGCCCCCGAGGACCTGGAGAAGGCCTTCGGCGACCTCGGTCTCGGCGGCCTCGGCGGTGCCGACGCGAACGGCCCCGAGATCATCGGCGAGGGCTGGACCGCCATCGCCGCCTTCGACTCCGGCGCGCCCGCGCCGAAGACGGAGGACGCGCCGAAGGAGGCCCAGGGCTTCCTGGACGCGCTCGGCGACAAGGTGAGCGGGAAGTTCGGCTCCGGCACGGTCTTCAAGACCAAGATCGTCAATGCCCTGATGACGGACGACGGCAAGGTCTACGTCGGCGCGGTGACGCCGCAGGCGCTGGTGGACGCCGCCAACGCCGCGAAGTAGCGGGGAAGGTGGTTCCCCGGGTGGGTCGGGAGTACGTCACCGACCCACCCGGGTGGCTTGGTCGTGCCTTCTCGCTTACGGGAACGTCAGCTTGAACCCGTTGATGTAGCCGGCGTCGGCGGACGCCGTGTCCTGCGCGCGCAGCTTCCACACGCCGTTGGCGACCTCGCTGGAGGCGTTCACGGTGTAGGTCTGCTGGATGTTGTCGGCGCTGCTGCCGGTCTTGTTGTGCAGGTTGTAGACCGTGCCGTCGGGCGCGACGAGGTCGACGACCAGGTCACCGCGCCAGGGGTGGACGATGTCCACGCCGACGGCGAGGGCGGCCGGCGCGTTCCCCGCGACGCCGGAGACGGTCACGGAGGAGGTCACCGCGGCGCCGTTGTCCGGGATGGAGACGTCGGCGGTGTTCTCGAAGACCGTGCCGGTGGGCGGCGTGGTGGTGGTGCCGGACAGCGTCCAGATCGCGTGCGCGACGGCGTCGCTGTTGCGGTCCAGGGCCGTGTCGTTGATGTTCGACGTGGTGTCGCAGGACGAGTGGTAGCAGCGGTCGAAGGCCGTGGCCGTACCGCCCCACTTGGACACCTGGGCGCTGGTCTTCACGCGGCTGGCGCCGGTGAAGAGGCCGCCGACGGGGATGCCGACGTTCTTGAAGGACGCGTGGTCCGAGCGGCCGTCGCCCTCGGTCTCGATCTCGGTCGGGACGCCGAGCCCGGCGAAGTAGTTCTTGAAGGTCGTCTCGATCGTCGGGTCGTCGTCGTAGACGAAGTAGCCCGGGTTCGGCGAGCCGATCATGTCGAAGTTGAGGTAGCCCTTGAGCTTCGAGCGCTCGGTGGTGGCGAGGTTGTTCACGTAGTACTTCGACCCGACGAGGCCGAGCTCCTCCGCGCCCCACCAGCCGAAGCGCAGGTGCTTGGAGGGCTGGTAGCCGGAGCGGGCGACGGCGAGCGCGGTCTCCAGGACCGCGGCGGAGCCGGAGCCGTTGTCGTTGATGCCGGGGCCCGAGGAGACCGAGTCGAGGTGCGAGCCGGCCATGATGACCTGGTTCGGGTCGCCGCCCGGCCAGTCGGCGATCAGGTTGTAGCCGGTGGTGCCGTTGTACGTGAACTGCTGCACGGTCGTGGTGTATCCGGCCGCGTCCAGCTTCGCCTTCACGAAGTCGATGGAGGCCTTGTAGCCGGCCTTGCCGTGCGCGCGGTTCCCGCCGTTGGCGGTCGCGATGGACTGGAGGTCGGTCAAGTGCTGCTTGACGTTGGCGACCGGGATGTCCGGGGCGGCCGTGGCGCCGGCGGGCGCGGCGGTGGCCGGGGCGGCCCCGGCGAGGGCGCCGAGGACCAGGGCGGAGGAACCGGCCAGGGCGGCCAGTCTCGCGGAGAGCTTCATGTGTGGGGGCTCCGGATTCCGAACGGGGATGGGACGGAACGTGCGAGCGCCTCGCGCCGTGGGTGACGCGAGGCGTTGGAGCTGTGCAGGTGGCACCCGAGGCGCAGGGGTGTGATGGGGATCCCTACGGTCGGTGTGCGTGTGCTGAATGCTCAGTGACGTGACGATGTCCCGTCAAGACCTGAATCCGGTCAGGCGTGTTCGCTGAGCGGACGCGCACCCCTTCGGCTCGTCTGTCCGGGGCTCCTCAGAGCCAGCCCTCGCGCGCCGCCTTGAGCCCCGCCTCGAAGCGGCTGGTGGCGTGGAGGCGCTCCATCAGCGCGGCCATCTGCCGGCGGACGGTGCGCAGCGACACCCCGAGCCGCTTGCCCGCAGCCTCGTCGGTCAGCCCCGACGCCAGGAGCCTGAGCAGTTCGAGCTCGGCCTCGGTGGGGCGGTCGTCGTCGGCGCGCGGGCGGTCCGCGCCCAGCGGTACGGCGGCCTGCCACGTCTGCTCGAAGAGGGTCACCAGTGAGGCGACGATGCCGGGCGCGCTGGTGCACAGGGCGCCGAGACGGGAGTTGCCGGGGTCGATGGGGACGACCGCGACCGTGCGGTCGAAGACCAGCAGGCGGGGCGGCAGCAGCGGGCTGGTGCGCACCTGGCCGCCCTGCTCGGTCAGCCACCGGGCGTACGCCAGCGTCGCCGGGTCGTTGCGGGCGCTGTCCTGGTAGATCGAGCACATCTCGATGCCCCGGGCCAGCGCCCGCTCGTCCAGCGGCCGCGATGCCGCCAGGCTGGCCTCGGAGAGCGCGCCGCCCGGCAGGATCGCCAGGCACTCCCGGGTCAGGCCGTGGGCGAGCTGCTCCAGACGGTCCTGGATGGCGTCCATCCCGACGAGCCGTTCCGCCCCGTCGACCTCGGTGTTCGGGTGCAGCTCGGCGAACTCGGAGACCACCTCGGCCGCGGCCGCCCTGCTGCGCTCCAACTCCTGCTGCTGTCGGGCGAGTTCCCGCTCCTGGCGGCGCAGGAGCACCTCAAGGCCGACCTCGGGCCGCACCGCGCGGAGCGCGCCGGGGCTGTCCCGCGACGGCTTGAGCAGGCCGAGGTCGACGAGCTGGTCCAGGCTCTCGCGGACCTGCGTCTCGGCGAGCCCGAGCCGTGCGCCCAACTCCCCGATGCCTCCCGAGGGATCGGCGAGCATCCCCCGGTACACGGCCTCCACGGCGTCCCCGAGCCCCAGTGCCTCCAGCATGACCAGCCCCCCGGCTGTGGTCCGGCCGCCCCCCACGAGCGCCCCCTGCCGCGATCGTAGACGCGGACCGGCGGCCTGGCACCAAAGTGCCAGACCCTTTGGTGCCAGCCGGAACTCCTTCCCGGCGGCCGACGCCGGCAGCAGCATGGTGACCACCGGAACGGCGGGGCGGCAGACGGCCCCCCCCGGGGCGGTACACCGCACGGACCGCTCGCTTCGCGCCTCGCTCACCCGCACCCACTCGACCAGGGGGACTCCCATGCTTCGCGCCGCCCGAATCGCCAGGATCGTCCGCACCGCCCGCGCCGCCGCCGCCGCGACCGCCCTCTGCGCCCTGGCCTTCGCCGGAGCCGGCGCGGTCTCCGCCGCGGACCCGGTCCAGTACCGCGTCAGCGCGACCGACGGCGACGGCAGCATCAACTGGGACACGGCCCCGGAGTCCCCCTCCGGCAGCATCAACTGGGACTGAGCGGCGTGCGCGTCGTCCTCGCCTCCCTGGAGGCCGCCCCACCCGGAGCCCCCTTCGGAGCCCCACGTGGAGCCCCACCCGAGGTCCCGCCCGGAGCCCCGCCGGAAGTCCCCCTCGAAGTCCCCCTCGAAGCACCCCTCGACGCTCCCCTCGAAGTCCCACCCGACGCTCGACTCGAAGCCTCGCGCCGCACCCCCGCCACCCCCCGACTGCTCGCGCTCCTCTCCGACCTGATCTGGGCCCACGCGGCCCTCGGAAACGGGCTTGAGCACGTACGCGCCAAGGCCTCGGACGACGGCGCCGGCGTGGACCTCTACCTCTTCCTGCGCGCCGCCTCGGAGGCGGCCGCCCTCGACCAGGCCCGCGCCATCCTCGACGGCGCCCGCGCCCCCCTGGGCCTCCACGGCTACCGCGCCGCCGCACCCCGCCGCTGACGGCGCGCCCGCCGCCGTCTCCGTACCCCAAGGTCCCCGGAAGGAACGCAGTGACGACCACCCTCCGCCGTGCTGCCCGCAAGACCACGATCGCCGCCCTGTCCGGCGCGCTCGGGGCCGGGCTCCTCACCGTCGCGGCCATCGACGCCGCGCCCGCCGCGCAGGCCGCGACCACGTGCAGCGGGACCGCGCAGCTGTACGGAGTCCTCCCCGACGGCCGGCTCACCTTCAGCACCATCACGCCCGCCACCGGCGAGCTGAAGAAGGTGCTGATCGGCGTCGACCTGGGCTTCGAGCCCCAGGCGATGGCCACCCTGAACTTCAACACGATCCTGGTGACGTCGACGGCCGGCGCGCTCTACCGCGTCGACGTCCTCACCAACAACACCTCCCTCGTCCTGGAGCGCCCGCCCGTCAAGCTCTTCGACAGCGGCTGGACGCACGACAAGCTCACCTACGACGGGAACGGCCACCTCTACGGCACGGCCGGCGGACTCCTCATCCAGTACCTCGTCTCCCAGCCGAAGCCGACCGGTTCGGCGCACATCGGCCAGCGCAAGGAGATCGGCAGCGGCTTCGTCCTGAAGACCCTGACGGCCGCCGGGGACGACCGGCTGCTCGCCACCACCGCGGGCGGCGCGCTCTACTCGTACAAGATCGACAGTGCGGGCGGCTGGTCGCGGGACGACCTCAAGACCTCGGGCTGGTCCGCCTTCGACCAGGTCGTGTCGCCGGGCGGCGGCCTCTACTACGGCCGGATCCCGACCACGGGCGCCATGTACTGGTACAAGGACGCGAATCCGGCGGACGGTTCCGGCGCCGACATCGCGTACCACAACGACACGCCCGTCAACACCGGTGGCTGGACGCAGCAGTTGCTCTCCGCGCAGCCGGGGACGTTCACCTGCACGACCGCCACCGACCCGCTCGACGGCACCGACATCCCGGCGGTGAAGGCGGCCGGCCGCGACCTCATGAACAAGCACGACGGCGGCGTCTGGAACAGCACCACCCAGTGGAACTGCCTGGACCAGCTGTGGACCAAGGAGAGCGGCTGGCGCTACTGGGCCGACAACCCGAGCTCCACCGCGTACGGCATCCCCCAGGCGCTGCCCGGCTCCAAGATGGAGGCCTTCGGCGACGACTGGCGCACCAACCCGATCACGCAGATCAAGTGGGGCCTGTCCTACATCGACGGCCGGTACGGCACCCCCTGCGCGGCCTGGACCCACTTCCAGAACAACAACTGGTACTGAGCGCGGCGCTCGCACCCTCCCCCGCGTGTCCGTCCTCCCGCCCTCCCTTCCCTCGCATCAGGAGATCCCCATGCGTTCGATGCCCCGCGCCCGCCGTCTCGCCGCCTCCGTCGCCCTCGCCGCCTCGACCCTCGGCCTGGTCACCTTCGGCACGGCCGCCCCCGCCCAGGCCGCCGCCGTCTGCGGCGGAGACGTCTCGATCTACGGCACGCTCGCCGACGGCCGCCTCACGTACACGGCGATATCGCCCAACACCGGCGACCGGGTGAAGACGCTGATCGGCCCCGCCCTCGGCTTCACGCCCAAGGCGATGGCCACCCTGAACTTCAACACGGTCCTGGTGACGTCCACGTCCGGCGCGCTGTACCGCGTCGACGTCCAGACCAACAACACCTCCCTCGGCCTGGCCGGGGTCACCAAGATCTGGGACGGCGGCTGGACCTTCGACAAGATGACGTACGACGGCGCGGGCCACCTCTACGGCACGGTCGCCGGCCAGCTCCACCGCTACAACGTCTCCCAGGCCAAGCCCGCCGGCCCGGAGCACATCGCCCAGCACGTGGTCATCGACGAGGGCTTCGTCCTCAAGACCCTCGCGGCGGCCGGCGACGACGTCCTCGTGGCCACCACGACCGACGGCAAGCTCGTCTCGTACCAGATCAACGGCGTCGGGGACTGGGAGCGTTCGGACCTCAAGGCCTCCGGCTGGACGGCGGTCGACAGCCTGGTCTCGCCCGGCGGCGGCCTCTACTACGGCCGCACGAACGGCGGCCTGTACTGGTACCACGACGCCGACCCGACGGACGGCAAGGGCGACGACATCGCCTACCACCCCACGGACCCGGTCGACGCGAGCGGCTGGACGCAGACCCTGCTCTCCGCCTTCGCCGGCGACTGCACCTACCAGGCGCCGTCGACCCCGCCGTCCGACTCCACCGAGGGCGGCACGATCACCCGCAGCGAGGTCATCGGCCGCGCCCTGAACTGGCTGAGCCGCGACGTCCCCTACAGCCAGAGCACGACCGCCACCGACCCCGAGGGCGCTCACCGGTACCGCACCGACTGCTCGGGCTTCGTCTCCATGGCCTGGCACGCGAACGAGAGCTACAACACCGGAAGCCTGCCGAGCGTCAGCGCCGTCATCAACAAGTCCGACCTCCAGCCCGGCGACGCGCTGAACACCCAGTCCGGCCACGTCGTCCTCTTCGAGAAGTGGGTCGACAAGGCGGCGGGCAAGTTCTCCTACATCCACGAGTCCAACCCGAACGACGACATGATGCGCGGCCAGGACTACCTCGACGGCGGCAACGACGGCAGCATCGCGGGCCACGCCGCCTCCGGTTACGTCGCCCTCCGCTACGACAAGATCGTCAACGGCTGACCCCGGCCACGGACCGCCCCGGCCCTGCTCACTCCTCCGTGAGCAGGGCCACGGTCGTGCGCACGGACGCGTCGGGATCGTCCGCGAGGAGCGCGAGCAGGGCCTCGGCGGCCGGGGTCTCCCGCTCGACGAGTCCTTCGACGGCGGCCTCGCGCACGGCGGGGGAGGGGTCGCGGCCGAGGACGGCGAGGAGGTCGCCGGCGGCCTCGGTGCGCCGGTAGGCCACGGCCTCTGCGACGCTCGCCCGCACCTCGCCGTCGGCGTCCCCCGCCAGCGCGGCCAGCAGCGGATCCGCCCCGGGCGTGGACCAGCCGGCCACCGCCCGCGCGAGCTCCCGCCGGACGCCGGCGTCCGGGTGGGCGGCGAGCGGCGCGAGGCGTTCCACGGGACCGCGCCGCCGGAGCCCGTACCAGCGGAGCGTGTCGCGCAGCGCGCCGGTGTCCGCCCGCGCCTCGGCCCGGTCGAGCCGCGCGAGCAGCACGCGCGAGGCGGGCGCGGGCCCGTCCATCGGGTGCGGCCGCCGCTCCCGCAGCCGCCGGGACCCGTACGTGCCGGGCTGCACGCACCCCGCGCAAACGCACGGCGCGACCCCGTGCGCGCCGGGGAAGTACCGCCACCCGGCGACCTGCCGCACCGCCCGCACCCGCCGCACCTCGTCCCGCGCGACGGCCCGGGGCAGGAACACCTCCCACCCGAGCGCCCCGTCCCCCGACTCCCGCACCCGCCGCACGGCTTCGGCCGCGGTGACCTCGTCCTGGCTCCGCCCGTACCGCCCCACCGCCACCGGCTCCCCGTCCGGCAGCCGCACCTGCACGGCCACGATCCCCCGGGGTCCCGGCCGCCGCGCCAGCTCCCGCAGCCACTGGTGCGTCAGCGCGTACGAGGCGACGACGGGGAAGAGGTACACCCCGCCCCGCTCTCCCCGGGCCTTGATCCCGCTCCGGCGGATCGCCGCCGCGTGGGCGCCGGGCGTCAGGTGCACGAAGGTGGCCATGCGGCGAGGGTAGTGCGGCGCCCCGGCAGGGCGGATCGGCGGAACCGGGATGCGAACGCGCGGTATCTGAGCAGGCATGTACGAATTCCTGTTCCTGGCCCTGGCCTTCGGCCCGTTACTGGCGCCGTGCGTGGTCCTGTGCGCCGCCGTGCCGCTCGCCTGGCGGGCCTGCACGCGGCAGCCGCTCCTGGCCCGACGCCTTCCCCGCGGCACGACCTGCGCCCTGGCGGCGGTTCTGGGCGGCGCGATGGCGTACGCCGCCTATTCATGGGGTGCGCTGTCCGGGGCCTACATCCTGGACCCGGACCAGACCTGCGCGTCGAAGGGGGCACGGGGCGACTACATCGTGACCCGATGGACCCTGCCGCTCAGCACCCGGTGCGTCACGGCGGACGGCGCCGGGACCGAGCTCGTGCCCGTCTGGGTGAACCCCGTGATCTTCACGGGCCTCGCGTTCCTGCTGGCGGCCGTCGTCACCGGAGTCCTCGCGGGCGTGCGCCGACGTCGCAACCGGCACGCGGGCGTGTGAGTCGTATCCGGCATGACCACGACCACCACCGGCGAAACGTCGCGCGGACCCGACTACGGGACGGCGATCGCCCTGTTCCTGTGCGAACTCCTCGTCCTCCCCGTTCTCTTCGTGCTCTACGGGTCGGGCATGTGGGACGTCGGCATCCACACCGGCCAGCAGCATCCCGACCCGGCGGTCCGGGCGGAAGCCAAGCGGGACTTCACCGTGCTGCTCGCCGTCGGCGCCGTCGTGATCGCCGGACCGCTCCTGGCCTTCCGCCGTCTGCTCTCCGGCGTGACGCAACTCGTCGTCCTGGGCGGCTGCGCCGTCGCCATGTGCTTCGTGGAGACCTACTGACGGACGTGTGGGTGCGCCTAGGCGGCGGCCGACGCCCGGCAGGCGACGCAACGCCCCGGTTCCGGCGCGCGGAAGGCGCGGTCGCAGTCGTCGCAGTTCTGGAAGGGGTCAGGGGCGGGAGCGGCGGCGGGGCCGACGGGGAGGGGAGGCGGGACGAGCGTCGCCAGCCGGTGCGCCAGGAGCCCCGCCGGATGCGCCAGGTCGGCGGGGAGGG
This sequence comes from Streptomyces sp. NPDC047974, assembly GCF_040653375.1. Taxonomy (NCBI): domain Bacteria; kingdom Bacillati; phylum Actinomycetota; class Actinomycetes; order Kitasatosporales; family Streptomycetaceae; genus Streptomyces; species Streptomyces sp. NPDC047974. The sequence continues at coordinate 133,049 of NZ_JBEZNU010000012.1, forward strand.
CCGCGCAGAGCGACCGGCTCACGGCCTCGGGATGCGCCCCGCGCTCCAGCCACTCCGTCACCCCCGGCGCCAGTCGCCGCACGTCCAGCTCCGACAGCAGCAGCCGGGGCTCCCGCCCCCGGAGCCCGGCGAGGAGGGCGGCGGCGTCGCGGTGCCGCTCGGGGAGCGGTGGTGCGGGCCGCCGCGCAGGGCCTTTCGGAACCGGAGGTTCCTCGTGGGGCTCCTCGGCCCCCGGGGCCTCCCGGACCTCCGGGGTCTCCCGTACGGCGTCGCGGTCAGCCCCCGGCCGGTTGTACGAGATCGTGCGCGGGACGAACCGCCCGTCCGGCAGCCGCTCCCGGGTGCGCGAGAGGAACCCGGCCGCCTCCAGCTCCCGCAGGGCCGCCGCGATCCTCATCTCGCTCAGCCCCTTCGTCCGCTCGGCCAGCGCCTTGATCCCGACGGACGCGCCGGCGGGCAGCGACTGGAGGATGACGGCGAGCCCGATCGCCGCGACCGTCAGATCCGGATGCTGGGCGAGCTCGTTGCTGATGACGACGTACCGGGTGGTGAGCCGGACGTTGCGGTGAACGAGCCCACGGGCGTGCGGACGCGCGTTAGGGTGCGTGGAAGCCATCGGGAAGCGTCTACTTCCTAGTTGGTCAGGCCCTCGGCGGGATTGCGAGTCCCAGCCGGGGGCCGTCGTATGTCACGACAGGTGATGGCTGGAGCATATGCCAGGCAACCCGCCCCGAATCCAGCCCAGTTGGCACAGATCACCCGAGTGGGTGACGCGCTCCGACGGGGAGGCTGGAGGGGTTGGGAAGGGGCTTGCCCCGGGCTTTGTCCTTTACGTCGCGCCCCACCGCGACGCGCCCGCCCGCGACGCGGCGAGACCCCTCACGACCAGGGAAGTTCGGCCCAGACGGTCTTCTGTGGCGCGGGCCCGGACCGTACCCCCCACTCCCGGGCCAGCGCCCCGACGACGAGCAGCCCCCGCCCGTTCTCGCCGACGGCCCCGGCGACCGGCATGCGGTCACCCCGCGTATCCGTGACCTCGATCCGGAGGGCCGACCCCGTGGCGATCACCCTGAGCCGGAAGTCCCGCCCCGGCACGTGCCCGTGCGTCACCGCGTTGTTCGCCAACTCGGCCACGACCTGCTCCGCCGCCTCGATCTCCGGACCCAACCCCCAGCAACGCAGCTGCTCCACGGCGAGCAGCCGCGCCAGCCGGGCCCCGCGGGGCGTCGAGGAGAGCTGAAGGGTGAAGTGGCGTGCACTCGCCATGAGTTGGCTGGTTTCGCGGTTCATGGGATCCAGCGTGACGGCGCCTGCCTACGCTGCCCACGAGAAACGCCCTTACGTACGGTTACTGTCCGGTGGCCGTCCCGGGCTGTCCCGGCTTGTCCCGGGTGTCGGAGAGGCGGGTGCGCGTGGACGCGAACGCGGTCGAGCGAGGTGGCGCGAAGACCGAAGGGCCGACCTGGGACCTGGCGCCCGGTGACGATTCGGGCGCCTCGATCGTGGTCATGATCGGGCGGCAGATCAGGGCCTGGCGGGAGGCGAAGGGGCTGCGGGCGGTCGAGCTGGGGCGGCTGATCGGGTATGGCGGGGACATCGTCCGCAAGGTCGAGCGCGGAGCCCGTATCCCGCGTCCTGAGTACCTGGACAAGGCGGACGAGGCTCTCGGGGCGAACGGTCTCATCTCAGCCATGAAGCCGGACGTCCTGGCGGTCCGGTACCCCAAGAAGCCGAGGAACCTTTCGAGGCTGGAGGGCCAGGCGGTCGAGTTCTCCATGTACACGATCTTCTGCCTGCACGGCCTGCTCCAGACCGAGGACTACGCGCGGGCGATCATGCGGACCTTCCGCCCGCTGTACCAGCCGAAGGAGCTGGAGCGGTACGTGGCCATCCGGATCGGCCGACAGCGGGTGCTGCACCGGCTTCCGGCGCCGGAGTTCAGCTTCGTGGCGGAGGAGTGGGCGCTGCGGCGCCCCGTCGGAGGGAAGGCGGTGATGGCCCGCCAACTGGAGCACCTCCTGGAGGTCGCGGACCTGCCGAATGTCGAGATCCAGGTGATGCCGACGGCGAACGCACAGCATCCGGGCCTGTCGGGGAGCCTCCACCTCCTGAAGTTCCCCGACGGCTCGGCGGCCGGCCACTCCGAGGACCTCAACGGCAGCCGCCCGACGACCGACCCCAAGGTCCTCAGGCTCCTGGACCTGCGCTACGGCATCATCCGCAGCCAGGCCCTCACTCCGGCGGAGTCACGGGACTTCATTGAGCAACTGCTGGGAGAGACATGATCGGCAACCCCGAGCTGCACTGGTTCAAGAGCAGCTACAGCAACGGTGGCGGCGAGACGTGCGTCGAAGTCGCCACCACCCCCGCCACCGTCCACGTCCGCGATTCCAAGAACACCGAGGGCCCGCGCCTCGCCTTCGCCCCCGCCGCCTGGGCCGGCTTCGTGGAGACGCAGCGCGGCTAGCCTGCCGCCTGTGGGGTGGGGAGGCGTTCGAGGACCGGGGCCCGCGTGCCTCCCTGCTTTCAGGGCTCGTGCCGCCCTTCGGGCGCCTCGCGGCGGTCGCTAGGGTTGTCCGCATGCGGGCTGCCTGGGCAGAGGGGAGCCTCGGGACGCGAGGGGGCCGGGCGGTGCGGTTCGTCTGCCGGAACTTCTCGGTTTCGGACATGCCGCGACGCGGTCACACCCCACAGGACGCTCCCCTGATGGTTCTGCTGCTCGATCTGGAGGCGGATCTGTCGATCTGGGAGCGGGGGCGGGAGGTGTGGTCCGAGCGGATGTTCCCCGTGGCCGAGCTCGCGTACGAGCTCGCGCTCTGGCTCCGGAGCCCCGCCGCCGACCGTCGGGACTTCGTGCTCCACTCGATGCAGGCGGAGGAGGGGCTGATCCGGATCGCGCGCTCCGATGAGGGATGGCGCGTGGGGTGCGACCCGGACCCTGACTTCTGGACTTCGCCCGTCTCGTGGGACGTACTCGTGGCGGAGATCAAACGGTTCGACCGTTCCGTACGGGAAGGCGTCGCCGCGCTGGGTGCCGACCCCGCCTTCATCCCGGCGCCCTGAGGCCCTCTCGCTGGGCCACCAGGGCACGTGACCGGGTGCTCTTTCACGGCGCCGTCGATCAGGGCAGTCACCTGCCAGGCGCCGCCGGTGGCGTCGACTGCCGCGTACCTACCAGCGCAGGGGCTCGCCGTCGCGGAAGAAGCCGCCGGTGGGGCCGGAGTCGGGCAGGGTGGCGGCCCAGACGATGCCGGTGGCGCCCTGGTCGACGGGGGCGCCGCCCGGGCCGCCCATGTCGGTGGCGATCCAGCCGGGGCAGACGGCGTTGACCAGGATCCGCTCGGCGCGCAGTTCGTCGGCGAGCTTGCGGGTCAGGGCGTTGAGCGCGGCCTTCGAGACCCCGTAGGCGGGGGTGCCGCCCGTCATGTCCGCCAGGGAGCCGGACTCGCTGGAGACGTTCACCACGCGGGGGTGGGGTGACCGGCGGAGCAGCGGCAGGAACTCCTGCGTGGTCCGCCAGACGCCGAAGAGGTTGGTCTCCAGGGTCCGGCGGACCTCGTCGAGGTCGACGGAGACGGCCCGTCGGGCCGTGTCGTAATTGACGGCCGCGTTGTTGTTGAGGACGTCGAGGCGCCCGAACTCCCGCTCCACGCGCCGCGCGAGAGCGTGGACCGCATCCGCGTCGGTCACGTCCAGCCGGCACGGCAGGAGCGTGCCGGCCGCTCCGGGGGCCAGGTCGGCGACGGCCCGCGCGGCGTCCTCCGGACGGCGCGCGGACAGCAGGACGGTGTGACCGAGCCCGGCGAGCCGGCGCGCGGTCTCGCGGCCGATGCCCCTGTTGCCTCCCGTGACCAGCGATACCGGTGCGGCCGTGCCCATGCGCTCTCCCCTTCGGCGGACGATCCGCCGTCGGGCAGCACGCTATGCCGTCGTGCGGGGCGGGGAGATCGGACCCGGGACGGAGACGGGGTGAGTCCTTGGGCCTACCCGGGAGGTCAGAGGGGGCGGACCGAGTCCGCCTGCGGGCCCTTGCTGCCCTGGGTCACCTCGAACTCGACGCGCTGGTTCTCGTCCAGGGACCGGTAGCCGTCGGACTGGATCGCGGAGTAGTGGACGAACACGTCCGGGCCTCCGCCGTCCGTCGCGATGAAGCCGAACCCCTTCTCCGCGTTGAACCACTTCACGGTCCCCTGCTGCGGCATCCCGACGCTCCTTCTCGCGGTCGCGTCCGCCGTGCCGATCACCGCGGACGGAGCGTGTCTCCCCATCTCCCGGAGCGCTTACACCTCCCCGGGCGCGCGGACCGCCCGTCGCGGGGGTCTTTGAGCTGCCGACGGCGCGACGGTGAACGGGGAGGAGAATCACGCGAGTTGGGCGACGGGGCGCCATGAGGGCGCCATGAGGGCGGCGTCGGCCGCGGTGGTCGTGCCGGCCGGGGGCGCCGGATGCTCCTCCGGCGGCGGCGCCGCACCGGAGGGTGGCGGGGGGAAGGGGGGGAGAGATTCGATCCTCCGTCGGCGTTCGGGAAGGGCGTGGAGCTGCCGCGCGACAAGTCCGTGAGGGCGTGGGGGCCGCGCTCGCGGGCGGCAGGGCCGAGGTGCTGCCCGCCGTGCCGTGCGCCGGCTTCTTCGACTCCGCGCCGCTCGACCCGGCCATGGACGGGTCCTCCCTCGTCGCCGTCTGGTTCCAGGACGGCCGCGGGTCCCGGCGGGCGAGGACGCCGACCCCGGCTGCGCGGCATCGCCTGGGAGGAGTCGGCCGGGACTACGAGTTCTGATCCCGGAGCCGTACCCCTACTCCCACACGGCCGTGTCCGGGTCGACGCCGTGGGCGCGGGCGCTCGCGTCCACGACCGTGCGGAACCACTCCGCGAGGCCCGGGCGGATGCCGTCGTAGTGCGCGGCGAAGCCCGGATCCGACGCGTACGTGCGGGCGAGGCAGACCTGCATCTGCCTCGTCAGGGGGAAGTAGGCGGCGAAGACGGCGCGGTGGCGGTCGACGAGGGCGTCCGCCGCCGGGCTGCCCGGCGCGACGCCCGCGTCCATCGCCGCCGCGAGATCGCGGTCCAGGGCGGCCACCGCGTCGTGGACGGCCTGCCACTCCTCCGGGGTGCGGGCCGCCGAACGCTCGGCGTACTGGCGCCACTGGGTCGTGTCCCCGTACCACTGCCGGGCCTTCACCGGTCCCTCCGGGTCCCAGTCCGGGCCGAAGATCGCGGCCTGCTGCTCGACGGTCAGCAGCAGACCGCGCTCGTGGGCCTCGATCATCCGGTCCAGGCCGGCGCCGAGCCGCTGGAGCCGCTCGACGCGCTCCGCGACCTGGGCGCGCTGGGCGCGCAGGGCGGCCGGGACGTCGGTGCCGGAGTCGTCCAGGACGGCCTGGATCCGGTCCAGGCCGAGGCCGATCTCGCGGTAGACGACGACGCGGTGCAGGCGTTCGAGATCGGCGGCGGTGTAGAGCCGGTACCCGGCGCCCGTACGCAGCGAGGGCCGGGCCAGGCCGATCTCGTCCCAGTGGTGCAGCGCGCGGACGGTGACGCCGAGGCGCGCGGAGACCTGGCCGACGGTGAGGCCGGCGGTGTCCGTCTCGTCGAGACCGGGGCCGGGGCCGGGGCCGGCGCCGAGGGCGGGGTGCATGTCTGTGCCTGTGTCAGGGTCGGGCATGCTCCTCATTCTCGTCGGGGCGGGAGCTCGGGCCGGAGATGCCGATCCCGGCGAGGTTCCGCGCCTCCTGGCTCGCCGGGTCGTACGGCTTCGCGGCCGTGAGGACGATCCGGGCGTTCTCCGGGGTGATCACCTCGACGTCGCGGGTGTTCCAGAAGGTGTCCCGGGGGCTGTCGGCCGAGACGGAGCCGGGGCGGACCGCCCGGCAGGCGTCGACGATCCCGTCGATCTGGCCGAGCACGCAGGCGAAGCTCACGCTCATCGCCGGGGCCTCGGCGGGGACGGAGTCCGCCGCGACGAGCAGGACGTCCTGGAACGCCCAGCGGCGCAGGTGCACCAGGGTGCCGGGGACCGAGAACAGCTCGAAGAAGCCGAGGCCACGGGTCCAGAAGTCCAGGGAGGCGGCCAGGTCGGCGGTGGGGACGGTGACGAAGGCCGGCATGCCGTAGATGCCGTGGAAGGGCTCCGGCGGCACGGCGTCGGGGCCGGGGGCGGGCACGGGGCTGACCTCGAAGGCGTCGTAGTAGTCGCTCATGGGCCCCACCCTTCGGCCTCACGTTGCGTGAGGGTCAAGTCCGGGACCTACCGGCGCCGACCCCGTCGGTGTGGTTGGCTGCCGGAGTGACTCAGGACCTGGAGACCATGACGTTCGCATCGGCCGAGGCGTTCGAGGCGTGGCTCGCCGAGCACCACTCCCTCCGGCCCGGCATCTGGCTCAAGATCCGCAAGAAGGCGCCCGGAGTCGTCGCCCTGGACTACGCCCAGGCGCTCGACGTGGCGCTCTGCTACGGCTGGATCGACGGGCAGAAGGCGAAGTTCGACGAGGAGTGGTGGCTCCAGCGGTTCACCCCGCGAACGCGGACCAGCAAGTGGTCCAAGATCAACCGCGACAAGGCGACCGCCCTGATCGAGCAGGGCCGGATGTCTCCGTCCGGGCAGGCCGAGATCGACCGCGCGAAGGCGGACGGCCGCTGGGAGGCGGCGTACGACAGCCCCAGGGCCGCCACCGTGCCGGAGGACCTCGCCGCCGCCCTCGCCGCCGAACCGGCCGCCGCGGCCTTCTTCGAGACGCTCGACCGCCAGAACCGCTTCGCCGTCCTGTACCGGATCCAGGACGCCAAGCGGGCCGAGACCCGGACGCGCCGGATCGAGAAGTACGTGGCGATGCTGGCGAAGGGGGAGAAGCCGCACCCGTGACGCCCGGCGCCGGCCGGTTGTCGGAGGGGGCGCGTAACGTTCCGGGCGTCGGAACCGGCCTCTGCACCAGGAGCATCACCGTGGACATCCTGCTCGTCGGCGGACTGTGGCTCGACGCGTCCGCCTGGGACGACGTCGTCCCCGAACTCGCCGCCCTCGGCCACCGGGCCGTGCCGGTGGCCCTGCCCGGACAGGGCGACGGCGACACGTCCGCGACGCTCGCGGACCAGCGGGCCGCGGTGGTCGCCGCGGTCGACGCGGCGGAGGGGAAGCCGCTGGTCGTGGGGCACTCGGCGGCGACCACCCTGGCCTGGCTGGCCGCCGACGCGCGGCCGGACAGGGTCGGCGGGGTCGCGCTGGTCGGCGGCTTCCCGGCCGTCGACGGGCGGGCGTACGCCGACGTCTTCCCGATCGTCGACGGTGTCATGGCCTTCCCCGGCTGGGGCCCCTTCGAGGGTCCGGACACGGCCGACTTCGACGAGCCGGCACTGGCCCGGTTCGCGGCGAAGGCCGCCGCCGTGCCCGTGCCCGAGGGGGTCGCCAAGGGTGTCGTACGCCTCGCCGACGAGCGCCGCTTCGACGTGCCCACCGCCGTCGTCTGCCCCGAGTTCACCCCCGCCCAGGCGCGGGAGTGGATCGCCGCGGGCGAGGGCCCGGAGCTCGCCCGCGCCCGCCGCCTCACCTACGTCGACATGGACGCGGGCCACTGGCCGATGACCACCCGGCCGCGCGAACTGGCCCGTGTCCTGGCGGAGTTCGGCGGCGGCCTGGTGGACGCCGGCTGAACCCGGCCCCCCGGGGGAGGAAGGGGCCCGGCTGCCGCCTCAGTCCGCCGACACGCCCCAGTACCCGATCTCCGACGGCTCCCCGTCCTCGTAGAGGACCGTGCAGTTGCCCTGGGCGCGGGCGGGGTAGAGCTCGCGGTCGGCGGCCAGGGCGGCCTTCCACTGCTCGCGGGTGGGGCGGCCGCCGGGGCACCAGGCGCGGACCTCCTCCGGCGTCAACGGGCGCATGAAGGGCCCCCATTCGGTGAAGTCGGGGGCGACCGTGTGGACCTGGTCCAGGACGGTGCAGGTGCCGCCGGTCAGGATGTACTCCAGCCAGTCCTCGCTCTCCCACAGCTCCGTGATCGTGCGGCCCGTGTCGTCGTGCTCGCCCTTCGCCAGCTCCTCGTCCTGCGCCCGCCGGAAGGCGACCGCCAGGTCGGCGTCGTACGGCCCCGTCTGCCACCAGCAGCTGCCACCCATGACCCGCCTCCGTGTCCCTCTTCCCCGGTCCCGCGTTCGACGTGAAGCGTAGGGCGCGGGTACGACAACCTAGGCTGCGTGTGTGGACATAGACCTCGGCAACGGAATCCTCGGCGCCGTCCTCGGCGTCGTCTTCGCGACCCTGTTCCAGCAGTCGGCGCAGGAGCTGTGGTTCAAGGCGCGGCGGCGCGCGGCCGGGAAGGTGCGGAGTCTCACGTACCGGCCCGAACAGGGCGGCGCGTGGGGGACGTTCTCGCTCGGTCCGCTGCACACCCCCGCGCTGGTCGTGGAGGGCGACGGGGAGCGTCCGATCGCGCCCGAGTCCGTCCATGTGCAGGTGCTCGACGACCCGGTCGAGCTGCCCGCCGAACTGGCGCCCTGGCGGGCGGAGATCGAGGCGGAGGAGGCGCGGGTCGCCGCGGCCGGCGAGCGGCAGCCGGTCTGGAACGGCGAGCGGTACGCGGTCGAGTCCGTCGACGTGGCCCGCACGCCCCTCGACGAGTCCCCCGAGGTGCATCTGCGGCTGCGGCCCACCGACTACTACACCTTCCTCGCCGCCCAGCAGCTCGACCGGCGGCTGCCCGACGGTTCGACGCCGCGCGGGCGCTGGCTGGAGCCCGAGGCGCCGCTGGCCGCGCCCGCCTTCCTCCAGTGCAGCTTCGGCGTGAACATCGCCGTCGTCACCGCCGACGACCTGCTGGTGATCAGCCGGCGCGGCGACCGGGTCAGGATGGCGCCCGGGCTGTGGAACTCCTCCGTGAACGAGGGCCTCTCCCGGAACCTCGACTCCTCCGGCCGTCACGCGCCCGACCTGCACGCGGTCGCCCGGCGCGGCATGCGCGAGGAACTCGCACTGGAGCCCCACGAGTTCACGCTCACGCTGCTCGCGTTCGTGCTCGACGTCGAGAGCCGGATGTGGAGCGCCCACTTCACGGCGCGGCTGACCGGCCTGACGGGCGAGGAGCTGCGGGCCCGTACGAGCCGGGGCGTCGCGGACCGCTGGGAGCACACCGCCATGGAGTACGTGCCGTTCCGCACGGCCGACGTGGTCCGCCACCTCCTCTCCCCGGAGCGGCGCCACCGCTGGGCCCCGCTCGCGCCCGCCCTCTTCCACCTCGCGCTCGTCCACGCCCACGGCCGCGCGTCCGTGGAACGGGCGGAGGCGGCGGTCGTGCGGCGCCTCTAGGCCGTCTCTTCCGGGTCGGGCCGGGCTCGCGGCCCGGCCGGGTCGTACGCTGGGTCGCATGGCATGCCGCATCAGTGAGTTGATCCTCGAATGCGCCGACCCCGAACGGCTCGCCGTGTTCTGGAGCGAGGTCCTCGGGTACGTCGAGATCGGCCGGGAGGACGACGGGAGCATCGAGATCGGGCCGCCCGGAGCCGGCTTCGGCGGACCGCAGCCGACGATCGTCCTGAGCCCGAACAGCGCGCCCCGCGCCGAGAAGCTCCGCCTCCACATCGACGTCAACCCCACCGACCGCGACCAGGACGCCGAACTGGAGCGGCTGCTCGCGCTCGGCGCGAAGCCGGCGGACGTCGGGCAGACGGGCGAGGAGAACTGGCACGTCCTGGAGGACCCGGAGGGCAACGTCTTCTGCCTCCTGCGCCGGCGCATCGAACCGGTCTGAATCCGCTCCGGCCTCCGCGTCCGAATGCCGCCAGCGGCAGGCGGGCGGCGGGGGTGAGGGTGGGCGCATGAGCCTCTACACCCCGCGGGCCGTCGAGCCCGCCGCCCTCGCCGCGCTCCGGTCCGTCGACGACGCCGGGCGCCCCTGCCTCCCGTACGCGGCGGAGGAGGGCGGCGAACCGCTCCGCTGCTGCCTGCGCGCCGCCCGCCCCGGCGAGCGCCTCGCCCTCGTCGCGTACGCCCCGCTGCGGCGGTGGGCGGCCGCCACGGGGGCCGCGCCCGGTGCGTACGACGAGGTGGGGCCGGTGTTCGTCCACGCGGAGGAGTGCGGGGGCTACGAGGGAGCGGGGGAGGCGTACCCCTTCGCGCGGCCGGGCGCGCTGCGGACGGTGCGCCGGTACGGGGCGGACGGCCGCATCCTCGGCGGGCGCCTCGTCGAACTCCCCGGCCTCGACGAGGCGTTCGACGAGGCCTTCGCGGATCCGGCGGTCGCGCTGGTGCACGTGAGGGCGGTGGAGTACGGCTGCTTCCACTTCGAGGTGCGGCGCCCGTAAGCCGGTCCCGCCCGCGTCACCGCCCGCGTCACTGCACGCGTCACCGCCCGCGTCACTGCACGCAGAACTCGTTGCCCTCGGGGTCGGTCATCACCACCCACGAGCCGCCCTGCTCCGCCACCCGCCGCTGCACGGCCGCGCCGAGCGCGACCAGGCGCTCCACCTGGGCGTCGCGGGTGCCGGGGCCGGCGTGCACGTCGAGGTGGAGGCGGTTCTTCACCGTCTTCTCCTCCGGGACCCGCTGGAAGAGGATGCGGCGGCCGAGACCGGCGCCGTTCTCCTCCGACAGCGGGTCGTCCGGGTGCCGCACGGCGGCCAGGTCGTGCCACCCGAGCCGCTCCTCCGGCGTGCCGGGACGCACGGTCAGGGTCGCCTCGGGCGGTACGGCTCCGGCGGCGAGCAGCTTTCCCACGAGCGCGCTGTGGTCCTCCTCGACGTAGCCGAGGGCGGCGGCCCAGAAGGCGGCCTGGGCGTGCGGGTCACGGGCGTCGATCACGACTTTCCAGTGCAGCGGTTCCATCCCCCACGTATACCGCGCACCACCGACGCTAGGCCGTCGTCCGGGCGTCGTAGTGGGCCCGGGCCGTCGCGATCTCGCTCTGGTGGCGCTCCGTCCAGGTGACCAGGGCGCGGATCGTCGTGTGCAGCGTGGCGCCGAGCGGCGTGAGCTCGTAATCGACGCGGGGCGGCACCGTCGGGTGGACCGTGCGCCGGACCAGGCCGTCGCGCTCCAGCTGCCGCAGCGTGACGGTCAGCATGCGCTGGCTGACGCCGTCGATCTCGCGCCGGAGCTGCGAGAAGCGGACGACCCGGTTCTCCAGGAGCGCGATGACGAGCAGCGACCACTTGTCGGCGATCCGGTCCAGGATCTGGCGGACCTCGCAGTCCTCGCGGGTGTCCCACTGGAAGGGGTCCGCCTCCCCGGCGCCGTCGGGGTGGCAGCCGCGTGAGGCGGTGGGGGCCGTGATGGTTACTCCGGAGGTACCGGGTGACTTCGAAGTGCCTTCTTCCATGCCTCCCGATCCTCCCCCAGGATCGAGGTGGTTACAAGAGGGAACCGACCCTCGGAGCGGTAACCACCCCCACCCAACCCCCTTTTCCATGGAGGCAGTTGTGTCGTTACGTGCCTGGGGCCTGCTCCTCGTCCTCAGCGGGGCCGTCTTCCTCGAAGGCATCGACGTCGCGATGCTCGCCGTCGCCGTCCCCGCCATCCGCGCCGACCTCGGCCTCACCACCGCCACCGCCGCCTGGGTCATGTCCGCCTACGTCCTCGGCTACGCCGGCTTCACCCTGCTCGGCGGCCGCGCCGCCGACCTCCTCGGCAGACGGCGGATGTTCCTCGGCTGGCTCACCGTCTTCCTGCTCTTCTCCGGCCTCGGCGCCCTCGCCGACGACGGCCCGACGCTCGTCCTCGCCCGCCTCGCCACCGGTGTCGCCGCCGCCTTCATGACCCCGGCGGCCCTCTCGATCATCACCACCTCCTACCCGGAGGGCCCGCAGCGCGACAAGGCCCTGCTGGTCTTCGCCGGGGTCGCCGCCGGCGGCTTCTCGCTCGGTCTCGTCACCGGCGGCCTGCTCACCCAGTTCGGCTGGCGCTGGGTCTTCATCGCCCCCGTCCTCTTCGCCGCCGTCCTGCTGGCCGCCGCCGTCCGCCTCGTCCCGGAGGACGAGCGGTCGCCGGCCCCGCGGCGCGGCGGCTTCGACCTCGCCGGGGCGCTCGCCGCCGCCGGGACGATGCTGCTCCTCGCGTACGGCGTCGTCCGCCTGGAGCACGGGCTCGACGGCTGGGCGCTCACCCTCGCCGTGTTCGCCGCCGGGCTCGCGCTCGCCGCCGTCTTCGTCCGCGTCGAACGCCGGGCCGCCGTCCCGCTCGTCCGGCTCGGGCTGCTGCGCACGCCGTCCGTGCTCCGGGCCGACCTCGGCGCGCTGCTCTTCGTCGGCGCCTTCTTCGGCTTCCAGTTCGTCGCCACCCTCTACCTCCAGGAGCTGCGCGGCTGGTCCTCGCTGCACACCGCCCTCGCCCTGCTCGTCATGGGCGTCGACGCGGTCCTCGCCCCGACCCTGACCCCGCGCCTGGTGGCCCGCTACGGCAACGCCAAGGTGATCCTCGGCGGCTTCCTCGCCGCCCTCGCCGCGTACGTGCTCTTCCTTCCGGTCGGCCCCGACTGGTCGTACGCCGCGATGTTCCCGACCCTCCTCCTCACCGGCCTCGCCTTCTCCCTCGCGTACGGGCCGCTGACCATCGCCGGCACGGACGGCGTGGCGGAGGACGAGCAGGGGCTCGCGGGCGGGCTGCTGACCACCGCGACCCAGTTCGGTTCGGCGGTCGGCATCTCCGCCGTGACGGCCGTGTACGGCCTCACCGGCGGCGGCCTCGCCGGCTTCCGCGCGGCGCTCGCCGTGCCGGTGGCGATGGCCGCGGTGGGCGCGCTGGTCGCCGTCGCCGGCCTCCGCGACCGCCGCCGCGTGCCGGCCGAGCCCGCGGGGGAGGTGCTGGTCTGAGCCCGGACCCGTGTGCGTACGCACGAGGTGCGCGCGTACGGGGGAAGGCCCCGCCCGGAGCATCGGGCGGGGCCTTCGGTGTGAGGCGTACGAGGTGTGCGAGGTGTGCGAGGTGTGCGGGGTGTGCGGGGTGTGCGGGGTGCGTGCGGGTCAGGCGCGGGGCTCGCGTACGGGGGCCGCGGCCGTCGCCGCCTCCTCCGCCAGCCGCTCCGCCGCCGACTCCGCGGCGCGGACGACGGCCGCGCGGCTGCGGCGGGCGGTGCGGAGGGCGTCCCAGGTGAGGAGCGTCAGGGCCAGCCAGACCAGGGAGAAGCCGGCCCAGCGCTCGGGCGGCATGGCCTCGTGGAAGTACGCGACGCCGAGGAGGAACTGGAAGGTCGGGGCCAGGTACTGCAGCAGGCCGAGCGTGGAGAGGGGGAGCCGGATGGCCGCCGCGCCGAAGCAGACCAGCGGGATCGCGGTGACGACGCCGGTCGACGCGAGGAGCGCCATGTGGCCGGCGCCCTCCGTGCCGAAGGCCAGCTCGGAGCGCGAGCCGAGGAAGACCAGGTAGCCGAGGGCGGGCAGGAAGAGCACGGCGGTCTCGGCCGCCAGGGACTCCAGGCCGCCGATGTTCACCTGCTTCTTCAGCAGGCCGTAGACGGCGAAGGAGAAGGCGAGGACGAGGGAGATCCACGGCGGGCGGCCGTAGCCGATCGCCAGGACGAGGACGGCGGCGAAGCCGATGCCGACGGCCGCCCACTGCGCCGGGCGGAGCCGTTCCTTCAGGACGAGGACGCCGAGCGCGATCGTCACGAGGGGGTTGATGAAGTAGCCGAGCGAGGCCTCGACGACGTGGCCGTTGTTGACCGACCAGATGTACAGGCCCCAGTTCACGGTGATGACGGTCGCGGCGATCGTCAGCAGGCCGAGCTTGCGCGGGTTGGCGAGCAGCTCCTTCATCCAGCCCCAGCGGCGCAGCGTCAGCAGGGCGAGTCCGACGAAGGCGAAGGACCACACCATCCGGTGGGCCAGGATCTCGCCCGGGCTCGCGGGCTTGAGCAGGGGCCAGTAGAGCGGGACCAGGCCCCAGATCGCGTACGCGGTGACGCCGTACACGAGGCCGGCGCGGTTCTCGCCGCCCGCGCCGCCCGCGCCGCCCGTCTCCACGGTCGTGCCACCGGTCCCGCCGCCGGTCCCGGTGACCGTCGTTCTTCCGCCGCCCATGAATGCCTCCCGCCCTGCGCCGCGCTGTCCCGAAGACGGTAGCGCCGCACAGGGCAGGCTGTCATGTGTGTACCGCTATACGGTCATGACCTTGAGCGCCTCGGCGACCGTCGTGCCGATCGGGGTGGTCGGGCGGCCGATCAGCCGCGCCAGGTCGCCGGTCCGGACGGCCAGCGCGCCGCGCTCGATCGCCGCGTCCACGTCGACGAGGATCGCCGCGAAGAAGTCCGGGACCCCGGCGCCGGTCAGGATCTCCAGGTGGGTCTCGGCCGGCACGTTCGTGTACGCGACCGGCCGCCCGCTGCGGGCGGCGATCTCCGCCGCGTACTCGGCGAGCGACCAGGCCTCGTCGCCGCTCAGCTCGTACGCGCGGTTCAGGTGCCGCGCGTGCTCCTCGGCCGGCCCGGTCAGCACGGCCGCCGCGGCGGCCGCGTAGTCGGCGCGGGTGGCGGAGGCGACCCGGCCCTCGCCCGCGTTGGCGACGACGGCGCCGTGGGCGAGGACCGGGGCGAGGTTGGCGGTGTAGTTCTCGCTGTACCAGCCGTTCCGCAGGAACGTGTACGGCAGGCCGGAGGCGAGGATCAGCTCCTCCGTCTCCTTGTGCTCCGCCGCCAGGTCGAAGTCGGCCTCCGGGCCGCCCAGGACTCCGGTGTACGCGAGCTGGGCCACGCCCGCCGCCTTGGCCGCGTCGATCACGGCGGCGTGCTGCGGCACCCGCTGTCCGACCTCGCTGCCGGAGATCAGCAGCACCCGGTCGCCCGCCTCGAAGGCCCCGGCCAGCGTCTCCGGCCGGCCGTAGTCCGCGATCCGCAGCTCGACGCCGCGGTCCGCGAGGTCGGCGGCCTTCTCCTTGTTCCGCACGACGGCGGCGACGGCCCCGGCGGGGACGGCCGGGTCGGCGAGGAGGGCGTCGACGACGAGACGGCCGAGCTGTCCGGTGGCTCCGGTGACGACGATGCGCATGGGGATTCCTTCGGGGGGTGATCGGAGGGGGCGAACACACTCACCGTACGTCGGGCACTAACCAATCGAAAGTACCCACTTTGAAGTAAGGTACTGGCATGAAGGTGAGCACCGAGGTCCAGGCGAGGCCCCTGCTGGCGGACGTCGACGGCGGCATGTGCCCGTCCCGGCTCGTCCTGGAGCACGTCACCAGCCGCTGGGGCGTCCTCGTCCTGATCGCGCTCCTGGAGCGCTCGTACCGCTTCAGCGAACTGCGGCGCAGGATCGGCGGCGTCAGCGAGAAGATGCTCACGCAGACGCTCCAGACCCTGGAGCGGGACGGCTTCGTCCACCGCGACGCCAAGCCCGTCATCCCGCCCCGCGTCGACTACACCCTCACCCCCCTCGGCGAGGACGCCGCCCGGCGGATCAAGGCCCTCGCCCTCTGGACCGAGTCCCTCGTCCCGGACGTCGAGGCGGCCCGCGCCCGCTATGACGAGAGCCGCGGCCAATGACCTTGTAACGCCCCGGACTTGACCCCTCCACGCATACGATCGTGACCCCTGGGGGAATCGTGTGAGCGGGGGGTGGGGGAATCGTGTCCTACGCATGGCTGTCGCGTTCCTGCTGTGCCGTCGTGGCGGGCGGAATGCTGCTGGCGGGCTGCTCGGACGGCGGCGGGGGAGACCCTCCGTCCCGTACGGCCCCGGGGCCGTCGGCGAGCACGAGCGCGAGTACGAGCGCGAAGCCGGAGACGTCCCCGGACCCCACCGCCGGACCGACCGCCCTGGACTTCGTCCCCGACCCGGCCCGCGCCCCGAAGACCCCGGCCGACGCGGCCCGCCTCGCGACCACGATCCTGTCCGGCGGGCCCGGCTCCTGGGGGCCCGGCTACGTCGCCCGGACCCCGTACCTCAGCCCCCAGGGCTACTGGCCGGTCCTCTCCGAGGGCTGCGACTGGGAGACCGGCGCCCTGCCGTCCACCGTCCTCCACAGCGTCACCGCCTCCATGGAGCTCCCCGCCTCCGGCGGCAAGGGCACCGTGCGCGTCACCTCCACCGTCACCGTCCACCGCACCGAGGACGCCGCCGACTGGGAGATGGCCGAGACGCTGGAGGAGGCACTGCGCTGCCCCGACCAGCTCCTGCGCGCCGGCGAGCGCGTGTCCGGCCTCATGTCGCTCGGCAACGCCTACGGCGTCGGCGGCAACACCACCGCCTCCGACACCGTCAACGAGCGCGGGAAGTACCTCAAGGACGGCGTCCCCGGCGAGCACTACTACGGCTGGTCCCAGTCCCGGCTCGGCCAGGTGACCGTCGCCGTCTCCGCCAAGGGGGCCGCCGGCCACGACGAACAGGAACTGGCCACCGCGATGGCCCACGCCTCGGTCGCCATGCTGATCCGCGCCGAGACCGCCCTGGAGGCAGCCCAGTGACCGCGCCGGACGAAACCCCCCGCGAGGACCCCGCCCCGAACACCCCGGCCGCTCCCCGGGACGAGGCCCCGACGGCCCCGGCCGACCCGC
Organism: Streptomyces sp. NPDC047974; assembly: GCF_040653375.1. Lineage (NCBI taxonomy): Bacteria > Bacillati > Actinomycetota > Actinomycetes > Kitasatosporales > Streptomycetaceae > Streptomyces > Streptomyces sp. NPDC047974. The sequence goes on from NZ_JBEZNU010000012.1 coordinate 149,512, forward strand.
CGTCCCCCCGGGTCCCGTCCCCGGCCGCACCGCCCACCCCGGCCGACCCTCAGGGCGCGTCCCCGGCCGCACCGGCCACCCCGCCCGACCCCCGGATCCCGGCGCCGGCCGCACCGCCCACCCCGGCCGACCCTCAGGGCGCGTCCCCGGCCGCGCCGGCCGCCCCGCCCGGTCCCCGAGACGCGTCCCCGCCCGCCCCCAGGGACGCCGGCCCCGGCACCCCGCCCGACCCCCGGATCCCGGCGCCCGCCGCGGAGGGCGGTCGGGTCGCCCGGCCCGCCTCCGCCGTTCCGGAGCCGCGCCCCCGGCCCGGGGACCTCGCTCCGCTGCTGCCGGGCGACCCCTCCGGCATCGCGGGGTACCGCCTCCTCGGCCGGCTCGGTGCCGGCGGCATGGGTGTCGTCTACCTGGGCCGCACGGACACGGGCGAGCTGGCCGCCGTGAAGGTGACGCTCGCCGACCGGGCCGAACGGGCCGACTTCCGGGCGCGGTTCCGGCGCGAGGTCGAGGCGGCGCGGCGGGTCGTGTCGCCGTTCGCCGTTCCCGTGCTCGGCGCCGACCCCGAAGCCCCCGAGCCCTGGCTCGCCACCGCCTTCGTGCCCGGACCCTCCCTCGGCGAGGCGATCGCCGCCCACGGACCCCTGCCCGGGCGCAGCCTGCGGATCCTCGGCGGCGCCGTCGCCCGCGCGCTCGCGGCCGTCCACGCCGCCGGGCTCGTCCACCGGGACGTGAAGCCCGCCAACGTCCTGCTCGCCGTCGACGGCCCCCGGCTCATCGACTTCGGCATCGCCCGCGCCGCCGACCCCGCCGGGGAGACCGCGCTCACCGGCACCGACATGGTCGTCGGCACCCCCGGCTTCCTCGCGCCCGAGCAGGCGGAGGCCCGCACCGAGGACGTCGGACCCGCCTCCGACGTCTTCGCCTTCGGCTGCCTGCTCGCCTACGCCGCCACCGGCCGCCCGCCCTTCGGCACCGGCGCCGTCGACGCCCTCATGTACCGGACCGTGCACGACGAGCCCGACCTCGCCGGCGTACCGGCAGGGCTGCTCCCCCTCCTGCGGGACTGCCTCGCCAAGGATCCGGCCGTCCGGCCCACCGCCGGGCAGCTCGCCGCACGGCTCGTCGTGGACACCGCCGGCACCGCCGCCGACTGGCTGCCCGACCCCGTCGTCCGCACCATCGCCGAGCGTTCCGCCCGGATGCTCGCCCTCCCCGACATCGACGCGACCGCCGCCGGCGCCCCCGCGCCGCCGCCCGCCACGGGCCGCCGCCGCTTCCTGCTGCTCGCCTCGGCCGCGGGCGTCGCCGCCGCCGGAGGCGCCGCGTGGTGGGCCCTCCGGGGCCGCGACGACCGCCCGGACGCGAAGGGCACGCCCCCGCCGAAGGCCCGCCGGTGGACCATCGGGGTGCAGGCCGACCTCAGCGGACCCGGCAAGGAGGTCGGCCAGGCGCAGGAGCGCGGCGTCCGCCTCGCCGTCGAAGCCTTCAACTCCCGTGAGGACAAGCCGTTCACGCTCGACGTGAAGGTCTCCGACGACCGCGGCGACCGGACCCGCGCCCTCGCCGCCGCCCGCGCCCTCACCGCCGACCCGGACGTCCTCGGCATCATCGGCCCCAGCCACGACTACACCGGCCAGGAGGCGCTGCCCGCCTACGACGAGGCCCTGCTCCCGGTCGTCACCGTCTCCGCCGGGCTGAACCTGCTCGTCAACCCCGCCCAGAACCAGGGCCGCAGCATCGTCCGGGCCTGCCCCATCCACGCCTTCAACGGGATGCACATCGCCTACCACGCGCAGTCCGTCCACCGCCCGGCCCGGCCGGGACTCCTCCAGGAACGCACGGACGACCCGTACTCCTGGCAGTTCGTCGTCGGCGCCGGCTTCGGCTTCACACAGGGCGGGATCCGGCCGCACCCCCGGGTGATCCCCGGCGGCGCCAAGGGGCTGGAGCGGGTGATCGGCGAGATGGTGGACGCCGGCATCGACGCGTACGTCCACGCCGGGCTCCTGCCCGCCGCCATCCGCGCCGCGAAGGCCCTCGACGCGCTCGGCTTCACCGGCCCCCGCTTCGCCGGACAGCACGTCTTCGGCGACCGCTTCCTGCGCGACGCGGGCCGCTCCGCCGAGGGCTGGACCGTGGGCGCGCCCGTCGCCGACCCGACCGCCCGCAAGGAGGCCGCCGCCTTCCTCGCCGCCCACCGCGCCCGCTACGGCACCGCCCCCGTCTGGTACGCGGGCGAGGCGTACGACGTCACGCTCCTCCTCGCCCAGCAGGTCGAGAAGGCGTACGAGAAGGCCGGTGAGCGCCCCGACCGCACCACCCTCGCGCCCCTCCTGCGCAAGGCCGTCCACCAGGGCGTCATGGGCGGCTACTCCTTCGAGGAGGACGGCAACCTCAAGGGCGTCGGCACCTTCCTCCACCGCGTCGAGGGCGGGCGGTACCGGTCCCTCGGCGCCGCGCCCGCCACCCCGGCCCGGAAGGCGGGCGGCTGACCCGTGCGCCCGCTCCACCGGTCCGACCCCTCCGCCGTCGCCGGCCACCGCCTCCTCGGCCGGCTCGGCGCCGGCGGCATGGGCGTCGTCTACCTGGCGCGCACCCCCGGCGGCGCGCTCGCCGCCGTCAAGGTGATCCGCGCCGAACACGCCGCCGACCCCGCCTTCCGCGAGCGCTTCCGCCGCGAGGCCCGTACCGCCGAGCGGATCACCGGCCGCTGGGTCGTCCGCGTCCTGGGCGCGGACCCGGAGGCCCGCGAACCCTGGCTCGCCACCGAATACGTCCCCGGCCCCTCCCTCGCCGAGGCCGTCGCCCTCCACGGGCCCCTGCCCGAACCGGCCGTCCGGGCCTTCGGTGCCCGGCTCGCCGACGCCCTCGCCGATCTCCACGCGGCCGGCCTTGTCCACCGGGACGTGAAGCCCGCCAACGTCCTCCTCGCCCTCGACGGTCCCCGGCTCATCGACTTCGGCATCGCCCGCACCGCCGGGGCCACCGCCCTCACCGCCACCGACGCCATGATCGGCACCCCCGGCTTCCTCGCCCCCGAACAGGCCCGCGCCGCCGGTGCCGGTGAAGTCGGCCCGCCGGCCGACGTGTTCGCACTCGGCTGCGTCCTCGCCTACGTCCTCACCGGCGAACGCCCCTTCGGCACCGGCACGGTGGCGGCGGTCGTCTACCGGACCGTCCACCAGGAGCCCGAACTCGACGCCGTACCGGCCTCCTTGCGGCCCCTGGTGGCGGCCTGCCTCGCCAAGGACCCGGATGCCCGGCCCACCGCCGGGGCCGTCCGCGACGCGCTCGGCGGCACCGGGGGACCGACCGGCGCGCTGCTGCCGGCCGGGCTGCCCGCCCTCATCGCCGAACGCTCCGCCCGCGTCCTCGACCTGCCCGTCCCGGAACCGACGGCGCTGGTGCCCGCGGAACCCCCGCGCGGCCCGTCCCGGCGGCGGCTGGTCATCGGCGGCTCCGCCGCGCTCGTGGCCGGGGCCGGCGCCCTGACGGCCTGGCTCGCCACCCGCCCCACCGGCACCGGGACCCCCACCGGCAACGGCGCCCGCACCCTCGCCACGTACACGATCGGCGTCCAGACCGATCTCAGCGGCCCCCGCAAGGCCGACGGCCGCGCCCAGGAACGGGGCGCACGGCTCGCCGCCGAGCAGTTCAACGCCCGCCCCGACCGCCCCTTCGACCTCGCCGTGCGGGTCCGCGACGACGCCGGCGACCCGCGCCGGGCCGTCGCGGCCGCCGAGGCGTTCGGCGCCGACCGGTCCGTCGTCGCGCTCCTCGGCCCCACGACGACGGAGGCGGTCGCCGCCGCCGTGCCGGTCCACCGGCGCACCGGTCTGGTCTGCGCCGCCGTCGCCACCGGCGTCGACCAGGGCCGGCTCTCCTCGCTGCTGCTGACCGGCGTCTACTTCGAGATGCGGCCGATCGGCACCACGCTCCAGATCGCCTTCTCGACCGCCGCCCTCGTCCGCGGCATCCAGCGGTACATGATCGTCGAGGACCTCGCGGCCGGCGCTCCCGCCTGGTACCTGGCCAACGACGCCGAGACCACCCTCCGGCAGCAGGACATCACCGTGTCCCGCGTCCAGGCCGCCGCGGACGCGGAGGACTTCGCCCCCGTCGCCCGGGCCGTCGGCGCCACCGACGACGCCGCCGTCTTCTACGCCGGACTCTCCCCGCGCCGCGCCGGGCTCTGCGCCCGGGCGCTCGCCCGGGCGGGTTTCCGCGGGCTGCGCGGCGGCATCGAGACCCTCCTGGAGCCGGAGTTCCTCACCACCGCGGGATCCGCGGCCGAGGGCTGGTACATCGGCGCCAGCTACGTCGACCCCGAGGTGCTCCCGGGCGCCCGGGCCTTCGCCGCCGCCTACCGCACGCGCTGGCGGATCCCCGCCGGCACGCCCGTCGAGCGGTACGCGGTCGAGGCGTACGACACCGTCCACGTCTACGCCCAGGCCGTCGAGGCGCTGCTGAAGGACCGGCTGGAGGTGCGGCGCGAAGGCATCGCCCGCCGGGTCGCCGAAGGCACGTACACCGGGGTGACGAAGCGGTACGGCTTCGACTCGGTACGCAACTACCGCTTCCTCGACGAGGTGTTCGCGTACCGGATCGAGAAGGGCGCCCCGCGCTGCCTCGGCCGCTTCCAGGAGGTGAACGAGAAGGAGCGGGAGCGCCTCAAGGCCTCCCCGACGGGCTGAGGGGCGCGGCCGGTGACCCGGCCGCGCCCCTCGGAGGATCCGGACCGGCCGTCAGCCGACCACGGTCCAGGTGTCGTTGCCGGCGAGGAGCCGGCCGAGGTCGCCCTCGCCCTGCTGTTCCACGGCCGTGTCCAGCTGCTCGGCCATGAGGGTGTCGTAGACCGGGCGTTCCACCGAGCGGAAGACGCCGATGGGGGTCCGGTGGAGGGTGTCGGGGTCGGCGAGGCGGGAGAGCGCGAAGGCGGTCGTCGGGGAGGCGGCGTGCGCGTCGTGGACGAGGATCCGGGACTCGTTCTCCGGGGTGACCGTGACGACCTCCAGGTCGCCGGTGGCGGGGTCGCGGACGACGCCCTTGTCGAGCTCGGCGCCGAAGCGGATCGGCTGCCCGTGCTCCAGGCGGATGACGGCCTCCTTGGCCTGGTCCTTGTCCTTGAGGACCTCGAAGGCGCCGTCGTTGAAGATGTTGCAGTTCTGGTAGATCTCCACCAGCGCCGTGCCGTCGTGGTCGGCGGCCTGGCGGAGCACCTCGGTGAGGTGCTTGCGGTCGGAGTCCACGGTCCGGGCCACGAAGGACGCCTCCGCGCCGAGGGCCAGCGACACCGGGTTGAAGGGGGCGTCGAGGGAGCCCATCGGGGTCGACTTGGTGATCTTGCCGACCTCGGAGGTGGGGGAGTACTGGCCCTTGGTGAGGCCGTAGATCCGGTTGTTGAAGAGCAGGATCTTCAGGTTCACGTTGCGCCGCAGGGCGTGGATGAGGTGGTTGCCGCCGATGGAGAGCGCGTCGCCGTCGCCGGTCACCACCCACACCGACAGGTCGCGGCGGGAGGTCGCCAGGCCGGTGGCGATGGCCGGGGCGCGGCCGTGGATGGAGTGCATCCCGTAGGTGTTCATGTAGTACGGGAAGCGGGAGGAGCAGCCGATGCCGGAGACGAAGACGATGTTCTCCTTCGCCAGGCCGAGCTCGGGCATGAAGCCCTGGACGGCGGCGAGGACGGCGTAGTCGCCGCAGCCGGGGCACCAGCGGACCTCCTGGTCCGACTTGAAGTCCTTCATGGACTGGGCGGCCTCGGCCTTGGGCACCAGACGCAGCAGGTTCTCAGGCATCGATGGCCTCCTTGAGGGCGGCGGCGAGCTGCTCGGCCTTGAACGGCATGCCGTTGACCTGGTTGTGGCTGCGGGCGTCCACGAGGTACTTCGCGCGGACGAGGGTGGCGAGCTGGCCGAGGTTCATCTCGGGGATCACGACCTTCTCGTACCGCTTCAGGACCTCGCCGAGGTTCTTCGGGAAGGGGTTGAGGTGGCGCAGGTGGGCCTGCGCGATGTGGCCGCCCTCGCGGCGGATGCGGCGTACGGCGGCGGTGATGGGGCCGTACGTCGAGCCCCAGCCGAGGACCAGGGTCGCCGCGCCGTCCGGGTCGTCGGCCTCGATGTCGGGGACGTCGACGCCGTCGACCTTGGCCTGGCGGGTGCGGACCATGAGGTCGTGGTTGGCGGGGTCGTAGGAGATGTTGCCGGTGCCGTCCTGCTTCTCGATGCCGCCGATGCGGTGTTCGAGGCCGGGGGTGCCGGGCACGGCCCAGGGGCGGGCCAGGGTCTGCGGGTCGCGCTTGTACGGCCAGAAGACCTCGGTGCCGTCGGCCTGGGTGTGGTTCGGGCCGGTGGCGAAGGCGGTGCGCAGGTCGGGCAGGGCGTCGACGTCGGGGATCCGCCAGGGCTCGGAGCCGTTGGCGAGGTAGCCGTCGGAGAGCAGGAAGACGGGGGTGCGGTAGGTGAGGGCGATCCGGGCGGCCTCCAGGGCCGCGTCGAAGCAGTCGGCCGGGGTCTTCGGGGCGACGATCGGCACCGGGGCCTCGCCGTTGCGCCCGTACATGGCCTGGAGCAGGTCGGCCTGCTCGGTCTTGGTGGGCAGACCGGTGGACGGGCCGCCGCGCTGGATGTCGACGATCAGGAGCGGCAGCTCCAGGGAGACGGCGAGGCCGATCGTCTCGGACTTCAGGGCCACACCCGGGCCGGAGGTCGTGGTGACGGCGAGGGAGCCGCCGAAGGCGGCGCCGAGCGCGGCGCCGATGCCGGCGATCTCGTCCTCCGCCTGGAAGGTCCGCACGCCGAAGTTCTTGTGCTTCGACAGCTCGTGCAGGATGTCCGAGGCCGGGGTGATCGGGTACGAGCCCAGGTAGAGCGGCAGCTCCGCCTGCCGGCTCGCGGCGATCAGGCCGTAGGACAGGGCGAGGTTCCCGGAGATGTTCCGGTACGTGCCCGTGGGGAACGCGCGGGTGGCGGGGGCGACCTCGTAGGAGACGGCGAAGTCCTCGGTCGTCTCGCCGAAGTTCCAGCCGGCGCGGAACGCGGCCACGTTCGCCTCGGCGATCTGCGGCTTCTTCGCGAACTTCTGCCGCAGGAACGCCTCGGTGCCCTCGGTGGGCCGGTGGTACATCCAGGAGAGCAGCCCGAGCGCGAACATGTTCTTCGACCGCTCGGCCTCCTTCCGGGAGAGCCCGAACTCCTTCAGCGCCTCGATGGTCAGCGTCGTCAGCGGCACCGGGTGGACCCGGTAGCCGTCCAGCGAGCCGTCCTCCAGGGGGTTCTCCGCGTACCCGACCTTGGCCATCGCCCGCTTCGCGAACTCGTCCGTGTTGACGATGATCTCGCCGCCGCGCGGCACGTCGGCGATGTTCGCCTTGAGCGCGGCGGGGTTCATCGCGACCAGCACGTTCGGCGCGTCGCCGGGGGTCAGGATGTCGTGGTCGGCGAAGTGCAGCTGGAAGGAGGAGACGCCGGGCAGGGTGCCGGCGGGCGCCCGGATCTCGGCCGGGAAGTTCGGCAGCGTGGACAGGTCGTTCCCGAAGGACGCCGTCTCCGAGGTGAACCGGTCACCCGTGAGCTGCATGCCGTCACCGGAGTCACCCGCGAACCGGATGATCACCCGGTCGAGCCGACGGACTTCCTTCTCGGCGCCGTCACGGCCCTCCACCGGGGCGCTGCGCTGCTCCCCGAGCAGGGCCTCACCGGCCTCGCTACTGACCTGGCTGGTCACTTACTGGACCTCCCTAGCGGCAAGCGGGACTCTGCGGCCCACCCTACGACGGTGAGGTGGGCCTTCCCGGGACTTCTCACATGGTGGGCCCCTGTCTCAGGGGCCCTTTCGCCTTGCATTGTCCTGTTCTGCGCCTACCCGGATTGCTCCGGAACGCGGCATTCCGTCTCGTTCTTCCGTCCTGGGCCCGTCCAAGGCCCGCACGAGGTCCCCTCAAGATCCGGACAGGTGTCCGAAGGGGTCGTATCTGACAGGGTGTCAGATCATCGGGGCCTTCGGGCGGGGAACCGGCCCAGGGCCTCGGGACGGGCAGGGGGCCGGCTCACGACCGGAGGTACGTCAGCACCGCCAGGACCCGGCGGTGGTCGCCCTCGCTCGGCGAAAGGCCCAGCTTCAGGAAGATGTTGCCGATGTGCTTCTCCACCGCGCCGTCGCTCACGACCAGCTGCTTCGCGATCGCCGAGTTCGTCCGCCCCTCGGCCATCAGGCCCAGGACCTCCCGCTCGCGCGGGGTCAGATGGGCCAGCACGTCCTGCTGCCGGCTGCGGCCGAGCAACTGCTGCACCACCTCCGGGTCCAGGGCCGTACCGCCCTCCGCGACCCGCACCACCGCCTCGGTGAACTCGCGCACCTCCGCGACCCGGTCCTTCAGCAGATAGCCCACGCCCCGCGTGGAACCGGCCAGCAGTTCGGTGGCGTACTGCTCCTCCACGTACTGCGACAACACGAGCACGCCGAGCTCCGGGTACTCCGCGCGCAGCCGCACCGCCGCCCGTACCCCCTCGTCCGTGTGGGTCGGCGGCATCCGTACGTCCGCCACCACCACGTCCGGCAGCGCGCCCGCGTCCGCGAGCTCCGCCACCGTCTTCACCAGCGCCTCGCCGTCCCCGACCCCCGCGACGACCTCGTGCCCCCGGTCCGTGAGCAGCCGCGTCAGCCCCTCGCGCAACAGCACCGAATCCTCGGCGATGACCACCCGCACCCGGTCCGCCACCTCTCCCACGCCCACGTCCGCCGCCCCCAAGTCCCCGCGCTGTTCCCGCGATGCCCGATCACGCGGCCCGGTCGGCGCCGCGCGATCAAGCATCGCAGGAAAGCCCCCACCGGGACACGGGACCGGGAGAGCGGGTCGCGGGGGTACGGGACGGGGCGCGGCCGGTGCACGGACCGCCGCACCCGCAGGTGCGCGTCAGGCGCGCCAGGGGAGCTCGGCCGTGACCGTCGTCGGGCCGCCCGCCGGCGAGTCCACCGCCAGCACGCCGTCCACCGACCGCAGCCGCTCCGCGAGCCCCGCGAGCCCCTGCCCGCGCGCCGGGTCCGCGCCGCCGACGCCGTCGTCCCGCACCTGCAGCATCAGCCGCGCGCCCGACCGCCACACGTCCACCGAGGCCCGCCGGGCCCGGGAGTGCCGGGTCACGTTCTCCAGGAGTTCCGTCACCGTGAAGTAGGCGAGGCCCTCGATCGCGGCCACCGGCCGCCCCGGCAGGTCCACCGTCACCGACACCGGCACCGCGCAGCGGGCCGCCACCGACGACAGCGCCGCGTCGAGGCCCCGGTCGGTCAGGACCGCCGGGTGGATGCCCCGCGCCAGGTCCCGCAGCTCCTTCAGCGCCAGCTTCACCTCGCCGTGCGCCTCGTCCACGAGGACCGCCGCCGCCTGCGGATCGCTCGCCAGCGTCTCCCGGGCCAGTCCCAGGTCCATCGCCAGCGACGCGAGGCGCGCCTGCGGCCCGTCGTGCAGGTCCCGCTCGATCCGCCGCAGGTCCGCCGCCGCCGTGTCCACGACCGCGCCCCGGTCCGACTCCAGCTCCGTCACCCGCTCCGCCAGCCGCCCCGGCCCCAGCAGCCCCGCCACCAGGAACCGGTCCACGGCCGTCAGGCCCCGCACCAGCGGCGGCCACGCCAGCACCAGCAGCAGCCCGATCCCGCAGGTGACGGCGATCTCGAAGGGCGAGTCCACGTACAGGGCGCGGGTCTCGTCCCCGTACAGCTGGATGCCGTCCTGGCCGACGTACGTCGGGAAGACCCACCGCCACAGCGGATACGTGAACAGCCCCCAGCCCAGAGTGAAGAACGTCAGCGACACGGAGAACGAGAACACCGCCCACGGGAAGTGCACGAGCGCGTACAGCAGGTGCCGCCACGAGGCCCCCGACCGCAGCGTCGCCGCCATCCAGGAGAACGCCCCGCCCGTCCGCCCCCGCACCGGCTCCGGCGCGGCCACGTGCGCCCCGAGCAGCCCCCGCACCCGGGCCCGCTCCACCGCGCCGAAGGCCCGGCACACAGTCAGCGAGGCGGCCAGCACCGGCACCCCGAGGAAGGTGATCAGCAGCCCGAGCCCGGTGGAGGTCAGGGCGACGGCGAGCGCGAACCACAGCACGCTCAGCGGCAGCCCCACCAGGGTGAACAGGAACCCGCGCCAGGTCCGCCCCTGGAAGGGCGCCCGGAGCGCGGAGGGAACGAGGCTCGAATCCATGGGGAGGTCCTTCTACTCGTCACTGGGTACGCGTCCAGGGTTCCGTCCGGGACCCCGCCGGCACCATGAGGCGGGTCGGCGTCTCCCCAGGGGGGATATCCCTACCGACGGGGGCGGGGAGACCGGGAGACCGGGAAACGGGGAGACGGGGAGACGGGGAAACGGGGAGACGGGGAGGCCGGGAGACGGGGAGGCCGGGAGACGGGGAGACCGGGAAACGGGGAGACGGGGAAACGGGGAAACGGGGAGGCCGGGAAACCGGCGGGCCATGGCCGTCGGGTCCGGCAGGCCCGTCAGGCCTGCCCCGCTCGCCCTCGCCCCGTCAGGCCCGCCCCGCCCGCCCCGTCAGCCCTGCCGGGCCCGCCACGGCAGTTCCGCCGTGATCGTCGTCGGGCCGCCCTCGGGGGAGTCCACGACCAGCAGGCCGTCGACCGCGCCGAGGCGCTCCGCCAGGCCCGCCAGGCCCGTGCCGGGGCCGTCGGGTCGGGCGCCGCCGACGCCGTCGTCCCGCACCTGGAGCAGCAGGCGGTCCTTCTCCCGCCACACCTCCACCGAGGCCGTCCGGGCCCTCGCGTGCTTGGACACGTTCTGCAGGAGCTCCGAGACGGTGAAGTACGCGATCCCCTCGATCGCCTCCGCGGGTCGCTCCGGCAGGTCCACCGTCACCGTCGCCGGCACCGTGCACCGGCCCGCCAGCGACGACAGCGCCGCGCCGAGGCCACGGTCGGTGAGGACCGCCGGGTGGATGCCCCGCGCCAGGTCCCGCAGCTCCTGGAGGGCCAGCTTCACCTCGCCGTGCGCCTCCGCGACCATCTCGGCCGCCGCCTCCGGGTCCTCGTGCAGCTTCTCCTTCGCGAGCCCGAGCCCCATCGCGAGCGCCACGAGACGCGCCTGCGCCCCGTCGTGCAGGTCCCGCTCGATCCGCCGCAGATCGGCCGCCGCCGTGTCCACGACCACGCCCCGGTCCGACTCCAGCTCGGCGATCCGCCGCTCCAGCTCGTCCGAGGGGGAGAGGAGACCCCGCACCATGCCCCGGTCCGCCGCCGCCAGGCCCCGCGCGATGAACGGCAGCACCGGCCACAGCGCCACCAGCGACACCAGGGTGACGGAGAAGGTGACGACCCCCCACGGCAGCCGCATCAGCCCGTACAGCTGCGTCCGCCACGCCACCGGGTCCTTCAGCCGCGTCCACAGCCACGGCAGCGCGCCGCCCGGCCGCGGCAGCGGCGAGGGCTCCGCCACGTCCGCGTCGAGGAGCGCCCGCGCCCGGGCCCGCTCGGACCGGCCGATCCCCCGCGCGCCCGCGAGGCCGGCCGCGAGCAGCGGCAGACCGATCACGGTGACGGACAGGGCGACGCCGACGGCGACCGTGGTGACGGAGTAGACGAAGCCGACGAGGGCGGTGGGGAGGTTGAGCAGCAGGAAGGAGATCTCCTTCCAGGTCTCTTTCCCGTACGCGGTCCGCCGCCGCACGGGCGCGTCCACGGCCGCGGCGGGTCGGTCCACGGCCGCGGCGGCGGGGGCGGAAGGGCTCGG